>CAZXVW010000021.1:0-35453 GCA_964644025.1 uncultured Solibacteraceae bacterium | reverse complement strand
CCCTACCGGGAATGTTCACGGGATGCCGCTGGCCGCCTGTATTGGCATGGGGCCGGCCGAGCTCACCCGTCTGGCCGGTTACGCTCCACTGGTGGACCCGGCCAATGTGGTCCTGGTGGGTGTCCGGGAAGTCGATCAACTGGAAAAGCCCCACGTGCGCGAATCCGGCGTCACGGCCTTTACAATGCGCCATATCGACGAACAAGGCCTGCTGGCCGTGATGAAGGAAGCCATCGCCGTCGCCGGCGATGGCGCCGCCGGTGTCCATGTATCCCTGGATATCGACGCGGTGGACCCGCATGTCGCGCCCGGCGTAGGGACACCCGTTCGCGGCGGCCTCACCTACCGGGAAGCTCACCTGGCCATGGAAATGCTCTGTGACACCGGGCTGATGCTGTCCATGGAGGCGGTTGAGGTGAACCCGGTGATGGACGAGGCGAATCGCACCGCTGCTCTGACCGTGGAGCTGATCATGTCCGCAATGGGGAAACGAATTCTATGAGACGCACCGTTGCCATCGTCTACGGCGGCCGGAGCGGGGAGCACGACGTCTCGATCCGCTCCGCCCAATCCATCCTGAAGGCGATCGACCGCGCGAAGTACGACGTGAAGGAGTTCTTTATCAATCCAGAAGGCAAGTGGCGGCCACACCCCATCCTCCCGGAACCCGGCGCCAACCCCGGCGTCGACGTCGTCTTCCCCGTTCTGCACGGGACATTCGGCGAAGATGGCACCGTGCAAGGGTTGTTCGAGCTGGCGGATCTGCCCTATGTCGGCGCAGGGGTGCTGGGCTCGGCCGCCGCCATGGACAAGGAAATCGCCAAGCGGCTGTTTCGCGAGCGCGGCTTGCCCGTGGTTGACTACGTGGTATTCCGGCGCCCGGACCTGGACGCGCGCGTGGTAGAAGACCGCCTCCCATACCCGGTTTTCGTCAAGCCGGCCAACCTCGGCTCCTCGGTCGGCATCAGCAAGGCGCGCAACCGGGCCGAGCTGGAGGAGGCGCTGCGGCTGGCTGCCCGCTATGACCGGAAGGTGATCGTTGAACGGGGCATCGAAGGCCGGGAGCTGGAATGCTCGGTGCTCGGAAACGCCTGGCCGGAGGCCTCTCTGCCCTGCGAAATCCGGCCGTTCCGGGAGTTCTACGACTACGAAGACAAGTACATCCTCGACAAGACCGAGTTTCGGATCCCCGCTGAGCTGTCCGCTGAGCGCACGGCTCGGTTGCGAGAGCTGGCTATCGCCGCCTACCAGGCAGTCGAATGTGAAGGAATGGCCCGGGTCGATTTCCTGTTCGAGGAGGGCGCCGGGCAACTTTACGTTAATGAGATCAATACGATCCCCGGTTTCACCTCCATCAGCATGTACCCGAAGATGTGGGAGCACTCCGGCATTTCTTACCAGGAGCTGATCGACCGGCTGATTGAACTGGCCCTGGAACGCCACGCCGCCAAACGCCGGACCCGTTACGCGCGCTGAGGGAAGAACCGCGCCTCCGGCGTCGAAGGCGCTCGCGCGCGGCGACCCGCTGGGCGGGGAAGCGCGCGGGAATGGATTCGAATTACACTGGAAATAGAGGTTGCTAGCCATCGCTCCCGCGCTGCTACTGCTACTATTCGCCGCCCAGCCCGCCGCTGAGGTCTGGCCTGACGTGCAAGCGGAATTGAAACGCTTCACGGAAGTGTATTCGGTGGTGGAACAAGAGGCGGCTGACCCGGTGGATTCCTACAAAGCCATCTACGGCGGCGCGATCCCGGGGATGCTCAAGCGCCTCGATCCGCATTCCGTATTCTTCGATCCGGATCAGTTTGCCCAGCTCAAGGAACTCGAGAAAGCCACGCAGAAAGGCTTCGGCAGCGTCGTTTCCATCCTGCCGGGCCGCGTGATCGTGCTACAGACGCTTCCCGGAACACCTTCGGCGCGTTCCGGCATCGAGCCGGGCGATGAAATCCTGGCGGTCAACGGGATTCGGCTGGACCGGCTGGGCGTTGAACAACTGGTCAGCTTGTTGGGACAGTCCCGCCGGCGGCGGGTCAAGCTCGATGTGCGCCGGCCGGGCAGCGCCAAGCTGCTGCAGTTCGTGATGATACCAGCCGAGGTCCAGGCTCCCAGCGTGGATCTGAAATGTTTCTTGCGGGCCGGAGTGGGCTACGTCAGGGCCACCAGCTTCGAAGCCAATACCGGCCAGTTGATCCGGCAGGCAATCGAGGATCTTGGCGGGGACAACCTGAAAGCGCTGGTGCTGGACTTGCGCAACAACCCTGGCGGCTTGATGGCGGCGGCGCTTGCCACGGCCGCGCTGTTCCTGGAGCCGGGAAAGGTGTTGGTGAGCGTCCGGGGCCGGCAGGGCAAGACCGAGGAATTGAAGGTGCCGGATAACGCCCGCCCGTACCGGTTTCCGATGGCTGTCCTGGTGAACGAACGCAGCGCGAGTGCTTCGGAAATCGTCGCCGGGGCCCTCCAGGACCACGACCGGGCGGTCATTGTCGGCGTGCCCAGCTTCGGTAAAGGCCTCGTGCAGAGCGTCTTTCCCCTTTCCGACGGCGCCGGGCTGGCCTTAACCACGGCTTTCTATTACACACCGAGCGGCCGTTCCATCCAGAAACCGCTGCCCGCCGGGCAGCTCCATGATGTCCCACCCCCGAGGCGCTCCGCTGCTGCGGAGGATTACCACACCGATTCCGGGCGGCCGGTGCGCGGGAGAGGCGGCATTCATCCCGACGTCGTGGTCCACCCGGAGCCGATGACCCGCTTGCGGATGGTGCTGGATGCCAGTGCCTCGTTCACCTCGTTTGCCACGGAGACCCTGCGCAAGCTCGGTACCGTAACCGGCGATTTCCAGGTGAGCGACTCCCTGCTCGACGACTTCCAGGTTTACCTGGCGCAGCGTGGGATCCAGCCCGGCGTGGCGGAATGGTCCACCGAGCGGGAATGGATCCGGAGCCGGCTCAAGCAGGAGATCTTCTACCAGTCGCTGGGTGTGGCGCGAGGCGATGAGGTGGAACTGGAGCGGGATCCCCAGGTGCACAAAGCTCTTGCGGCTTTGCGTGACCGGTTCAACTCCGGTAAGCCGAAACCAAGCGATCAATGACGCGCTGGTTGATCTTGACCTTTCCCTCGTTAATCAATTGGGTCAGGATTCCGTCGGCCAACAGCTCGCGGCGCTCTTGCGCTTTCTGGGACTTGATCTGGTTGGCAATCTTGGCTCTCTCTTCAGCCAGCTTCGTCATATCGGCGGGAAACTTCTTGGTCACGCTGCAAACGATGATCTCGCCCATGGCCGTCAACGGGCCCACGAGCGCGCCGACCGGCTCATCGAACGCCTGTCTCATGTAGATAGCAGCCCCGAGGCCCTCGACGTTACCTCCTCGGGAAAACGGCGGACTGGACTTGATCTTGCGGCCGAGACGGCGGGCCAGTTCGCGGAGGGTCATCCCCGGAGCCTTCACCAGCTTTTCGAGTTCCTTCTTCTTCTCGTCAAGCATCTTCTGCGCCTTTTGGGCCACCAGGCGCTCGCGGATGCTGTCGGCCACTTCCGAGTATTCAGCCTGCCGCGCCGGATAGATCTCCGTTACCGTGGCAATGCCAAGGCGGTCAGCCCCCAACTGCATGACCTGGGTCACACCCCCTTTGGGGAGCGAATAAATCGCATCCTGCATATCGGCGCTCGCCCCGACTTCCGGGATCGGATCACCGGCGCCAACCTTCTCCACCTTGTAAACGGTGAGGCCGAGTTTGCTGGCGACCTGGTCCGCCTGGGCCGGGTTCTTCAACAGTTCCGCGTGGGCCTCGTCGGCGAGTTCTTGCATCCGGTCGTAAATCAACTGCTTCTTCCGCTCTTGAGCCAATTCGTCCTTAACTTCAGCGAACGGCTTTACCCGGGCTCGTTCCTTCTCCAGTACCTGGATGATGTGAAACCCGTACTCGGTAGAAATCACGTCGCTGATCTGGCCCGGCTTCAACGTGAACGCCGCGTTTTCGAAATTCTTGACTGTTTGCCCGCGCGCGATCCAGCCGAGGTCGCCCCCCTGGGACGCCGTGCCCGTATCCTCGGAGTACTTCTTCGCCAGTTCGGCGAAATCCGCGCCCGCTTTAATCTGTTTGAGAATGTCCTCAGCCTTGGCCCGGATCTGCTTGACCTCGTCCGGGGACTTGTTCATGGTCTTCAGCAGGATGTGGCGGACCTTTACCCGGTCCGGCAGGCGAAAACGATCCGGAGAAGACCGATAGACGCGCCGCAGCTCCTCCTCAGGCACCGTGACCGAGTCGGCGACCTTGCTTTGCTCCACCACCAGGATCCGCGCGTCGCGCTTCTCGCCCACCCGGAAGGTGGATTTGTTCTGCTCGTAATAGTCCCGCATCTCCTTCTCGGTCACTTTCACTTTCGAGCGGAAATCGGCGGGCGAGAGGCTGATGTAGTCCACCTGGATCTTTTCGTTCTTCAACCGGTATTCACGTTCAATCTCTTCATCGGTCACCACCTCACCCTCGAGCGCCAGGTTAGTCAGCGCCAGCAACAGCATTTGCTTGCGCACGTTGCTCTCGAATTCGGGAATGGTGAGATTCATCTGCTGCAGGTAGCGGGAGTAAGCGGCCTGCCCGACAAACTGGCCGTTCTGGTACAAGTCCGGAATCAGGGAGCGGACAGCCTGGGCGACATCGGCGTCGGTGACCTCAAAGCCCAGCCGCTCGGCCTGATAAGCGACAGCCCGGTCGGCGATCATCTGGTTGATGATGAGCGGCACGTACATGCCGGCCATCTCGCGGGAGAAAGCCTTGTTGCGCAACTGCTGCTGAATGTTGGCCTGAACCTCGCGGGTGGTCAAGGCTTCGTCGCCGATTTCGGCGATGACGTTCTCCGACCCGTAGCCGGCGCCGACGAACCCCGGAATCAGGGTCACGACCATCGAGATGGCCACCACGATCAAGAGCGCCCCAAGCAGGTACCGGACGGCTTTTGCCCGGCTGCGGAAAAGATCAAACATGGAAAGAATCTCCTATGTTAAGACGGACTGCTCTTGTTTAGTATAGCGAATCCCTCCGCCCGGCCAGCGTGTGGATCAACCGGGCGGCGGTCCGGGACGCCGCCGCCGGCCGGCGTAACGGCGAAGGTAGCTCACCCACCGCTCCTCCTCGCCGGGGAGGTCAAACGTCTGGTGCCAGTAAGTGAGGAACTGACGAATCTTTTCCTGCTCCCGGCGCTCAAGCCAGGCAAAGACCTCTTTCGCCTTCGCCGTTTTCTTCCCGCTCAGGTCCTTGAGCAGGTTCCGGGTGGCAACGCAATCGCTGATGGCGCCCAGCCGCTGCTGGAGACGGCGCAGCCGGCCGATGCGGTCGGTCATGGCTGGGCCGAACAGCGGCTGAAAAAGCTCCAGGGTGTAGCGGAACCGCTTGGCCTGGAGGCGAAGCTCGTGCAGTTTCTTGCTCTTTACTTTGCCGCTGGCCGCCCGGCGGCCTTGCGCGAACAATTCCCGCGCCATTGGAGGAAGCACTTCCCGGACGTTTTCCACGACGCTCTTGCCGGCATCCCAACGGATCGGTGTGCGTTGCTTCATGGCCGGTTGATCTCCAGCGCCGCGCGCCACTTGGCCGAGAAGTCCGAGCTGTGCAAGCGCTTCACTCTCCGCGCCAGCGCGTCTTCCGCCGCGCGCCGGTCAGCCACAACGCTCCTGCACAGGGGCTCTTTCTTGCCCAATCCGGCCTCGGAGAGGAGTTCGAGGGCGATGTCGCGGTCACGGATCGCGGCGCTCAGGTTCAGGATGCGCCGCAGGCGCTTGCGGATCTTCTTCACCGCCGGTTTCGGCAGCAAAGAGGAAAACACCTCCAGGCTTTGCAAGAAGCGGCGGATGGCGACCCTCAGATCGTGAATGGTGTCCGCCTTCGGTTGGGCCGCCGCCGCATGCACCTGGTAGACGAGCGTGCCGAGGCGGGCTGAGATCTGCTCGTTAGCATAGTGCAGAACATCGGGATCGATCGCCAAGTCCTCCTCCTGCTCCATACCACTCTAGCTCGACGCCCTCCCGAGCGCCAACGCGCTCCGCCGCGCAAGGCAGGCCGCGGGGCAAGGAACCACCCTCAGGTCAGCGCCGGTCCCGCAACGGGTGATCCCGGACTGATAAAATCAAAACACAAATCACTTTTAGGAGCAATCATGAGCAGCCGCAGACACTTTCTGATGACCGCCGGAGGCGTGGCCGCCGCCCACGTGGCCGCCCGGCGAGCCTCCGCCAACGACACGATCCGGCTTGCCGTCCTTGGCGTGCACGGCCGGGGCAAGAGCCACATCAATGGTTTCCAGCCCCTGCCCAACGTCGAGGTCGTGGCGTTGTGCGATCCCGACCGCCAGGTCCTGGAGGAGCGCGCCGCGGAGTTCGGAAAGAAATACAACAAGAAATTCGACCTGGAACAGGATCTTCGCAAGATTTTCGACCGCAAAGACATCGATGCGGTCAGCATTGCGACGCCGAACCATTGGCACTCGCTGGCGGCCATCTGGGCCTGCCAGGCGGGCAAGGACGTCTACGTGGAGAAGCCCGGTACTCATAACATCTACGAGGGCCGGAAGCTGATCGAAGCTGCACACAAGTACAAGCGCATTGTCCAGCACGGAGTGCAGCTCCGGAGCTCCGCCGCATTGCAAGAAGCTGTCGGGCTGCTGCGCAAGGGCGTGATCGGAAAGGTCTACATGGCCCGTGGGCTCGTATTCCGCTGGCGTCCCTCGATCGGGCACAAGGGGCCGGAGCCGGTTCCGCCTTATTTGAACTGGGACATCTGGCAAGGCCCGGCACAGAAGCGCCAGTTCTCCCGCCGCTACGTCCACTACAACTGGCACTGGCACTGGGATTACGGCAACGGCGACGTCGGTAACCAGGGCATTCACGAGACCGACATGTGCATGTGGGGGCTGGGCGTGAACAAGTTCCCCACCCGGATCACCGCCATGGGCGGCAAGTTCCTATGGAATGACGACAAGGAAACGCCCGAGGTGCTCTCCTCAAGTTACTACTACCCGGAAGAGAGAAAGATGATCGAGTTCGAAGTCCGGCCCTGGTGCACCAACCAGGAGGACGAGGTCGGCGTGGGCAACATTTTCTACGGCGACGAGGGCTACATGATGATTTACCACTACAACGGCTATGCCGTCTTCCTGGGGCAGAAGCGGGAGAAAGGCCCGGCGCGTAAGGAAGGCGGCGATCACTACGCCAACTTCATCAAGGCCGTCCGCAGCCGCAAGACCTCCGACCAGAACGGCCCGGTGGAGACTGCCCATCTGGCCTCCGGTTTGGCCCATCTGGGCAACATCGCGTACCGGTTGGGGCGCGTGCTGGAGTTCGACCCCGCCACCGAGCGCTTTCCGCACGATGAGGAAGCCAACAAAATGCTCACGCGGAACTACCGCCCGCCGTACGTGGTCCCGGAAAAAGTCTGAGACGAAACGAGCGCCGCGAACCCGGCCCGACACGCGGGCGCGCGGCGGAATAAAGACCGGCGGGCCCGTCCGGGGAAAACACCGGCGGGCCCCTTATTTCGGGGGAACGGTCAGCTCGTTGATCACCTTCTTCACGCCCTTGACCTTCCGGGTCAGCTTGGTGGCGCGCTTTTTTGCCTTGTCGTTAATGACGCGCCCCCGAAGCGTCACCACTCCGTCCTTAACTTCCACCCGGATATTCGTGCCCCGCACGTCGCGGTCCCCGGCCAGCTTCAGTCGGACCTGGTCGTGGATCTCGTCGTCGGGGACTTCCGGGGCAGCGGCCAGCGGAGCGGACCAGGCCGCCAGCATCAGCACAACGGTGAGAAAGGACAGCCAGCGCATGTTAACTTCCTAACTCTCCCCCCTAGCATAAAACGTCGCGGGACTCCGGCTCCAGCTCGTGCCCGCAGCAGCTACTTCTTCCAGTCAATCTCGCCCAGGTAGGCCGGCTTTTCCCGCCATCGCTCACGGACCTTGACGAACAGCTCCAGGTAAATGCGTTGTCCGAGGAGGGATTCCAGCTCCTTCCGTGCCGCCGTTCCAATCCGCTTGAGCATCGCGCCCCGAGCGCCGATGATGATCGCCTTCTGGCCGGGTTTCTCGACGCAGATGGAAGCCACGATCCGTAGCAAACGGGGCGTCTGCTCCCAGGCGTCAATCTGCACCATCACTGCGTACGGGACCTCATACCTGGTCTCCTGCAGCACCTTTTCCCGGATGATCTCGGAAACAAAAAAGCGTTCGGGCTGGTCGGTGATCTCCTCCTCGGGGAAATAGCGCGGGCCCTCCGGCAACCGCCGGACGATGGCTTCCCGGACGCGGTCGACCCCGTCGCCGGTGAGAGCGGAGATCGGGATAAACTCCTCGAAGTCACCGAGTTCGCGATACTGCTCGATCAACGGCAGCAGCCGCGCCTTATCCTTGAGAAGGTCAACCTTATTGAGCAACAGCAAGGTCGGCGTCCGGGCCCGGCCAACCAGCGCCACTGCCTGCTCGTCCTCGCGCGCAACACCCCGCGTGCAGTCGGCCAGAAACAGGAGCAGGTCCCTTCCTTCCAGGGCGGCGGCAACGTCCTGAGCCATTTTCTTATTGATCAATGTGTCCGGCCGGTGAATTCCCGGCGTGTCCATGAAGACCACCTGCGCGCCGGGCAAGTTCAAGACGCCCTGGATCCCGGTGCGGGTGGTTTGCGGCTTGTCGGACACGATGGCGACTTTCGTCCCCAACAACTGGTTCAGCAAGGTGGACTTACCGGCGTTGGGGCGGCCCAGGATCGACACGAACCCGGAGACGAAGTGCTCTCTATTTTTCGCTCTTTCCATTTCCCCCGCCGTCATCCCACTCGCCGGTTCCGCTCCGCGAGACGCGCACCTGCTTGACGTGGCGCTCGTCACCGGCGGTCACCTCAATCCGGATGCCATCCTGCTCGGCCACTTCTCCGACGGCGGGAACGTGGCCCAGCCATTCCGTAATCAACCCTCCCACCGTGGTGGATTCGGTCTCCTCGCGGGGCCGGAAATCCAGCAAATCGTCCAGGCGGTCCAGGTCGACGCTGCCGGAAACCAGGTACACGCCGTCGGCTTCTTCCTTCAAATCCGCACTGGGATCGTATTCATCACGAATCTCGCCAAAGACTTCTTCGACTACGTCCTCCATGGTGGCGATACCGGCCGTCTGTCCGTACTCGTCCACCACGACAGCCATATGAACGTTCTCCTGCTGCATCTCGCGGAACAGTTCCGCCACCGGCTTGGTTTCCGGAACGAACTGCGTCGGGCGGACGAACTCCTTCAGCTCGTGTTTGCCCCGTTCTTCGGACTCCAGTTTCAAGATGTCACGCACGTGAACGAAGCCGACGATATCGTCGATGGATTCCCTGTAAACCGGGATCCGGGAGAAATGACTGTTGATGGCCAGCGTCCGGAACTCCTCGATCGAGGTGTTCAGGGAAGTGGCCACGATGTTCGGCCGTGGCGTCATCACCTCGCGGACGGTTTTGTCGCCGAGCTCGACGACAGACTGAATCAGTTTCCGGTCGTCCTCCTCGATCAGCCCTTCATCGGCTCCCGCCTCGATGAGCGCCTCCAGATCTTCCGAGGAATTTCCGTTCGTCTCCGCCGGTCCGGAAGTCTCGTTCAGCGTGGCCAGTGAGCGCAAAAAGGCGAAGAAACCGGTGAGCGGCCGCACGGCCAGGGCCAGCAGCCGGAGCGGCGGCGCCAGCGGCAGCAGCCACTTGCCGCTCGTTTTGCAATACAACCACTGGGGAACGATGTGAGCCGCCGTCATCATCACCACCAGCCCGGCACCGGCGGCCTCGGCCAGGGCCTTCCAATCGAGCGTCCCGCCGTCGGCCGTCAGGCCACAAAACACCAGCCCAAGGAGCACCATGACGAAGTGCTTCAGCAGAGAAAAGGCGAGCGCGCCCTGGTCAGTCCTCAACCCAAGCCGGTCTTCCAGCGTATCCTTGAAGAACTCCAGCGCCGGCTGTTCCCTGGCGCGGAACCGCAACGCTTCCAGGTGCAACAATTGGACAAACGAAATTAGCCCCAGCGCCAACGTGAGCGCCACCGCCAGAATCGCCAGGATCAGATTCACTGCTGCCCTCGCTCGATCAGGCCCGTTCCCAATCCCAGCCGTTTCCGCCAACGCGCCTCGGCGCGAGCCATTTTGCCCCGGTCCCGCTCGTGATCCATGCCCAGCAAATGCAACAGGCCATGCAGCATCAGAATGCCGATTTCCTCCTCAACCGGGTGCCCGAATTCTCGCGCCTGCTCGGCCGCCCGCGTCACCGACACGGCCACCTCACCGAGAAACTCGCCCGGCTCAGCTTCCGGGAAGGCGAGCACGTCGGTGGGATAGTCCCGGCCCAGGAACTGCCGGTTCAGGCGCTGCAGCTCCCGGTCGTCGGTCACCAGGCAAGTGAAGCGCCGCCCGGCGGCCACTTCCCGGCGCAAGCGTTCAGCCGTCCGGCGTACGGCGCGCCGCTGAAGCGTCCGCGGGGTGCGGCGGTAAACAACTATACTGTCGTCGGGTGACATGCGGCGGTGATCAGGTCCCGGGCGTATCCGCCGGGCCGGCCGCCTCGTCCCCGGCGGCCTGGCTACCGGTGAACCCCGCCGGTTCGCCGAGACGCAGGGACAACTGGCGGCTCCCAACGCTCTCGTCGTACTTTTCGTAAGCTTTCACAATCCGCTGGACGAGGTTGTGCCGGACCACGTCTTTCTCGTCGAAATAGACAAAACTGATTCCCTGGACATCCCGGAGTACTTCCACGGCCTGGAGCAGTCCGCTCCGCTTGCCGGCCGGTAGATCGATCTGGGTGATGTCACCGGTCACCACCATCTTCGAATTGAACCCTTGGCGGGTGAGCACCATTTTCATCTGCTCGGAGGTGCTGTTCTGAGCCTCGTCCAGAATCACGAAGCTGTCGTTCAGCGTCCGGCCGCGCATGAACGCGATGGGAGCAACCTCGATAATATCCCGCTCCAGGAACCGTTCCACCTTGCCGACGTCGAGCATGTCGTAGAGGGCATCGTAGAGCGGCCGCAAGTACGGATCCACTTTCTCCTGGACAGTGCCCGGCAGGAAACCGAGCCGCTCACCGGCCTCGACGGCGGGACGGGTCAGAATGATGCGCGTGACCTGCTTGTTCAGCAGCGCCGAAACGCCCATGGCCACGGCCAGGTAAGTCTTGCCGGTCCCCGCCGGACCGATGCCGAACACCAGGTCGTGCTGCTCGATGGCCTCCAGGTAGCGCCGCTGGTTCATCGACCTCGGTGCGATCAGCTTCTTGCCGAAGTTCCGCTTCCGCCCGCTTTCCACCAGCCGCCGGAAGCTGATTTCCGGGTCCGAGATCAGCTCCCGCAAGTAGCTGTTCAAATCGCCATTGGAGAAGCCCCGTCCCTGGCGAACCATGGCGACGTAGTCTTCCAGAATGCTCTCGGCCCGGAGAACATTCCTTTCCTCTCCTTCAATCTCCAGGGAATCGTTTAACAGGCGCGTGCGGACGTCGAGGCCCTTCTCCAGGACCCGTATGTTTTCGTCGCGAGTCCCAAACAGGGACTCGATTCCGCGACTGATCTCAACCGTAACCTTCATTCGACGGGCCGCTTGCCGAACAGTTGGTCTTGGGCCAATCGCCGGCCGCGAAGCGGGTTCGCGGCTCGCGGCTGACTACCTCCGTCAGGGAAAATCTGGAAGAGCCGGGCAGAATCATCACCTCGCCCGGTGGACGGGATCCGCTCCCGAGGAGCACGTAGGAACATCCAATCGGAGTATAGCAGATCCGGCCGCCGCGCTCAACGGCAATCTATTGCGGAATTAACGGGTTAGCAGTCCCGCCAGCGACCGCCAGCCGCTGCAATTGGCCACAGGCCGCGAAGATATCCCGTCCCCTCGGCCGGCGAATGAAGCACGGGAATGCGCGCCGGAGAATCCGCTGGAAGGCAAGCACCCGGGCCTCGCCGGGGGTTTCGAACTCAATTGCCGGGCCCGGGTTCAGCGGGATCAGGTTCACTTTGCAGTTCAACTGCGCCAGCAGCCGGACCAGGCGCCTGGCGTCGGCGTCACTGTCGTTGACGCCCTTCAGGAGCACGTATTCGAAGGTCAGCTTCTCCCAGGCCCGCAACGGATACCGCCGGCAGGCGGCCAGCAGCTCCTCCAGCGGATAACTGCGAGCCACCGGCATCAACTCCGCCCGTTGCCGCTGGGAGGAT
The DNA here is from genome assembly GCA_964644025.1 of uncultured Solibacteraceae bacterium. Taxonomy (GTDB): domain Bacteria; phylum Acidobacteriota; class Terriglobia; order Bryobacterales; family Bryobacteraceae; genus CAZXVW01. The sequence continues at coordinate 23,270 of CAZXVW010000021.1, read as the reverse complement.
GCGTTCAGGGAGATCGCCAGCTTCGGCCGGCGGCGGGCCCGGCCCAGCTCATCGATTCTCGGAATAATGCCGGCGGTGGAAAGCGTGATCCGTTTCTCGGAGAGTCCGAACCCGTCCCGGGCGACCAGCAGGCGCGTCGCTTTCAGCACGCTGGGCAGGTTGAGAAGCGGCTCGCCCTGGCCCATCATCACCACGTTCAGGCGGCCGTCTCCCGGCCGCAGGCCGTTGTCCTCGGCCACGAAGAGCACCTGGCCGACAATTTCACCCGCCGTCAGGTTCCGTTCCAGGCCCATCCGGCCCGTCAGGCAGAAAGAGCAGCCCGCCGCGCAGCCAACCTGCGTGGAGATGCAAATGGTGTCGCGGCGCTCCTCGGGCATCAACACCGCTTCGACTGTCTTTCCATCCTCCAGACGAAGCAGATACCGGCGGGTAGCATCCACTGACTCGTACCGGGTTTCCAGTTCGGGCCAGCCCGGCACGGTTTGCCGCTCGAGTTCCCTGCGGAGCGCGGCGGGCAACGTGGTGATTTCGCTGACCGACTTCGTGCGCTCGCGGTAAAGGGCACGAAGCAGTTGCCGGGCTCGGTAGGCCGGCTCGTTTGGCCCAAGAAGTTCTTCAATTTCAGCAAGTTCCAGGCCGATCAGGGCGGGCGCCATCTCTTCCAATTCTATCACCGCCCGGCCGAGGCGCCCGCCGCGCGCTCCTGCGGCTTCGACGCCCGGCACAGGCGGGGTAAGATACTGGGAGAGAGAGTTTGCCTGGATGGCTGATCCCCGGACACACCGCCGCGACATCAGAACAACGACCCTTTCCAACGGACTCCGGATCGTCACCGAGAGTATGCCGCACGTCCGCTCCGTTTCCGCTGGCATTTGGATCGGAAGCGGGGCTCGCCGCGAGACAGACCGGCAGACCGGCATCTCGCACTTCATCGAGCACATGGTTTTCAAGGGCACCGAACGCCGCAGCGCCGAGCAGATCGCGCGTTCGGTCGACTCGATCGGGGGAAACCTGGACGCTTTCACCGCCAAGGAGCTGGTCGCTTTCAGCGTCAAGGTTCTTGACGAGCATCTGCCGCTCGCTTTCGAGTTGCTGGCGGATCTCGTCCTGCGCCCGTTGTTCCGCGAGCAGGACATCATCCGGGAAAAAAGCGTCGTCCTGGAAGAGATCAAGATGGAGACGGATAGCCCGGAATACCTGGTTCACCAACTGTTTTGCGACCGGTTCTGGGCGAATCATCCCCTGGGCAGACCGATTCTTGGCACCCGGAAGACGATTGAACGTTTCCATCGGACCATGATCCAGCAGTATTTCCGTGACGTTTACACGCCTTCCAACATCCTGGTGGCCGCGGCGGGAAACCTGCACCACGAAGCCCTGCTGGAGCTGGTGAGCAAGGAATTCGCCGGCCTCCGCGACGGCAAGAGGCCGCCGGCGCAAGAGCCCGCCTATCCGCAGCCGCACCTGCTGCTTAAGAATAAGAAGGCGCTGGAACAGGTTCAGGTTTGCCTGGGAGTGCCGGCTTATCCGGTGACCGACCCGCGGCGCCATGGCTGCTACCTTCTGAACACCATTCTGGGCGGCGGGATGAGTTCGCGCCTGTTCCAGAAGATCCGCGAAGACCGTGGCCTGGCTTACGAAGTGCTCTCCGAACTGAATCTGTACCGCGACACCGGTTGCCTGCTGGTGACGGCGGGAACGTCGCGGGCTTCGCTGCGGGAGGTTGTCCGGCTCACCCTGGAGGAGTTCTCCCGCCTGAAAGAGCAGCCCGTGACGGCCGAGGAACTGCGCCGGGCGAAAAACCAGCTCAAAGGCTCGCTGATGCTCAGCCTGGAGTCCACCGCCTCGCGGATGGCCAACCTCGCCCGCCAGCAGCTCTATTTCGGCCGCGTCTTCGAACTCGATGAAGTTCTCACCAGCATCGAGGAGGTCACCGCTGATCAAGTTCAGGCCATCGCCCGGGACTTGTTCGAGCCGGAAAAGGTCGCTCTCACGGTGCTGGGCGCACTGGACGGGCTCCGGATTTCCCGCGCGGAACTGGCCTGCTGAGCAGCGCGCCGGCCGGAGGCGGCTACTGGGCCGCAGAAGAGCGAAGATCGTAGGTCGAAAGCACCTTCATGTAGTTTGCGCGTTCGAAAGCAGCCGGATCAGCCACGTTGCGGGCGCTCATCGAGCCCCGCATCTGCTGGATGGATTCGTAGTCGTGTTGCTCCATCCACTCGGCCAGGTCCTCTTCGACCTTGCGGGCGTGGTCGATGCCGTGGCGGAGCAGGGCGGAAGTCATCATGGCGACCTGGCCGCCGGCCATCATGGCCTTAAGTACGTCCTCGGCGGTATGGACACCGCCGGTCACCGCCAGGTCCGCCTTCACGTGGCCGTAGAGCAGTGCCACCCAGTGCAAGCGCGGGAGTAATTCGCTGGAGGTGCTCAGCGCCAGGGTGGGCCTCACCTCCAGCGCCTCCACGTCAAGATCCGGCTGATAAAAGCGATTGAACAGCACCAGCGCGTCGGCGCCGGCCTGGTCGAGCTTCACGGCCATGTTGGGAATCGAGCTGAAGTAAGGCCCCAGTTTGACCGCCACCGGGATCTTCACACTCGCCTTGACGTGGCTCACCAGGTCCGCGTACATCTGCTCGATCTTGGCGGCGTCAGCGGCGGGATCGGTCGGCAGATAATAAATGTTGAGTTCCAGGGCATCGGCTCCGGCCTCCTCGATGAGCTTGGCGTAGCGAATCCAGCCGCCGGTGGAAACGCCGTTCAGGCTCCCGATCACCGGAATGTCCACCGCCTGCTTCACTTTTCGGATGTGCTCGACGTATTCCTCCGGACCGAGGTTGTATTCACCAAGGTCTGGAAAGTAGGTGAGCGCCTCGGCGGAACTTCCCACTCCGGCGGACAGATAACGGTCCAGAGAATCGCTCTCCAGTGCAATCTGCTCCTCGAACAACGAGTGCAGCACGACCGCCGAAATGCCGGCGGCCTCCATGTGCAGGATATGTCCCACGTCCTTGCACAGAGGTCCTGCGGAGGCCACCAGTGGGTTCTTCAGCTTCAAGCCCAAGTACGTTGTAGAGAGATTAGCCACTTACTTTTCCTCTTGGTCAGCGCCGTCGGGGGACAACGCTGCCATGTGCTGGTAGAGCCGGTAACGATGCTGGGCGTCCCGCTCGGCCAGCTCAAGAAGCTGCTTGGCCGCCTCGGGGTGGCTGCGGACCAGCATTGTGTACCGCGTTTCGTTGTACGCGTATTTTTCCACCGGGATCGAGGGGGCTTTCGAATCAAGCTGGAACGGGTGCTTGCCCTGAGCAGCCAGGTCGGGGTTGTACCGGAACAGCGGGAAGGCGCCGCTTTGCACGGCCAGTTTCTGCTGCGTGAGCCCGTTGATGAGGTTGTAGCCGTGGGCGATGCAATGCGAGTAGGCGATGATGAGGGAAGGTCCGTCGAAGGCTTCCGCTTCCAGGAAGGTCTTCACCGTATGGGCGTCGTTGAAGCCCATGGCCACCCGGGCCACGTAGACGTTGCCGTATTGCACGGCCATCATGGCCAGGTCCTTCTTGCTCGCCGGTTTGCCACCCGCAGCGAACTTCGCCACCGCTGCGCGGGGCGTCGCCTTTGACATCTGGCCGCCGGTGTTCGAATACACCTCGGTATCGAGCACCAGGATGTTGACGTTGCGCCCGGTGGAAAGCACGTGATCGAGGCCGCCGTAGCCGATATCATAAGCCCAGCCGTCGCCGCCGACGATCCACACGCTTTTCTTCACCAGGTAATCGGCCAGCGCCAGCAAATGCCGGGCTTCTTCCGAATCCATGCCCGCGAGCTTGTCCTTCAGCGCCTTCACCCGCTCGCGCTGCTGTTCGATGCCGGCCTCGGTGGACTGGTCCGCCCCGAGCAGTCCGCTCACCAGGGATTCCCCGATTTGCGGGGCGAGCCTTTCGACCAGCTCCCTGGCGTACCGGTTGTTCTGGTCAATACTGAGCCGGAAGCCGAGCCCGAACTCCGCGTTGTCCTCGAACAGCGAATTGGACCAGGCTGGGCCGCGGCCCTCCCGGTTGAACGTGTAGGGCGTGGTCGGCAGATTGCCGCCGTAAATCGACGAGCAACCGGTGGCGTTGGCGATCAGGGCGCGCTCGCCGAACAACTGCGTAAGCAACTTGACGTAAGGGGTTTCGCCGCAGCCCGCGCAGGCCCCGGAGAACTCAAACAACGGCTGGAAGAGCTGAACATCCTTGATGAGGTTGGGCTTGAACGCCTTGCGATCGTTATCCGGCAGGCTGAGGAAGAATTCCCAGTTGGCCCGTTCCTGTTCCCGGAGCGGAATCTGCGGTTCCAGGTTGAGGGCCTTGCGGCTCACGTTGGTTTTGTCCTTGACCGGACAGACTTCCACGCACAGGCCGCAGCCGGTGCAATCTTCCACGGCCACCTGGATGGTGTACTTCATGTCTTTGAAATCCTTCCACCGGGCCGGAGCAGACTTGAACGTTGGCGGAGCGTCCTTCAACAAATCTTCGTTACAGATTTTGCTGCGGATGGTCGCGTGCGGACATACCACAACGCATTTGCCGCATTGGATGCAAAGCTTTTCATCCCAGACCGGGACCTCCAAGGCGACGTTGCGCTTCTCCCAGGCGGCGGTGCCGGTGGGGAAGGTGCCATCGACGGGCATGGCGCTGACCGGAATGCTGTCGCCCTCGCCGCGGATGATGGGGGCGACCACCTTCTGCACAAATTCCGGCGCTTTCGGCGAGACGGTAGGCGGCATGCTCTTGGGGCTGGTGACCGCCTCGGGCACCTTCACTTCATGCAGGTGGTCCAGGGCGGCGTCGACCGCGGCAAAGTTCTTCTGGACCACCGCCTCACCGCGTTTGCCGTATGTCTTCTTGATGGCGTCCTTGATCTTGGCGATCGCCTCATCGCGCGGCAGGATCCCGCTGATGGCGAAGAAACAGGTCTGCATGATCGTGTTGATCCGCACGCCCATCCCGGTCTGCTTGGCCACTTCGTAGCCGTCGATCACGTAGAACTTGAGCTTCTTGTCGATGATCTCCTTCTGGACTTCACGCGGGAGATGGTCCCAAACCTCCTCGGGCGGGTAGGGGCTGTTCAGCAGAAACGTAGCACCGGGGACCGCCGCCTTCAGAACGTCAAACTTCTCCAGGAAGGTGAACTGGTGACAGGCAATGAAATTCGCCTTCGTGATCAAGTAGGTAGAGTGAATCGGCTTTGGACCGAACCGCAGGTGGGAAATGGTCACCGAGCCAGCTTTCCGGGAATCATAGACGAAATAGCCCTGCGCGTAGTTGTCGGTCTCCTCGCCAATGATCTTGATGGAGTTCTTGTTCGCACCCACCGTCCCATCGGAACCAAGGCCGTAGAACAAGCAGCGGACCGTCTCCGGGGCCTCAGTGGAAAACTCGGGATCATAGTCCAGGCTGGTGTGGGTGACGTCGTCATGGATACCCACGGTGAAGTGGTTCTTGGGAGTTTCCTTGGCCAATTCCTGAAAAACGCCTTGAATCATGGCCGGTGTGAACTCCTTCGAGGAAAGCCCGTAACGGCCGCCCACCACGGTGGGCATCGGCCGGCCGTTCAATCCTTCGGTGAGCGCGGTGATCACGTCCTGGTACAACGGCTCGCCGATCGAACCTGGCTCCTTGGTGCGGTCCAGCACGGCGATGCTCTTCACCGACGCCGGCAGCGTCTTGATGAAATGTTCGACCGAGAAAGGCCGGTAAAGGCGCACCTTGATGGCGCCCACCTTCTCGCCCCGGCCAGCCAGGTAGTCCACCGTTTCTTCGGCCGTCTCGGCGCCGGAAGCCATCAGGATGATAATGCGCTCGGCATCAGGCGCCCCGACGTAATCAAACAAGTGGTAATGACGCCCCACCAGCGCGCCGAACTTGTCCATGACGTTCTGGACGATCGTCGGGCAGGCCAGGTAATACGGATTCACCCTCTCGCGCGCCTGGAAGAAGTGATCGGGATTCTGCGCCGAACCGCGCAGAACGGGATGATCCGGGCTCAGTGCGCGTTCCCGGTGCTGGCGCACGAGTTCGTCGTCGATCATGGCCCGCATGTCGTCCATGGTCAACTGCTCGATCTTGTCCACCTCGTGCGTGGTGCGGAAACCATCGAAGAAATGAATGAAGGGGATGCGGGACTCCAGCGAAGCCGCGGTGGCGATCAGCGCCTGGTCCATTACCTCCTGGATCGAGCCGGACGCCAGCAACCCGAAGCCGGTCTGCCGCACCGCCATCACGTCGGAATGGTCCCCGAAAATCGACAGGGCGTGAGTGGCCACCGTGCGCGCCGCCACGTGAAACACCGTGGAGGTGAGTTCCCCCGCGATCTTGTACATGTTGGGGATCATGAGCAGCAGGCCCTGCGAAGAGGTGAACGTTGTCGTCAGGGCGCCGGCCTGCAAAGCTCCATGCACGGCGCCGGAAGCGCCTCCCTCGCTTTGCATTTCGATCACGGTGGGGACCGTGCCCCAAATGTTCGGTTTCCCTTCCGCCGACCACTGGTCGGCCCACTCCCCCATCGGGGAGGAAGGTGTGATCGGGTAAATGGCGATCACCTCGTTGACTTTGTGTGCGACAAACGCCGCCGCTTCGTTTCCATCGATGGTTACTTTTGGTCTCTTCATGATTCGAATCCGTATCTTTCCAGTGTAATGCAATTCCTGCTCCAAATGACTTAAAGGGGCTCTTCACCCCCTGAACAAAGGCGGTTAGGCGTTGTTTGCCGGGCCCACGTGCCGGATAGTGGGGCAATGGCCCCTTTCGGCCGCCCGAGAGCCGAGAATGGGTCGGGGCAAATGCCCCAGGCCGCCGGCAAGAAGCGGCGTCCCGCCACCTTGGAGGACCAAATCTCGCAATGGTGGTAACACTCCGGAGGAACCCGGGGAGCCGAGCCCGGCGGAGTGTGGTGGAGTGGGGGTAATTGACGGCTTCGGCAGGCTCCGATAGACTAAAGTTTTGATTTTCCCACGGGTATTACCCGCTCACTTTCTGTTTGGTTAGTTGACGCTCGGGCCATCGGCGCCGGTGAAATGTGCGGGTACCTGTGAGCAGGCTTGCGGAGGCAGTAATAGCGTGGCAGGAGCGAAATACATCTTCACCTCGGAGTCGGTGACCGAAGGACATCCCGACAAAATAGCTGATCAGATCTCCGACGGCGTGCTGGATGCCGTCCTGAAGGAGGACCCGGCCGGACGCGTCGCCTGCGAGGTTCTGGTGACCACCGGCGTCTGCATCGTCGCCGGTGAGATCACCACGGAGGCCTACGTTGACATCCCGGCAGTGGCGCGGGGCATTATCCAGGATATCGGCTACACGGACGCTGCCTACGGCTTCGACGCCAAGACCTGCGGCGTCTTGAATATGGTACAAAGCCAGTCACCGGACATCGCCATGGGCGTGGACACGGGGGGCGCCGGCGACCAGGGACTGATGTTCGGCTATGCGTGCAACGAGACTCCGGAGCTGATGCCGCTACCCATCATGCTGGCGCATAAGCTGGTCCGGCGGCTGAGCGAGGTCCGACGCCAGGGAGTGTTGAAGTTCCTCCGGCCGGACGGCAAGTCGCAGGTGAGCGTAGAGTATGCCGGGGGACAGCCCAAGCGCATCGACGCGGTGGTCATCTCCACGCAGCACGCCGACGATGTCAGCACCGAGGAGCTGCGGAGGGAAGTCAAGAAACACGTGATCGATGCCGTCGTGCCGGCGGGGATGCTGGATTCGGCCACCCGGTACCACATCAACCCGACCGGCCGCTTTGTTATCGGCGGCCCTCACGGGGACACCGGCCTGACCGGCCGCAAGATCATTGTCGACACCTATGGCGGTATGGGCCGCCACGGTGGCGGCGCGTTTTCAGGAAAGGATCCGACGAAGGTGGACCGTTCAGCCTGTTACATGGCGCGCTACGTCGCCAAGAACCTGGTGGCGGCCGGCCTGGCGGACCGCTGCGAAGTGCAACTGGCTTACGCGATCGGCGTGGCCGAGCCGGTCTCGGTCCACGTCGACTCTTACGGGACCGGACTCGTGGGCGACGTCCGGTTGTCGGAAATGGTACGTGCCCATTTCCCACTCACCCCGAAAGCGATGATTGAGCACTTGAACTTGCGACGGCCGATTTTCCGGGCCACCGCCGCCTTTGGTCATTTCGGGCGGACCGAAGACACGTTCACCTGGGAGCTCACCGATAAGGCCGACGCCTTGCGCGCGGAGGCGGGCATCTCCCCCGCGACGGCCAGCCGTAGCTGAACGTCCCAAACAGATTCAACACTCAAGGAAAACGATATGTCATCGAACGCTGAAGCACCTGTTGCTTGTGATGTGAAGGATCTTTCCCTTGCCGAGCTGGGCAAGCGCCGGACGGAATGGGCTTTTCAGTCCATGCCGGTCCTCCAGACGATCCGGAAGGAGTTCATCAAGACGCAGCCGCTGGCCGGAATCCGCATTTCGGCGTGCCTGCACGTCACCACGGAAACGGCCAATCTGATGCGGACACTGCGAGATGGCGGGGCCTCGCTGGTGCTGTGCGCCTCGAACCCGCTGTCAACCCAGGACGACGTCGCCGCCGCGTTAGTGAAACATTATGGGATCTCCACCTTCGCTATCAAGGGCGAAGACAATGATGTCTACTACGAGCACATCAAGGCGGCGATGGAACACCAGCCTCACATCACCATGGACGACGGATGCGACCTGGTCACCACCCTGCACCAGCAGCGTCAGGATTTGCTGGACAACGTGATGGGCGGCACCGAGGAAACCACTACCGGAGTGATCCGCTTAAAGGCGATGGCGGCCGATGGCGTGCTGCGCTACCCTGTGATCGCGATTAACGACGCGATGACCAAGCACCTGTTCGACAATCGTTACGGAACCGGGCAAAGCACCATGGACGGCATCCTGAGAGCGACGAATTTCTTGATCGCCGGACTGAACTTCGTGGTCGGCGGCTATGGATGGTGCGGCCGGGGTATTGCGATGCGCGCACGGGGGCTCGGCGCCAACGTCATCGTTACCGAAGTCAACCCGGTCCGGGCGCTGGAAGCGCTGATGGACGGCTACCGGGTGATGTCGATGGCCGAGGCGGCCGTCATCGGTGACATATTCGTTACCGCCACCGGCGACAAGAGTGTCATCCGGCGCGAACACTTCGAAAAACTCAAGGACGGCGCCGTGCTGGCCAACTCCGGCCACTTCAACGTCGAGATCGACCTGGAAGCACTGGCCGAGATGACCTCCTCGCGCCGCCCGGTGCGGGAGTTCGTCGAGGAATACGCGCTCAAGGACGGACGGCGGATCTACCTCCTCGGAGAAGGCCGGCTCATTAACCTGGCCGCCGCCGAGGGGCATCCGGCTTCGGTCATGGACATGAGCTTCGCCAACCAGTCGCTGGCGGTCGAGCACATCGTGAAAAATCACCGCTCGCTGGAAAAAGCGGTGTTCCCCGTGCCCGAAGAGCTGGACCAGCGGGTCGCCCGGCTGAAGCTGGAATCGATGGGAGTGAGGATCGACAAGCTCACCCCCGAACAAGAGAAGTACCTGGCCAGTTGGTCCGAGGGCACCTGATCCGCTCCGCCTGTCCCGGCACGCGGCTGGGGACGGGGCCGCGGTTCCCACCGGCCAGGGACCGGCCTTGCCCGCCGCGGTGGGTGAGTTTCTGATGATGGCAAAAAAGGAAACACTTTGGCACTCGTAGAAGGCTGTAAGCACCGCCTGGAAATCACTGTTCCCGTCGAGGAGGTGGAGAAGGAGACGCAGCGCGTTGTTGCCTCGCTTCAGGAAAAGGTGCGCCTGCCCGGCTTCCGGCCCGGCAAGGTGCCCGCCAGCATGATCCGTTCCCGGTTCCGCAGCGAAATCCGGCAGGAGGTGCTGGAGGCGCTGATTCCCAGGCATCTCCGGGCGGAGATCGAGCGGCAAGATCTACCCCTGGTAGGCACGCCGGAGATCACGAACGTGAAGTATGAGCACGGCGAGCCGCTTCGCTTCCAGGCGGAATTCGAAGTCAGCCCGGAGGTGGAACTGGGCGATTACCGCAACATCACGGTGACTTATCGCGAGCCCGAGGTTGCCGACGCCGACGTTGACCAACGGCTCGAGCAGATCCGCGAGGAGAAGGCGGAGTACGTCGACATCGACCCGCGGCCGGTCGCCGACGGCGATTACGCCGTGGTAGCTCTCCAAAGCATCGGCGGCCTGCCGGGTCCGCCCATCGACCAGAAAGAGCTGATGCTGCGCATCGGTGATGAGGAGACCCTGAGCGATTTCAGCGACAATCTCCGGGGCATGGAACCGGGCCAGGAAAAGGATTTCGATGTCACTTATCCGGAAGACTACGGCCAGCAGCGGTTGGCGGGGAAAACGATCCGCTTCCACGCGCGCTTGAACGCCATCCGCCGGAAAGAACTGCCGGAGATTGACGACGAGTTCGCCAAGGATCTCGGCGATTATCAGAACCTGGAGGAGTTGCGCCAGGCGGTGCGGCAGAACCTGCGGGCCGAGAAGGAGTTCCTGGCTCAGCAAGAAGCCAAGAACGAGCTGATTGAGCACCTGGTAGACATGCACGACTTTCCCGTCCCGGAGGCTTTTGTGGAACACCAGGTCGAGTCCATGATCGAGCAGCGGATGCGGGAGGTAGCGGCCCAGGGCGTGGACCCCCGCAGCCCGCGGTTCGATTGGGAGAAGATCAAGGAATCGTTGCGCGAGCGCGCCACGCGTGACATCAAGGCTTCGCTGTTGCTGGAAAAGATCGGGGAACGAGAGGCCATCGAGGTCACCCGGGACGAGGTCGACCAGCAGATTCTGCGCATCGCCCGCCAGCGGCGCGAACCCGTGGCCGCGGTGCGGGCCGAACTGGAAAAGGAAGGTGAGATCGGCCGGATCGCCTCCCGCATCCGGACTGAAAAGACACTGAACTTCCTGTTCGAGCAGGCGAGGAAGGTGGCGCCAAAAGCCGGCTGATCCGCATCCGGCCGGCGCCGGGCCAGTGCGGGTCCGGCCGGCAACCGCCGGATGGGGATTGCCTGGGGCCGCTGATTCAGGCGATAATGGAAGGTGCCGGAGCTGAGCGGGAAATCGAATGCTTAGCCAAGCCATTCCGCCGGGGGTTCGCTGTTGAGACGATCAGGACCGGACGACGCTCCACGTTGTTCCTTTTGCCATAAGACTCAGGACGTGGTGGGAAAACTCATTTCCTCACCCAGCGACTATCCAAGAGTTTACATCTGCGACGAATGTATCGCGGTCTGCAATTCGATCCTGGAGGACGACCGGAGCGAACACCCTCAGGGCATCCCGGCCAAGCTGCCGAAGCCCCTGGAGATCAAGGATTACCTGGATCAATACGTAATCGGTCAGGACGCGGTCAAAAAGAAGCTGGCCGTGGCCGTTTACAACCATTACAAGCGCGTCCAGATGAACCGCCAGCGCGCGGGCGAGGTGGAACTCGCCAAGAGCAATATCATGCTGATCGGGCCGACCGGTACGGGCAAGACGCTGCTGGCCCAGACGCTGGCGCGGTTCCTCGATGTCCCCTTTGCCATCGTGGACGCCACCTCGCTGACCGAAGCTGGCTACGTGGGCGAGGACGTGGAGAATATCATCCTGCGCTTGCTGCAGAACGCGGACTGGGATGTCCAACGCTGCCAGCAGGGCATCATTTATATTGACGAGATTGACAAGATCGGGCGCAAGGATGAAAACCCCTCGATCACCCGCGACGTCTCCGGCGAGGGTGTCCAGCAGGCGCTGCTGAAGATCCTGGAGGGCACTGTCGCCAACGTGCCGCCCCAGGGAGGACGCAAGCACCCGCACCAGGAGTTCACTCCGGTGGACACCTCCAACATCCTGTTTATTTGCGGCGGAGCCTTTGTCGGCCTGGAGAAAATCATCGGGCGCCGCGTTGGGCGCTCGGCCATTGGTTTTGCCAGCGAAGCCTCGCACCGGGAACAGGCCCGCCGGAGCTCGGCCAGCGGGCGGCGCGACGTGAATCTACTGGAGAAGGTCCAACCGGTGGACTTGATCCGATCCGGCTTCATCCCCGAGTTCGTCGGCCGGTTGCCAGTGATCGCGGTGCTGGAGGATCTCGACAAGGACGCTCTGGTTCAGATATTGACCAAGCCGAAGAACGCCATCATCCGGCAGTACCAGAGGCTTTTCGAGTTCGAAAATGTTAGACTGAAGTTTGGTGACGATGCCCTCGAGGCGGTCGCGACGCTCGCCATGGAGCGGAAAGTAGGGGCGCGGGGCTTGCGGACTATCCTCGAGGACCTCATGCTGGACTTGATGTACTATCTCCCTTCGTACAAGAAGATTCGGGAGTTCGTGGTCACCAAGGAGATGGTCGTCACGCGAAAAATCAACATGGCGCTGCTCGAAAAGGCGGGCTGACGGCCGGCTGAGACAACGGCTCCGCCGCCGGGTCAATGTACCGGGACGAGCGGGCGGAATTTGCGAACCTGACACACGGCCAGTTCCCAACAACGGAAATGCTGACCTCCAAAGAAAGATCCGAGACACGGCGCTTGCCGATGATGCCCATCCGGGACGTGGTGATCTTCCCGCATATGATGACACCGTTTGTGGTGGGCCGGGAATCCAGTGTCCGTGCCCTCGAGCAAGCGTTGGCCGGGGACAAGAAAATCTTCCTGGCCACCCAACACGACGCTTCCGTGGACGAGCCCCGTCCTGATGAAATTCACACGGTGGGGACGCTGGCCAGTATCATCCAGAGCTTGCGGCTGCCGGACGGAAACATCAAGGTGCTGGTGGAGGGCATCGAGCGAGGCAAAATTATCTCGGTCAGCGAGGAAGAGGGCTTCTTTCAGGTGGTGGTTCGCTCGTTCCGCTACCGGGTGGAGCAAGGCCCTCAACTGGAAGCCTTGATCAGCCGGGTCTCCAGCCTGTTCGAGCAATACGTCAAACTCAGCCAGAACCTGAATTACGAAACGATGATCGCGGCCATCCGGGTGGATGATCCGGGCCGGCTGGCTGACACCGTCGGCGCCAACCTCCAGTTGACGATCGAGGAAAAACAGGAGCTGCTGGAGATCTTTGACCCGGTGGACCGGCTCACCCGCGTGGCCGAAATGCTCGATATCGAGATCGAGAAGCTGAACGTCGATCGCACCATCCAGGGGCGCGTCAAGCGCCAGATGGAAAAGGCGCAGAAGGAATACTACCTCAACGAAAAGATCAAGGCCATCCAGAAGGAACTGGGCCGGGGGGAAAAGAGCGAGATCGACGAGCTGAAGAAAAAGATCGAAGCCGCCGGCATGACCAAGGAGGCCCGCGAGAAGGCGCTGGCCGAGCTCAAGCGGCTGGAGAACATGCCGCCGATGTCGGCCGAATCCACCGTCTCGCGCAACTACCTGGAGTGGCTGCTGGCGGTGCCGTGGAAGAAGAAGAGCCGGGAGATCCGTGACCTCAAGCACGCCCAGGAGGTCCTGGAAGCGGATCACTATGGGCTGGAAAAGATCAAGGAGCGCATTCTCGAGTTCCTGGCCGTGCGCCGGCTGGTGAAAAACCCAAAGGGTTCCATCCTCTGCTTCGTGGGCCCGCCGGGCACCGGCAAGACGTCGCTGGGCATGTCCATCGCCAAGGCCACCGGCCGCCGGTTCATCCGCATGTCGCTGGGCGGAGTGCGCGACGAGGCCGAGATCCGGGGCCACCGCCGGACTTACATCGGCGCGCTGCCCGGCCAGATTATCCAGATGATGAAGAAGGCGGGCACGCGAAACCCCGTCTTCATGCTGGACGAAGTGGACAAGATGTCGGTGGATTTCCGGGGCGATCCCTCGGCCGCCCTGCTGGAAGTTCTGGACCCGGAACAGAACTTCATGTTCGTGGACCATTACCTCGACGTCGAATACGATCTCAGCCAGGTGTTCTTCATCGCCACTGCCAACGTGCTCCACACGGTGCCGCCGGCCTTGCAGGACCGCATGGAAGTGATCCGGCTTTCCGGGTACACCGAACTGGAGAAGATGGAGATCGCCAAGCGCTTCCTGGTGCCCAAGCAGAAGAAACAAACCGGGCTGACGGACAAGGAAATCGCGTTTACCGACGATGGTCTGCAAACGCTGATCCAGTTCTACACCCGCGAGGCCGGTGTCCGGAACCTCGAACGCGAGATCGGCAATATCTGCCGGAAAGTAACCCGGAAAGTCGTGGACGCCAGGAGCACGAAGCGGAAGAAACGCCTTCCGAAGACCGTTATCCGGGCCAAGAACGTACCCGAGTTCCTCGGACCGCAGAAATTCCGTGACAGCAAGGCGGACCAGAAGAACGAAATCGGGGCCGCGGTGGGGCTCGCCTGGACCGAGGTCGGAGGCCAACTGCTGACCACAGAGGCCACGATCATGGAAGGTCGCGGCAAGATGCTCACCACCGGCAAACTCGGGGATGTGATGCAGGAATCGGCGCAGGCGGCCATGAGCTACGTGCGTTCGCGGGCCCACACGCTGGGCCTGCCGCGGGACTTTTACCGGCACCTGGATATTCACGTGCATGTGCCTGAGGGCGCCATTCCCAAGGACGGCCCCTCGGCGGGCATTACGATCGCCACGGCGATCAGCAGCGCCCTGACCCGCATTCCGGCACGCTGCAACGTGGCCATGACCGGAGAGATCACCTTGCGGGGCAAGGTGCTGCCCATCGGCGGCCTGAAGGAAAAACTACTGGCGGCCCACCGCAGCGGCATCATGGAGGTGATCCTGCCGAAGGAAAACGAAAAGGACCTGCCGGACATCCCCGAAAACATCCGGAAGGACATGAAGTTACGCTTCGTCGAGTCGATGGACGAAGTCTTGGAAATTGCCCTGGAACGCGAGATTGGACCCCGCCCGTTGCCGGCGGGGGCTTCCGGGTTGGAGGTTTCCCCGGCGCGAAGCAGCGAAGATGGACTGACTCATTAAGATAAGGGGGTGCGGCCGGCGCGGGGAGCGCCGGAGGCGCCTCGAGGGCGACCGCCCGCGAGCCAAATGAGTGCGGAGCTGATCATAAGCGCGGTCCGTCCCGACCAGTTCCCGAACCAGGAGGAACCGGAATATGCGTTTCTGGGACGCAGCAACGTTGGCAAGTCGACGCTGCTCAACTGCTTGGTCGGCGGCCGGGGGCTGGCCCGCACCAGCTCCAAGCCCGGGTGCACGCAGGTGGTGAATTTCTACCGGGTCGACGGCGGTGTCCGTCTTGTCGATCTTCCCGGTTATGGTTACGCCCGGGCGCCGGCCCGGCGGCAGCAAAGTTGGGGGCGGCTGGCGGAATCTTATCTGCTGGCGCGCCCGAACCTGGTGCTGTCCTTCCTGCTGCTGGACGCCCGGCGCGGGTGGATGGAGAAGGATCTGGAACTGAAACGGTGGCTGGAGTTTCACCAGCGGCGTTACCTGGTGATTGCCACCAAGATTGACAAACTGAAATCCCAGCAACTGCAACGCGCCCTGGTCGCAATTCGCCAGCAACTTTCCGACAGCGACCCGGTGGCGTTTTCGGCCCTCACGGGCCAAGGAGTAAGAGAGATTTGGCAAGCGATACGCAAAACCCGGAACCCAGCGCCGAAACCGGTGCTGTAGAACAGACGAAAGTCTCACAGACAAGCTCACCGGAAACCCCGCCTTCTTCTTCGGCCGACCAGCCTGCTGAGAAGGCGCCGCCCAAAGCGGCCGGCCAGCCTGCTGAGAAGGCGCCGCCCAAAGAGGCCAGGAACCGGCGGGAGCAAAAAACAGCAAGCGGAGCACCGCAAGAACAGGCCCCGCCCGCCGCCCGCCCGTCGCGGAGAAGGCATGGCGGCCGGGGAGGCTCCCGGAACGGGCCCACGCTCGATCTGGTCGAGCTCAAGGACATGAGCATTCAAAAGCTCAACCAGATTGCGAAAGATCTGGGCGTGGCCGGCGCCGCCGGCATGAGGAAGCAGGAGCTGATCTTCAAGATCCTCCAGACCCAGGCGGAGAAGAGCGGACTGATTTTCTCCGAAGGTGTTCTGGAATGTCTTCCGGACGGTTTCGGCTTTCTGCGCGCTCCGGAGTACAACTACCTTCCCGGGCCGGACGACGTCTACGTTTCTCCATCTCAGATCCGCCGTTTCGATCTCCGCACCGGAGACACGATTTCCGGGCAGATCCGGCCACCGAAGGAGGGCGAGCGGTATTTCGCCCTCATCAAGGTGGACGCGATCAACTTTGAGCCGCCCGAGGAAGCGCGCAACAAGATCTTCTTCGACAATCTGACGCCGCTATACCCCGACGAGCGCATCCGGCTGGAAACCACCAGGGAAAACACCTCCGGCCGGGTGATGGACATGCTGACGCCGATCGGCAAAGGGCAACGCGGGCTGATCGTCTCGCCGCCGCGAACCGGCAAGACGATGCTGCTGCAGAGTATCGCCAACTCGATCACCACCAATCACCCGGAGATCACCCTGATCGTGCTACTGATCGACGAACGGCCCGAGGAGGTGACCGATATGCAGCGCTCGGTCAAAGGTGAGGTGATCAGTTCCACCTTTGACGAGCCGGCCTCCCGTCACGTTCAGGTGGCCGAAATGGTGATTGAGAAGGCGAAGCGCCTGGTCGAGCACAAGCGTGATGTGGTCATCCTGCTGGACTCGATCACCCGGCTGGCCCGGGCCTATAATACGGTGGTGCCGCCGTCGGGAAAGGTGCTCTCCGGCGGCGTGGATTCGAACGCCTTGCAACGGCCGAAGCGCTTCTTCGGCGCGGCGCGCAATATCGAGGAGGGCGGCTCGTTGACCATCGTCGCCACCGCCCTGATCGACACTGGCAGTCGCATGGACGACGTGATCTTCGAAGAGTTCAAGGGGACCGGCAACATGGAGATCCACCTCGACCGGAAGCTGGTCGACAAGCGGGTCTTCCCGGCCATCGACATCCACAAGAGCGGCACGCGAAAAGACGAGTTGCTGCTGCCGCGTGACGAGCTGAACCGGGTCTGGGTGCTCCGGAAAGTGCTGAGTCCGCTATCAGCCGTGGAGTCCATCGAGCTGCTGCTGGACAAACTGAGCAAGACGCGTAACAACGCGGAGTTCCTGGCCTCGATGAGCGCCTGAGAGACGATTCGGCCGGCGCTGGGCGAGACAAGCCGGCCACTCCGGTGTCCCCGGGCAGCAACAGCCGGACCTCCAGCGGCCAGATTTCTTCCGGTGGGGGCATAACCTCTCAGAGTAAAATATCGTCTGTAACTACTAGAGAACGGAAGGAGTCTGCGCTGCCTCTCGGCGGCGGGACGGCGGGATTCGTACCATGCAGTTTCCAAGGAAACGCGTCTCAGAACCGGGTGTCGCCCCTGCGGAGCACCCTCCCTCGCCGGCACTGGTTCCCGCCCCGGGCCAGCGTCCGAGCAATGGGAAGTGGTGGCTGCTGGCGATGTTCATCGTGATCGCCGGGGCGGTGGCGTACTGGCAGCTCCAGCCGGCCAGGTCCGAGGCCGGGGCCGGTCGGCAACTGCTGGCGGGCATCCGGACAGCGAAAGCCGGATCGGGCACGGTGACGCCCACGCTGCGGCTCGCGGGCACCACTGCCGCAGAGAAATACGTAAACATCACCGGTCCCCGGATGAAGGGGAGCCGTAGCCGGCGCGGAGCGTCTCTCGCCGGAGCTTCGATCGGACTGCGGACCAACATAACGGTTTCTTCCACCTCGTCAGTCGCCCCGACGGCAACCATGTCGGCGTTGAGTCAGACGGGCCTGGTGGCCAGTTCGAACTCAGCCGCGGCGCGCGGTGGAGGCGCCTCTGGCGGGCCGGCGAGTGGCTCGGCCGCGATGCGCGCCGCGACCACCCGGGTCGGGGGCAGTAGCCGTGGTTCCACAGGCACGATTACGATCGCGAGCCGCTCCTCGTCGGGCGCAATGGGAAGTTCCGGGCTGGGTTCCACGGCCAGCGCCATCCCCGGCCGTGGCGGCCGCGGCGGTGGCGGCGGAATGAGAAGGCGCGGTGACTTCGAAACCATCCTCCAGAAGCTTGTCCCGCCCGGCACGATGGTCAAGAAAGGCCAAGTGATCGCCGAATTTGACCGCCAGTACATGCTGACCCGCCTGGATGACTACCGGGCTTCGGTGGCTCAGCACGAGGCGAACTATAAGAAGAGTGTGGCCGAGGTCGAGGTCGAGCGAAACGCCCATGAGCAGTCCGTGGCCGCGGCCAAGGGAGAATATGAAAAGGCCAAACTGGACATGAACGCCATCCCGGTTCTCTCGGCGATTCAGGCTGAACGTACGCGGCTGGCGCTCGAGGAGGCCCAGGCCGAATACCAGCGGCGCCTCGCCGAGGTGAAATATCAGCGGATTTCCGAGGAAGCCGACCTGCAAAACGCGAAGCTGGACCTCGAGCAGGCCCGGCTGGAACTGGCGCGGGCTGAAACCAACGTCGAGAAGCTGCTGGTCAAGGCGCCGATCGACGGCATGACGGTGATGCTCAATACCTTTCGTAACGGGCAGTTCGGCCAGGTGGAGGAAGGTGACGTGCTTTATTCCGGGCAACCTTTCATGCAGGTCGTGGATCTGAGCTCGATGATCATCAACGCCAAAATCAACCAGGTGGACGTTGAGAAGATCCGGATCGGCATGAAAGCCAGGGTCCGCTTCGACGCGTTCCCGGATCTGGAACTCCCGGCCACCGTCTATTCGGTGGGTACGGTAGCCAAATCCAGAGTTTACCGGCCGGACTACCTCAAGGAAGTGCCGGTGGTGTTGAAGTTGGATAAGACCGACCCGAGGGTGATCCCGGACCTATCGGTGAGCGCGGACATTATTCTCGGGGACGGGGAACAGGGGACCGTGGCGCCCCTGGGCGCCGTGTTTCGGGACAAAGCTTCCGCTGCCACTTATGTTTATGTCAAGACATCGTCCGGTTGGGAGAAACGGGACGTGGAATTAGGGCTCACAAACTACGTGGCGGCCGTGATCCGTCGCGGTGTCCGGCCCGGCGAGGAGCTTGCCCTCGATCGGCCGGTCGAGGGGCCGCGGCCGGAGTAACGGCGAGAGACTATCGAAACGATGTCGAAAGATCTGAAGCCGAAGAAGAGGATCGGGCAGGCGAAAGCCTCGCTCACAAAGAAGATCGTCGGCTGGGCGCTGGCGGCGCTGGTGGTGGCGGGAGGTGTCTACACCGCCTATCGCTATACCGGTACCACGACCGTCGAGGTTCCGGTGGTACGGGCCCGCCGGGGAGAGTTTGTCATCAGCGTCAAAGCCCGCGGGGATATCGCCAGCACGAACTCGGTGGTGCTGACCGCCCCCCAGGTACCGGACCTGCAGATCGTCATGCTCGTGCCGTCCGGGCAAGCGGTGAAAAAGGGTGACGTCGTGGTCGAGTTTGATGCCGCCCAACTGGAACAGTACCTGCTGGAACAAACCACGAGCGTCCGCACCGTGGACAGCGAAATCGTCCAGATGAAGGCCTCGCACAAGATCACCGACGAGCAGGACGAAATGAACCTGATGACGGCGGAGTATAACCTCGAGCGCGCCAAGCTGGATGCCAGCAAGGCCGAGGTGATTTCCAAGATCGAGGGAGCCAAGTACCGCATTGACGTCGGGCTCTCGGAAGGGGAACTCGGCCAGGTCAAGACCATCATCAAGTCGCACGAGGTGGCGCAGGAGGCGGACCTGACGCGACTGCAGCAGAGGAAGGATAAAACGATCCGTGATTTGAATCGGATTAAGGGGTATCTTTCTCACACGGTGATCCGGGCGCCGATCGACGGCATCGTTCACCTGCTGCCGAACTTCAAGGCGTCGGGTTCGTTCGGCTCCAAGCCGCCGCCGTTCAAGGAGGGAGACACGGTCTGGACCGGGGCCCCGATCGCCGAGATTCCCGACCTGTCCCAGATGCGCATCGATCTGAATCTGGAGGAGGTCGATCGCGGAAAGCTTCAACTGGGCCAGCCTGTCCGGGTTCGCGTCGACGCCATCCCCGAGAAAGAGTTCCAGGCGAGCCTGGACTGGATCAGCCCGATCGCCTCGCTGCAGTACCGGGGCATGGGCATGACGCAGAAGACCTTCCCGGCCCGCGCCACCCTGAAAAGTGTGGACGACCGGCTCCGCCCGGGGATGAGTGCCTCGGCGGAGATCATCATCGAGAGCATGCCGGACGTTCTCATGATTCCCGCGCGTGCCAGTTTCGTGCATAACGGCAAACCCGCGGTGTACGTCCAACAGGGCCAGAAGTTCGAGATTCGCGAAATCGAGGTCGGCAAGCGGAATGACAACGACTTGGTGGTGCTGAGCGGCCTCAACGAAGGCGAGATGGTGGCGCTCGAGAACCCCGCCGAGGCCGCCAAGCGGGCTAAGAAGCTGTAGAGATAAAGATTCGCGGCGCATTGCTGATGCGCCCGGGAGTAGTTTCGCATGAGGAAAGTTTTGCTACGGGTATTTGCGGTGGCGGCGCTGGGGGCGCTCGCTTGGATGGGCTACCGCTTCGTGCGGCAGTTGCCGGAGCGGGAGCGCGAAGTGGCGACGACACGCGTCCGCCGGGGAGACGTGGTGGTGCGCGCCTATACCCGCGGCGAGCTGCGGGCGGTGCGGTCAATGACGCTGACCGCGCCGAACCTGTTCGGCACCGTGCAGGTGACGCGGCTGGCGCCGCTTGGAAGTTTTGCCCGCGAAGGCGACCTGGTCGTGGAATTCGATGACCAGGAAGTGCAGTCCCGGCTCGAGGAAAAACAACTCGAACTCGAGCAGATCAAGGAGCAAATCAAGAAGGCGGAGGCCGACCTGGCGATTCGGAACAACCAGGACGAGGTGGACCTTCTGCGGGCCCAGTACTCGGTGCGGCGCGCCGAGCTGGAGGTGCAGCGAAACGAGCTGCTCTCGGCCATCGACGCCAAGAAGAATGAACTGAACCTGGAGGAAGCCAAGAGACGCCTCGAGAAACTGAAGAGCGACATTGAGTCCCGCCGGGCTCAGGCGGAAGCCCAACTGGCCGTGCTGCAGGAGAACAAGCGCAAGGCCGAACTGGAGGTGCAGCGCGAGGAACAACGCCTGAGCCGGGTCAAGCTGCTGGCCCCGATGAGTGGTCTGGTGGCCATCCGGCAAGCGCGCACCCACTTCTTTTTCGCCGGGACCCAAATGCCGGATATTCGCGAGGGCGACGAGTTACGTCCGGGCATGCCGGTGGCCGACATCCTGGACCTCTCCGAGCTGGAACTCGCCGCCCGGGTCGGCGAACTCGACCGCGCGAACCTGAAGGAGGGCCAGGAAGCCTTGATCCGTCTCGATGCCCTCGCCGACAAGGTGATTCACGGCAAGATCAAGAGCCTCAGCGGGACCGCCACCGCCGATGTTTACTCTAATGACCCGGCGAAGAAGTTCGACGTGACTTTCGAAATCAACATGCGGGAACTGCTCACCGCCCTCGGCGCCAAGCCGGAGCAGATCGAGCGGATCCTGAAAACCGCCGAGGAAAACCGCAAGCGAGCCCCAAGCCGCTCTTACCGGGCAACCACCATGATGGCGGCGATGGGTGCCGGCGGGCCCGGCGGCGGCCCGCCGGGTGCTGCCCTGGGCGCTGCGATGGGCCCCGCTGCCGGCGGCATGATGGGCCCCGCTGCCGGCGGCATGATGGCAGGCGCTCCCGGCGCCCCAGGCGCGCAGCAGGCCGGAGGCCGCAGAGGCTCCGGGCGGCGCGGGGGCGGCAGCCTTGATCCCACCCGCTTGCTGTCCCGCCTGCCGGAAGAGCAGCGAAAGAAAGCCCAGGCGGCTCTGGACAAGGCATTGGATGGGAAGAAGTGGGAGGATTTGTCCCAGGACGAGCGGCGCAGCGTCTTCCAGAAGATTCGGCCGCTGTTGCGCGCCGGCGCCGCCGGGGCGGCAGGAAAAGCCGGCACACAAGCCGCGGCAGTGGGTCCCAAGGGCAGCCAGAAGCCAAGCAGCGGTCCCCAAGAGAAACTCTCGACCAGTTCCCGATTCACCCCGGCGCAACTGGCCGCGGCCAAGCTTCCACCCCCGCCGGAAGAGGAAAATCAGCTCGATATCCTGTTGCGGCCGGGCCTGCTGGCCGACGTGGAAATCATCGTGGAGAAGATCCCGAACGCCATTCATATCCCCGTGCAAGCGGTCTTTGAAAAGGACAACAAGCCGCTGGTCTACGTGAAAACGGACAAAGGCTTCGAAGAACGATTCATCAAGCCCCTCAAGCGCAGCGAGTCCACGATGGTGGTCGCGGAAGGCTTGAAGGAAGGCGAAATCATCGCGCTGGCGAACCCGTTCGCTAAGCCCGGGGAGCAAGAACAGCAGGCGAAGCCGAGTTCCGGGGGCGGCGGCAGTCCCGTGGGTGGCTTCGGGGGAAGTCCGGGCCCTGGCGGTGGCGGCGGAAGGAGAGGTCGCTAGCCATGTTCGGTCTTTCTGCCTACGTTCCCGAGCTCTGGATGGGCATGTCGAGCCTGCTGGCGCATAAGCTGCGCAGCCTGTTGACCATGCTCGGCATGATCTTCGGTGTCGGCGCCGTGGTGGCCATGCTCTCGATCACCGCCGGCGCCCAAAAGGAAATGATGAGCTACATCGATCTGCTCGGCGTCAACAACATCATCATCGAGGCCCGGGAGGCGGTGGACCGGGACGAACTCCAGGCCCGCCGCGCGATTTCGCCTGGGCTGACGTTCCGTGATTTCCGGGCGATCTCGGAGAATGTCTCGGGCATCGAGGCGCTTACGCCGCGCAAGCGCTTCAAGCCGCAGCGGGTGCTGCCCAAAAGCGCCCAGGAGATGCCGCTGCTGATCGGCGTCGAGCCTTCTTTCCTCCAGATCAACAGTCTGAAAGTCATCGAAGGCCGCTTTTTCAACGACCAGGATAACAGCACCTCGGCCCCGGTCTGCGTGCTGGGCGAAACAGCGAAGGTAAACTTGCTTGGCTACGGGGACGCCGTGGGCAAGTACGTCAAGGTCAACGATGTTTGGCTCCAGGTGATCGGCGTGCTGGCGCCCCAGGCCACCGCTGACACCCAGATGAGCAACCTCGAGGTGGCCAGCAGCAACAACCTGATCATCGCCCCTCTCAACACGGTGATGCGGCGGTTCGAAGACAGCAACAGTTATCTGAAGGACGAGATCGATGGCATCTACATCCGGGTCACCCCGGGCACCGACTCGATCGAGACCGCCAACGTGGTGAACGCGATCTTGACCGCGACGCACAAGAACGCCGGCGATTACAACGTGACCGTGCCCGCCGGCTTGCTGGAACAGCGGCGCCGGACGCAATTCATCTTCAATATCGTCATGATCTGCATCGCGGGCATCTCGCTGTT
>CAZXVW010000020.1:21584-35979 GCA_964644025.1 uncultured Solibacteraceae bacterium | reverse complement strand
TGACCGCGGCAACGCCTCGCTCGACCGCCGCCTGGCGTTCGTGATGAGCGCCGTTTACGAGCTGCCGTTCGGCCAGGGCAAACCGTTCGCCAACAGCGGCGTCGGCCGTTGGCTGCTGGGCGGATGGCAGGTCAGCGGGATTGTGTCCTTCCTTGGCGGGACGCCGGACAGCCATTCGATCAACGTCAACACGACGAACGTCGGCGGCGCAAATCGTGGCCAATTCGTCGCCGATGTCAACCTGCCGGCCTCCGAACGGACGATCGACCGCTGGTTCAATACGGAAGCCGTCATCCCCGGCCCGCTGGGTGAAATCGATCCAGCTGGCCGGAACCTGATCTGGGGACCGGGGGTGAAGAATTTCGACTTCTCCCTGGCCCGCCGGTTCCAGATGCCGTGGGAAGGCCATTCGCTGCAGTTCCGATTCGAGTCGTTCAACTTCACCAACCACCCGAATTTCGGGCGCCCGAACACGAGTTTCGGCAGCGCCAATGTCGGCAAGATCACCACTGCGGATGAGCCGCGGCGGATTCAGTTCGGCCTGAAATACGTCTTCTAACATTGGTTGATCTTGTCAGGTCCGAAGCCTGACAGGCTAAACTTCCAGGGCCGGATCTCCTCGGCCAGTCCGGGGAGGCCGGCCCTTTTGTTCGTTCGGTCACGCGGGAGCCCGGCAACAGACGGGCTGGCCAGGCTCAGCATGTCCGCACCCGCCTGCCGGAACAGGGCCGGGGTGAGAGGCGAGCAGCTTGACGGTTGCCTTCCCGCAACAGGCTGGTATCTTGGATGGGGAAGATTACGGGCGGTGCGGCCCGGGGGGTAGGTAATGCGCGCACTCTGTTTTCGATGGAAGCTGTTGCTGGGGCTGGCGGCGGCGTTCTTGTTTTCAATGGCCGCCGGCCAGGCGCCACGACGGAATACCGGAGAACAGATCACCGTGGATGTGGACCTTCAAGGGCAGGTGATGCAGACCTGCGCCGGGTGTCATCTGGACATGCACGGCAAGCCGGTTGAGGCCGCGGGAAAAGGACGGAAGGTGGGACAGTGCACGTCCTGTCACCAGGCGCTTCACCGGCGCCCGGTGCGCGTCCGGCTTTTCGACGCCAGGATCACCTTTCGGCGGGCGGTGGGCGACTTCGAAGCAGGGAAGGCCTACGAAGGTCAACTCGCGATGAAGAATGCCAGTATCTTCCTTTACCCAGAGCGCCACATGCATATCGGCCCGGGACGAGCCACCGGGCTGAAGTTCGTCAAGGAAGAAGGCGGGTATGTTTTCTTCACGGTGTTTCTGTCGCGGGGGTTGCGGCTGAACGACGTCGAGGTAAGCTTTGTCCCCTGGCAATTCCGGGCCGGGGAGAAGAAAGCGACGGTGGGCGCCGCCGATATCGCCCAGGTGTGGTTCAAGATTGGCGGCCGTTATCTTTCTCTGGATGACTACAGAAAGACTTATTCGAAGGTTGATTCCGGTCCCGCCGGGGGAGGTGTCAAGCCGCTGGCCTTCACCGATTATGACGTCCCGGCACGGTTCCCCGGCGCCGCCGGGAGACGGCGCCCCGGGCAGGCGCCACCAGCCGGCCGGACAAAACCGCAGCCGCTGGGGCGGGTGGTGTTCACCTACAACCTGAAGAAAGTGCGGCCGTATCATTTTGTGAACCGGCCTGATGGGGTGCTGGTTGGCGCTGGCTCGAACCAGATCGCCTTGTGGATCGAGGACGAAGACGGCCACTACGTGGACACGGTCTTCGTGACTCGCCTGGCCGGGCGTAAAGGCTACCGGTTTAATCCCGAGACGCTTCCGATGTGGAGAGCGGCTTCCCGGTGGGACCTGGTGCCGCGGGAGGAAGCCGATGCCGTCTCCGGTCCGACGCAGAGGCCGGGCGTGAGGACGCTCGTCTGGGATTGCCGTGACTGGCGCAACCAGCCGGTGCGGCCGGGGAGATACACTTACCGGCTCGAGGCCAACCTGATGATGGCGAACCGGGCAGTGTGGAGCGGGCAGATCGAGGTCGGGTCGCGGAAGCAATCCTCCACCCCCACGCTGCGCCGGATCCCGGCAGGAAACACGGTGCGCTTAATTGTCACGGACGTGAAAGCCACTTACACACCGGCGGCGGCAACAGCGGTGGAGCGAGGGCAGTTGATCGAGGGCCGGCGGCCGCCGGCTGGGGGGTATCGAGAGGCGCTGGCTGAGGCCCGTTAGTTTGGGCTTCCATCGGTGCTGAAGAAGGCCGGCAGTCACCGGCCGCCGCTGCAGTCGCGCTGTGGGCTGTTTGCGCAGCGCCCAGTGACTGCCGATGATCGTGAAGGACCAGGCGAAGTGTAACCCATGTGCTTCGACGAATGTGTTACCTGTGTCCCGGGTCGTTCACAGTTAGAGGGCGGCCCCGGTTTCGATCCAGCGGCCCTCGCGCGCCGAGGCGAGCACGGCGTCACAGACCTTTTGCGTTTGCAGCGCGTTGCGGAAATCCGGCTGCGTTGGTTTGCCGGATTCGATGCCTTCGACGAAGTCCGCCAGGGCGTTCAGGAACGTGTGCTCATAGCCGATGCAGGTCCCCGGCACCCAGTAATGGCTCATGTAGGGGTGCTCGGAATTCGTGGTGTGGATT
This sequence comes from uncultured Solibacteraceae bacterium, assembly GCA_964644025.1. Classification (GTDB taxonomy): domain Bacteria; phylum Acidobacteriota; class Terriglobia; order Bryobacterales; family Bryobacteraceae; genus CAZXVW01. The sequence goes on along the minus strand of CAZXVW010000020.1, from coordinate 33,373 downwards.
TTCCGCCAGCCGGTAAGGTGCGACTCGGTCTTCTTTCCGGATTGCAACTGCTTATACTCGAAAAATTGCAAGTATTCCGGTTCTTCCAGGTCGAAATAGATGCTGCCGTCGGCGCCGTTCAACTCGAAGGTGTTGAAATTCTTGCGGCCGCGCGCGTAACGGGTGGATTCGAAGGTGCCCATCGAGCCGTTGGCGAACTCGGCCAGGAACATGCAGGCGTCGTCGATGGTGACAGGTTGCCGCTGGCCGGTTTCCACGTGCACGCGCTCCTTGACAAAAACCTCGGTCTTGGCCACGACGCGGGTGATGGGGCCGTTCAACCACATGGCGGTGTCGATGGAGTGAGCCAGCAGGTCGCCGGTGACCCCGGAGCCAGCCATTTTGGCGTCCAGGCGCCAGAGCGCATCGCCGCCCTGGGGAACGTCGGCGGAAATGGTCCAGTCCTGTAAGTAGGTAGCCCGGTAATGGAATGGCCGGCCGATGCGGCCCTCCTCGACAATCTGCCGGGCCAGCGCGATGGAGGGGACGCGCCGGTAGTTGAACCAAACCATGTTGGCGACGCCGGCCTGTTCGACCGCGGCGACCATTTCCTCGGCCTCAGCCACGTTCATCGCCAGCGGCTTCTCGCAGCAGACCATCTTGCCGGCCCGCGCGGCGGCGACGGCGATTTCCTTATGGAAACGGTTCGGCACGGTAATGTCGATCAGGTCGATATCGTCAGCGTCGACCAGCTTCCTCCAGTCAGTCTCGACCCGTTCGTAACCCCAGGTGGCCGCGTACTGTTTCGCCTTTTCCTCGTTGACGTCGCAGATGTAGCGGAGTACGGGGCGGTGCTCGACGGAAAAGAAGTTATTCAGTCGCCGGTAAGCATTCGAGTGGGTGCGGCCCATGAAACCGCATCCGATCAATCCAACACGAAGTTCTTTCGACATGATTCCAGTCTCCTGTTTCGAGGGCGGCCGGCGGAGGCCGGTCACCCGTATTTCGCAATCAGTTCATCGAGCTTCTTCTTGGCGCCGGCGGTGGCGTCCCAGGCGTCGGGCCAGAAGCAGAGGTCGGCCGTCCACCAGTCGTCCGGCAGGCGGGAGGCCTTCACCAGCGCGGGCATAATTTCATCGAAATCCAGGACGCCGAGGCCGAAGGGTGGGTGGGCGGAGGTTTCATCCTCGCCGTTGGCGTCCTTGTGGCAGGTGTTGTCGGAGTCAATCAGGTGGATGTGATTGATGCGGCCGTCCAAGGTGCGGATGAAGTCCACCTGGGTGGGGAAGACCTCTTTTTCGCCCTCCTGGCGGGCCCCGTTGACCCCCACCATCTGGCCGTGGCAGGTATCGTAGAGAAGGCCGAAATTGGGCTTGCCGACGGCGTCGTGAATCCGCAGGATGTCGCTGGGCTTGTTGAAAGCGAAGCCCGGCTCGAACTCCCAGGTGACGTATTGGCCGTTATCCGCGGCGATATCGCAGCAAGTTTTCCAGGTGCGAACAACGCGCTCCATCGCGGTCTGGTAGTCTACTTCGCGGTGGATGGTGGGCGGTTGGACACAGTCGACGCGGATGCCCTGGATGCCGAGGTCGCGGGCGAACTCGGAGTTCTTGCGGAACTCGGAGATATACTTGCTCTGGTCGGCGGTGTTGATCAATTTCTCGCCCCAGAGATTGGCGGCGATGCCGCTGAAGCCGAGCGCCTTCTCGCGCATTTTTGCCTTGAGTTCGGCCCGCTGGGATTTTTCCGGCATGGCGCCGGGCCAGTCCTCATCCGGTCCGTTGGGATTGCCCGGATTGGGGTGCGGGGGGAAGGCACCGAGTTCGACGCCGTCGAAGCCAAGGGCGGCCAGGCGGTCGATGACGGTATCAAAGTTGATCGGGTGGTCGGCGTAGGGTCCGATGGTGTAGGCCCAGGAGCCGATCGAAGTGCGCTTGCTCATGTTCACCTCCAGTGAACGATAATATACACATTTTTCCGGCCGGGGTGCGCGCAAGTTGCGCCGGCAGGGCCAGCCAAAGGGAATTCGGAGCAGGCAGGCATGTTAAACTAATCGCTCAGCAGGGCGGGCGCGGGGGGCAAGCCGAACAGGCAGCCGGCGGGGTGCAGTCGCAGCGCCAGGCGGGGCGCCGGCCGCGCGGCGAAGAAGGTGGCTCGTCCGGCCGCAAGGCGGTGGATGAGAGCGCCCCGGCGGGCGCTGGGCATGGAGAGACCAGGCGAAATGCGTTCCCAAGAGAGTACTTCTGAGACTTCGCAGGTGAACAGGGAGGTCGGCCAACCGGGGCTGGAGACGTTGGACCAGGCGATTGACAACGCCCGGCAATGGCTGATCGACCGGCAGCACGAGGAAGGTTTCTGGGTGGGGATGCTGGAGAGCAATTCCTGCATGGAAGCCCAGTGGGTGCTGGCAATGCATTTCATGGGCGTGGAGAATGATCCGAAGTATGACAAGGTGATCCGAAGCATTCTGCGGGAGCAGCGGGAGGATGGATCCTGGGAGGTATACCACCAGGCGCCGCACGGCGATATCAATACGACGGTGGAATGTTACGCGGCGCTGCGTTCTTCCGGCATGAGTGCCGAGGCGGAGCCGCTGGCAAAAGCCCGGCGATGGATTTTCGACCACGGCGGGTTGAAAGGCATCCGCAACTTCACCAAGTACTGGCTGGCGCTCATCGGCGAGTGGCCCTGGGAGGAGACGCCGACGCTGCCGCCCGAGCTGATCTTGCTGCCGTCCTGGACCCCGTTTAGCATTTACCAGTTTGCCTCGTGGGCCCGCGGCACCATCGTGCCGTTGTGCGTGCTTTCAGCGCGGAGGCCGGTTCGCCGCCTGCCGCCGCACCGGCGGCTCGACGAGCTGTTTCCGGAGGGCCGTGAGAATTTCGACTTCAGCCTTCCGCACCAGAGAAGCTGGGTCTCCTGGGAGAGCTTGTTTCTGGGGCTGGACCGGCTGCTCGCAGCCTATGTCCCGGTGAAGCTGCGACCGGGGCGGGAGGCAGCCATCAAGCTGTGCGTGGAGTGGATCATCAAACACCAGGAGGCCGACGGAGCCTGGAGCGGGATTCAGCCACCGTGGATCTATTCGCTGATGGCGCTGCGGGTTGAGGGCTACAGCCTGAGCCACCCGGTGATCCGGGCCGGACTGGAGGCTTTCGACAAGCACTGGTCCTATGAACGGGACGGTGGCGTATACCTGCAGGCGAGTGAATCGCCGGTCTGGGACACGATCCTGTCGATGCTGTCACTGTTGGATACGAAGCCGGTATTCGAGCCGTCGCCGACGCTGATGCGGGCCACCGAGTGGTTACTGGACCAGCAAGTGCGAGCGTGGGGCGACTGGAAGGTCTACGTGCGGGACGCGCGCGGCGGGGGCTGGGCGTTCCAGCGAGCCAACAATTTCTATCCGGACGTGGACGACACGGCGGTGGCGCTGATCGTGCTGGCCCGGCTGCGGGGTTTCCTGGCCGATACACGCCGGGTGGATGAAGCCATTGAACTGGCGCTGGAGTGGATCCTGGCGATGCAGTCGGAAAACGGCGGCTGGGGCGCCTTCGACCGGGACAACAACAACCGGCTGCTGGCGAAGATTCCGTTTGCCGATTTCGGCGAACTGCTGGACCCGCCGAGCGTGGACGTGACGGCGCACGTGGTGGAGGCGCTGGGCTGGATGGGGCGCGATCGGAGCGACCCTGCGGTGGCGCGGGCGCTGGCCTATATCCAATCCGAGCAGGAAGCCGAGGGGAGCTGGTTCGGGCGCTGGGGAGTGAATCACATCTACGGGACGGCGGCCGTGCTGCCGGCGCTGCGGGTGATCGGCGAGAACATGAAGCAGCCCTACATCCGGAAGGCGGCTGACTGGATCGCGTCACACCAGAACGAAGACGGGGGCTGGGGGGAAACGCCGGCCTCCTACATGGACGATTCCTTGCGCGGCGTCGGCGACAGCACGCCGTCGCAGACGGGCTGGGCGCTGATGGCGTTGGTGGCCGCGGGCAGCCCGGATTACGGCGCCGCGATCCGGCGGGGGGTGGAGTTCCTGATTAGGCACCAGCGCAACGGGACCTGGGAAGAAACGCAGTACACCGGCACGGGGTTTCCAGGCTATAGCGTGGGGGAGCGCATCGACCTGAAAGACCGGGCCAAGGACTTGCGGCAGGGTCTGGAACTGCAGCGCGCGTTCATGATCAGTTACAGTCTCTACCGTCACTACTTCCCGCTGATGGCCCTGGGGCGGGCGCGGCGATGGTTCGCTGGCCGCGACTGAGGGGGCGGCCTTGCCGAGGCAGCGGGGCGGCCCGGGAAACAGCGCTGTTTGTTACCATGAAATCTTCGTAAATGCTGCGTTTTGAGACCGCCGGTGAGTCGCACGGGGAGTGCCTGACAGCCATCGTTACGGGGTTGCCGGCGGGAGTTCCAATTTCAGTGGAGGCGATCGACCGCGAGCTTTGGCGGCGGCAACAGGGCTATGGCCGCGGCGGCCGGATGAAGATCGAGGCGGACCGGGTTCGCATTGTCTCCGGGGTGCGGCACTCGCAGACGATCGGTTCCCCGGTGGCGCTGCTGGTGGAGAACAGAGACTGGGCGAACTGGAGCGAGGCGCTGCCGGTGGAGTCGGGCGCCGACAGCGAGGAGAAAAGCAGGCCGGTGACGCGGCCGCGGCCGGGGCACGCCGACCTGGCGGGCGGGATCAAGTACAACTTCCACGACGTGCGCTACGTGCTGGAGCGGGCCAGCGCCCGGGAAACGACGGCGCGAGTGGCCGCCGGGGCGCTGGCCAAGCAATTGCTGGGGCAGTTCGGTATCGAAGTGTTCAGCCACGTGGTGGCGGTGGGCGAGGCACGCCTGGAAAGAACAGTTAGCTGGGAGGAGATCGCCGCCCTCAGCAAGAAGGAGAAAGTCCTGCTGAACTGCGCCGACGCGGACGTCGAGCAGCGGATGAAGGAGGTGGTTGACAGGGCCTCCGCCAGCGGAGACACGGTCGGCGGGGTTTTTGAAGTAGTGGCGCACGGTGTGCCGCCGGGGCTGGGCTCGTATGCGACGTGGGATTCCCGGCTGGACGGGCGGCTGGCGCAGGCGGTGGTGTCGATCCAGGCGGTGAAGGGCGTCGAGATCGGGCGGGCGGCGGAAAGCGCGGCGTCGTTCGGCTCCCAAGTCCAGGACACGATTCACTACGATGGCGCCTCGCGCCGGTTCACGCGCGGGGCGAACCGCGCCGGGGGGCTGGAAGGCGGGATCACGAACGGGCAAGACGTGGTGGTGCGCGGGTTGTTGAAACCGATTTCGACGCTGCGGCGGCCGCTAGAGTCCGTAGACCTGGCGACGAGGGAGCGATCGCTGGCGGCCTACGAGCGCAGCGATGTGTGCGTGGCGCCGGCCGCGGGGGTCATCGGCGAAGCGATGACGGCGCTGGTCCTCGCGCAGGCGTTCCTGGAGAAATTCGGGGGGGACTCGCTGGCTGAGACCCGGCGAAACTTCGAAGGATACCTGGAACAGGTGAGGCGTTACTGATGGTTTACGACATTGTGAAATATGGGGACCCAGTACTGGAGACACCGGCGGAAGCGATCACCGAGTTCGACACGCCGGAGTTGCGGAAGCTGATCGACGACATGTTCGAATCGATGTACTACCACAAGGGGGTTGGACTGGCGGCGCCGCAGATCGGCGTTGGGAAGCGCATCGCGGTGATTGATACCTCGGTGGGCGAGGATGAAAAGCAAAAGCTGGTTCTCATCAACCCGGAGATCATCCGGCGCGAAGGCCGCCAACGGTCCGAGGAAGGATGCCTGAGCGTTCCCGGCTTTCGCGAGCAGGTCAGCCGGCCGAACCGGGTGACCGTGCGGGCGCAAGATGTGACCGGAGCGACAGTGGAGATGACCGGGGAAGGATTGCTGGCGCGGGCGTTTCTGCATGAGACCGATCACCTGAACGGGAAACTTTTCTTCCATCACGTGAGCGCGTTGAAACGGGACTTGATCCGGCGCAAGATCCGGAAGCTGATGAAGGCCGGCGAGTGGTAATGAGTCCGGCCGCGGGGGGCTGTGCCGTGACCGAGTCAGGAGGCCGGGTGTGAGAATTGCGTTTCTCGGCACGCCGGAGTTTGCCCTGCCCTCGCTCGAGCGGCTGGTGGAAGAGGGTTTCGACATCGCCGCAGTGGTGACGCAGCCGGACCGGCCGAGAGGCCGCGGGAAGAAGGCGGCAGCGCCTCCGGTGAAGGAAGTGGCGCTCCGGCTGGGATTGCCGGTGCGCCAGCCGGCCAGCATCAAGGGGGGGGGAACAGTAGCGTTTTTCCGGGGGCTGGGTGTGGAGGCGATGGCGGTAGTGGCTTACGGAAAGATCATTCCGGAGGCGATCCTGGAGATTCCGCCGTTGGGTCTGGTGAACGTGCACGCCTCGCTGCTGCCGAAATATCGTGGGGCGGCGCCGATCCAGTGGGCGGTGGCTGCGGGGGAGACACGGACCGGAGTGACGACGATGCTGATCGACGCCGGCCTGGACACGGGGGATATTTTGCTGGCGGAGGAGACCGAGATCGGGCCGGAGGAGACGGCGGTGGAGCTGAGCCGGCGGCTGGCGCCGATGGGGGCGGAGTTGCTGGTGCGATCGTTGCGGGGGTTAAAGGCGGGAACGATCACGCCGCGGCCTCAATCACACGAGCAGGCCAGCTACGCGCCGCTGCTCAAGAAGGAAGACGGGCGGATCGACTGGCGGTGGCCGGCGGCGCGCATTCACAACCGGGTGCGGGGGTTCCAGCCGTGGCCGGGGGCCTACACGCTCTTCCGCGGCCGTTCGCTGCACGTGTGGAGGTCACGGCCGGCCGAGCGCCGGATCGCGGGTGCACCGGGGGCGCTGCAGGTGGAGCGAGGGCGGCTGTTCGCCGCATGCGGAGAAGGGGAGGCGCTGGAACTGATCGAGATCCAGCTCGAAGGACGGAAGCGAATGGCGGCCGTAGATTTCATCAATGGCCAGCGGCTGGGAGCGAACGAGAGGTTAGGAGAAGAGCCGGAATGAAACTGCCGCTCGGGTATCGTTACTCATCGTTATACGCCGGCCTTCGGCCGGAGCCGAAGGATGACCTGGCGCTGATTGTTTCCGACCGCGTGGCGTCGGCGGCGGCATTGTTCACCACGAACCGGGTAAGGGCGGCGCCGGTGAAGGTGGCGCGACGGCACCTGAGCCGTTCGGGCGGCCGCGCGCGGGCGGTGCTGGTGAACGCCGGCAACGCGAATTGCGCGACCCGGAACGGGGAACGCGTGGCCCGGGCATGCTGCGCGGCGTTGGCGAGGGAGTTGAAGGTCCCGGTGAGCCAGGTGCTGCCGGCTTCCACGGGAGTGATCGGCGTGGAGATGGACGCCTCCCTGATCGTGGAGCGGTTGCCGGCGCTGGTGGAGGGGCTCTCGGCGGCCGGCTTGCCGGGAGTGGCCGGTGCGATTCTGACTACGGACACGGTGCCCAAGACAGCTTCCACTGAGGTGAAACTGAAGGGAGGCACGGTGTGCATCGCCGGGGTGACGAAGGGCTCCGGGATGATCCATCCCCGGATGGCGACGACACTGGCCTTCGTGGTGTCGGATGTCGAGATCGCGCCGATGGCGCTGTGGGAGACGCTGGTCCCGGCGGTCGAGCTCAGCTATCACCGCCTTTCGGTGGACGGGGACACCTCGACCAACGACATGGTGCTGGCGCTGGCGAACGGCGCGGCGAACGTGGGGCTGGACAGGGGAGAGCAGAAGGTGTTCGGCGCGGCGCTGACCGAGGTGCTGCAGGAGCTGGCGCGGCAAATCGCGGCCGACGGCGAGGGGGCGCGCAAGCGGATCACCGTCGAAGTGACGGGCGCGGTGAACGACGGGGCGGCGGTGCAGATCGCCCGGAGCATCGCCAACTCGGCGCTAGTGAAAACGGCGGTGGCGGGTGCCGATCCCAACTGGGGCCGGGTGCTCGTGGCAGCCGGTTACGCGGGCGTGCCGTTTGATCCGGCCAAGGTGGACGTCTACCTGCAGGGGGTGCGGGTATGCTCCGGAGGAACGGCGGCCGAATTTTCCGAAAAAGAGATGGCGGAAAAGCTCGGGGCCAGGGAGTGCGTGATCCGGTTGGTGATCCGCGGCCGCGGGTCCGGGGCGGCCCGCTTCTGGAGTTGCGACCTGACCGAGGACTACATTCGCATCAACGCGGAGTACCGGACGTAGGCGGCCTACCCGCCCGGACTAAAGCAACTGCTCGGCGAGGCGGCGGAAATTCGTTGGCGTTACTAGCTCGACGCGGATGTCCAGGCGGGTGAAGCGGCGCAGCGCTTCGTGGAGTTCCTCGGTGGGGATCTCGGGGCTGGCGAGGTGCAGGCTGCCGGCCTCGATGCGCACCGGCAAGACATTCCATTCGCGGATGACGTGGGCGGGCAGGCAACGGGCGACGCTGGGGCGAACCTCACGCGGATCGATCTTGCCGAGGGCAAGGCCGAGCTGCAGGCTGAGCGCTTCGTAGAGTTCGTCCTCGGTCAGCAACCCGGTCCGCACCAGGTATTCTCCCAGCCGCATGCCGTGGGGCTTGCGGGCGCGGGCCGCTTCCAATTCCTCCTTAGCCAGGTAGTGGGAGCCGACCAGGATCTCCTCGAGCGGGCGCTTGTGAGGGAGCAAGGCGGCGCGGGAGGGATAAGCGTGCTCGGTTTTCACCCAGACCAGCGGTTCGCGGCGCCAGCGGGCGAGCGTGTAGGCGTGTAAGGCACGCACGGTAGCCACCGTGTTCAGCCAGTTGCCGTATAGGGATCGAAGCGGTACGCCGAGGGCAAACTTCCAGCCGTAGATGCGGCTGACGCAGACGGCGCGGACCGAAAGGTGAACCGCCATCAGGCCGAGGTTTACCGACACCAGGCCTAGCAGGGCCGGGCTGGCCAGTGCGGCGGCCAGCCCCCAGACAGCGCCGGAGAGGTTCGCCGCCACCCAGGTGGCGACGCCGTAGAGGAAAACCAGGTTGGCAAGGAAGCTGACCGGGTTGCCGATGAGTCCCTTGCGGTCCCGCCAAAGCCAGTAGAGCTGATCGATACCAGCGCGCCAGCCGTAGCGTTCCCAGCCCTGCAGGGCGATCCCGGTGACCCAGCGGGTGCGCTGGCGGACGGCGTCAGCGAACCGGCGGGGAAAGAATTCCCGGGTGGCGAGCGGGGCGCCATGCTCGAAGGCAATGGGCACGAAGGCCTGCCGGAAACCGAGCCGGTAGAGGCGGAGACCATTCTCGTAATCCTCGGTGAGGCAGGCGGGCTCGAAGACGCGGTTGGACTCGGCGCCGGCGAGGCGTTCCAGGGCCTGGCGCGTGTAGCCCGTGCCAACCCCGGAGGAGGGAAGGAACCCCCCAAGGGCCTGGCGTGCCGGGAGGTCTTTGGTATGGCTTTCGGCGAAGTCGTCGCAATAGAGGCCGTGCGTGAAGTCGGTGAAACGCGTGGCGAGGGGGAGGACAGGGACCTGGATCATGTCGGCGGCGCGGGCATGGAAATTGATGAGAAGGAGTTCGTCCGGGTGAACCAGGTCCTCGGCGTCGTGAATCAAGACCAGATCGTAGCGGAGATCGCGTTCCTCTTCGTGAAGCAACAGCCGCTGGTAAATCCAGTTCAGGCAATCGGCCTTGGAGGTGGGGCCGTCGTGGGGACAGAGGCAGAGGTGAACCTTCCGGTGGCGTTCTTCGAGGCGGCGGACGGCTTCCAGGGTGGGTTCGTCGTTCGGGTAGGCGCCGATGAAGATGGCGTAGTTGTCGTAGCGGATGGCTGAGAGGTTGTGTTCCACCATCTCGCCGATGACCCGGTGCTCGCGCCAGCAAGGGATGAAGACGGCGATGCGCCTTTGCGGGAGCTGCCGGAGCCGGGAGCGGGAGGGGGCCGAGGGAGTGGCGGCGCGGTGATACAGGAAGCAGATGAGCACGACCAGGTCGTCGAGACCACTGAGCAGAATCCACACGGCGAGCGGCCACACCAGGAGCGCGGCGGCGTGATCGAGCGCCGGAAGCAAGGAGGCGACGGATTCGCTCACCAAGTGAAGTAGTGGCGGGAAAACAAAGATTGTCGCAGCGTTTCTCCGGGGATGGCCGGGGGCGAGCAACTACTGCTCGAGGCGGCGGAGTAGTTCCAGCAGCACTTTGCCCACCACTTCGAAGCTGGCGGGGCTGAGCTTGTCCATGGTGTCCTGTTCGGTGTGCCAGTAGGAGTTTTTGGGGCCGTAGTTGAAGTCGATGAGGTTGGCGGCGGTAACACCGAGGCGGAGGAACGGGACGTGGTCGTCTTCGACGGCGCCGGTGGAATCGAGGAAGTGGCGCCGGTAGCCGAGGTCAGCGGCCACCTGCCAGATACGGCGGAGGAGGGAAGGAGTGGAATAATACTCGCGGAGAATTTTCAGGTCCCGGTCGCCGATCATGTCGACGTTGACCAGCGCGGTGATGCGGCCCAGCGTGCCGTCGTCGGCCCAGCGCCGGGCCAGATGCCGGCTGCCATAAATGCCATCGGTGTCCGACCAGGGGCCGAAGGCCTCCTCGCCGTCGAACCAGACCAGGTACAGGTCATGCTTGCGTTTCCGGCCGGCCAGCACCCGGGCCAGCTCCAGCAGCAGGCCGGTGGAGGAACCGCCGTCGTTGGCGCCGAGGAAGCGGATGCGGGGGAGCCACTTCGTGTCGTAATGGCCGGAGAAGACGATCGCGCGGCCGCTGGAGCCGGGAAAACGGGCGATGATGTTGTTCATGTGGACCGGGCCGCGAGGGGTCCGCGCGAGAAAAGCGTCATCGATCACCTCGCAGCGCCACTGCTTCAGCCGGGAGCGAATGTAGTCCTGGAGCCGGTGGTGGGCGGGCGAGCCTGGCGGCCGGGGGCCAAGGGCGACGGCACCGGCGGTGAGCCGGAGTGCAGATTCTCCGGAGAATTCCGCTGCCGGGAGCGCCGCGCAGGCCAAGGCCAGAACGAGGAGGGCTGTGGCGGGGCGCCTCACTTCTTCCGCGCCTCCATCATGACGGTGCAACCGGCCCGGCAGGCGGATTCGAGCAGAGTGAAAGGTACGGAGGCAGCTACCAGCGCGCAGTAGAGGATATCCTTGAGAAACTTGCGGGCAGGGGTTTCCGTGACGCCGGTGATGCGGCGAACGGCGGGGTCGCAGGAGGGCGCGAGGCTGGCGGCCAGGCAAGCCGGGTTATCGCGGAGCGAGAAATGCTTGGTACGGAGGACCTCGAAGCCGCAGCGGTCAAGCAGGATTTCCAGGTCAGCAGCGCGGAAATTCCAGAGGTGGCGGGGGACGTCCAGGCCGCGCCAGCGTTCGCCGAGCAGGAGAAACTGCCAGCAAGCGGAGTTGGGCACCTGGACGATGAGGCGGCCGTCGGGGTGGAGCAGGCGGTGCGCCGAGCGCAGGTAGGAAGCCGGTTCGTAGAGGTGTTCCAGGACATGGAACATGGTGACGGCGGCGCAACTGCCGTCGGCGAACGGGGCGTCGGAGAGAGAACCACACACGGTGGGAACGCCGTTGCATTCCCAGGCGACGCCGGCGGCACCGAGGGCGAAGCTGAGCCCGATCCCCTGGTACCCGGCTTCCCGCATCATCCGGAGGAACAAGCCTTCGCCGCAGCCGACATCGAGCAGCAGGCCGGTGGCACTGGATGCCTGGATGGCCTTGGCCGTGAAACGGACGTGGTCGCGCAGAGCGAAGCGGCGCCAGCGTTCGACCATCGGCGGCAGGGCGTCCTGGTTCGGGACACGCCAGTAGCCGCCCGGGTAATAGCGGCGGAGCTCGGCCGGAGTGGGCCGGGGAGAGAGGCGCATCAGCCCGCAGGCGGAACACTGGACGATCTGGAAG
>CAZXVW010000020.1:12434-21574 GCA_964644025.1 uncultured Solibacteraceae bacterium | reverse complement strand
ATTCGATCCGTGGCCTGGTAAAGGCGATCGCCGGCCGGAAACAGAACAAGGACTGCATGGCTCCCGCAGGCGGGGCACTCATCGGGCGAGGGCCGTGAGGCGGGCGACTCCTCGGCGGGCTGGCCGGCAGGGCGTGGAGTCGGGGCGGGGGCCAGCGAGGGAGAGGAGGCGGTCAGATGGCTTGCTGGCTGAGCTGTTTGAGCGAGATCCGATGGCGGCGGAGCAGCGCCCGGAGTTCTGGGCCGCTCAACTTGCGAATCCGGGCGAGGTCGCGGCGTTTGCCGAGGAAGCGGGGCAGCAGTCTCAAGGCTGCCAGGTCGCCGCGGATCATCGCCATTGCCACTCGGAGCTTGCCGCGGAGGCCCGGGAAGCGGCTCACCTCGCCCCGGGCCGTGGCGGCGGCCACCAGGCCGGCGCCGATCCTTCCGAGGTAGTACAGGCCGTTTAGCCATAACAGACTCCAGGGAAACAACTTCACCGCCAGCAAAAGCCGGTTGCGTTCAATCAGTTCCAGCCGCCGGGTTGACAGCGCGCCCAAAGTAGCGGCGCGGTGGTGGCGGACCACAGCGCCCGGGACATACAAGCAGCCCCAGCCGGCGATTCTGGCCCGCAACCCTAACTCGGCGTCGTCGCCGTAGGCGAACAGGTCTTCATCAAAGCCGCCGATTTGCTCGAGCATGCGGCGGCGGTACATGGCGGCGCAGCCGTCAGGCCAGAGCGTTTCCTCCATCCGGTCATACTGGCCGATATCCAACTCGCCGGTGCCGCGGCCCCGGTTCTGCCCGTCGGGGTAAATCAGGTGCCCGACCTTATCGATCCGGGCCGGATCCTCGTGGACCAGGATCTTGGACGCCGCCATTCCCACGTCCGGCCGCCCGTCGAAAGCGGTGAGCAGCGCCTCCAGCCAGCCGGGTTCGGCCTCGGCGTCGTTGTTGAGCAAGGCCACGAATTCGCCGCGCGAGGCCGCGATACCCTGGTTGTTGGCCCGGCAAAAGCCGCGATTTTCTCGGTTCCGGATCAGTGTCAGCCGGGAGCGGAACCCGCCGGCGAATTCCCGGGTCACCATCTCGGGCGAACCGTCCTGGGAGCCGTTGTCGACGACCACCACTTCAAAGTCCGTGAACGTCTGCCGGGCGAGTGAAGCCAGGCATGCGCAGAGCAGGTCGCGGCGGTTCCAGTTCACCACTACTACCGACACGGGCGCTCGCCGCTCGAAATTCACCGACTGTAGTATTATAGCGTCAGGAAGCCTGCTCAATTCATTATGGCCTCTTTCGGGGAGAAGCTCCGCCGGGCGCGCGAGGACCAGGGGCGCGAGCTCTCGCAGATTGCCGCCGAGATCCGGATTGACGGACGGTACCTGGCGGCTATCGAGGCGGACGATCTGGACAAACTCCCGGGGGGCTTTTTCACGCGCAGCTTTGTAAGGCAATACGCGGCGGCGCTGGGCTTTCCCGCCTCGGAGGTGGCGGCGGTAATCGAGGAACTGGCGGCGAGCCAGCAAGCCCCCTATGTTCCCGGCCAGGAACCGCCCCGGGCGGGTAGCGACCTGGCCCCTCTCTCGGACGCGGTGGGAGTGCCACGACGGCCCAGGAGGCGGATTTTGGGCGCGTTCCTCATCCTGGTGGCGGTGATCGCCGCCTGCGCCGGGCTGTACGGCCTCTGGTTGAAGAGTCAGGACGGGAGCTGGCTGGCGAGAGTATCGGGACGGCAAACCAGGCCACCGGCGGAGACGAGTGCACCGGTGCGGCCCGCCCCGGTGGTGTCCAAACCACTCCGCCGTGAGATCCCGATGCCGAGCGAGGCGGCGGCTCCGGCACGGCCGGAAGGCGAAACACTGGCCGGCCCGCTCTGGTTCCGGCTCGATGCCACCGAGGAGACCTGGGTGCGGGTCATGTCGGACGGCCGCCGGTTGTTCACCGGAACGTTGCAACCGGGTGAGACGCGGCGATTCTCCGGGCTGGAGCGGGCGACGCTTCGAATTGGAAACGCCGGCGGACTGGAAATCCTGGCGAACGGAAAGCTGGTGGGACCCATTGGTCCACGGGGGCAGATCCGGGTTGTGACGCTGACCCCGGAGAAGGCCGAGATCAGCGTTCCCGCACGCCGGGAACCGTCAAGCGAGCCGGAGGAGGCGCCTGCTGGACCCGACTCAGCCTAGCGCGCCGCGCGGCGCTGCCTTTTCATTTCCCGTCGCTGCTGCCGGGCCAGCAAGAGCAACTCCCGCCGGCGCCGCCTCTTGATGCTCTCGTCGACACGCCTCCAGAAGTTGCGGAAGTAGTCGGCGGCGGAAATCAAGGCGAACAGGACGACGCCCCAGAGCCACCAGATTGCGACGGGCCGGAGGCTGGCCCAATGCTCGCTCAGCATCAGCAGCGAGATGGCGATCACCTGGGTGACCATCTTGGTCTTGCCGAGGTCACTGGCCTTGATGGTGTAGCCCTCGGCGGCCGCAATACCGCGCAGGCCGGTGACAGCGAATTCCCGGCCGATGATGATGACGGCCATCCAGCCAGGCATCAGGCCGATCTGGACCAGCGAGATGAGCGCCGCCGAAATGAGGAGCTTGTCAGCGATCGGGTCGAGTAAGGTGCCGACCGTGGTCACCTGGCCCCAGCGGCGGGCGAGCCATCCGTCGACCAGATCGGTGGCGGCCGCGACCAGGAAGATCGCCAAGGCCAGGATCTCGTTGGTGATGATTACGCCGGCGATCTCGACGTGCAGCGTCTCCTGGACCAGGGCGGCGATGAGCAGCGGCACGAAGAAGATCCGGAGCAGCGTAAACAAGGTCGGCAAGTTCATTCGGAATTAACAAATATACCGCAGAGCGGGCGGCGGCCCGCGCCACCAAGTCAGCGCGGAGAGTCACTGGGACGCGCCGGGGTACCGCGCGGGCATTATTCGCCAGCCGGTTCGGGCGGCTTCGGGGCCGGGTGGGGGGGCGTCGGGGTGGTCCCGGATGCCGCGTGCGCGGCGCGGCTGTGGGCGGACCTGGCCACCACCACGGTGGAAATCGCGTGCTTAAAGATCAACTGCTCCTGGTTGTTGGTTTCCAGTATCAGTGAGTACTTGTCAAAGCTCTTGATCCGGCCGGAAAGCTTGACTCCGCTCATCAGGTAAATGGTGAGGAACGTTTTCTCTTTGCGGGCAGTGTTGAGAAAAGCCTCTTGGATGTTTTGTGGCAGCTTCTCCATTCTTTTGTTTCCTTGCGGCCCGGGATATCTCCGGGCTGTTGTTTGCTTCGATGATCCGCCGGCCCGCGCCGCTGACGCCCGGCGAAGCCAGCCTGCGGCAGGCTCCGTACAGGCAGGGACACGTGACTAAGTTACTGTAACAATTCCAGCGTACGCGGGCAACAACGGCTGTGCCAAAATCAGAAGGGATTCGGCGATGGATAATGCCACGATCGCGAGACTGCTGGCCGAAACGGCCGACCTGATGGAGATCGCGGGCGAGGACCCGTTCCGGGTGCGCAGCTACCGCAACGCGGCCTCGGTGCTGGAGGGCTACGCCGAGCGGGTGGAGGAGATTGCCAGCGACCCCAGGCGAAAGCTGACCGAGATTCCCGGCATCGGCAAGGGGATCGCGTCCGTGATCACCGAGATTCTGAAGCGGGGTTCTTTCGCCCGCCGCGACAAGCTGCTGGAGAAATACCCGCCGACGGCGCTGGAGCTGCTGAAGATCCAGGGGCTGGGTCCGAAGAGCATCGCGCTGCTGATCGAGCACTACCGCGTGAGCACGGTGGACGACCTGGAGAAGATCTGCCGCGACGGGAAACTGCGCCTGCTGCCGCGAATGGGCGCCAAGCTCGAGCAGAGAGTCCTGCGATCGATTGCCCATTACCGCAGGAGTGCGGGAAGGTTCCTGCTGAATTTCGGCGCCGAGACCGGCGAGGAGTTGCGCGCCTACCTGGCCGAGGGAGGCGGCCTGGAAAAGGTGACGGTTGCGGGAAGTGTGCGGCGGGGCAAAGAGACGATCGGCGACGTCGATATCCTGGTCACCGGGCCGGGAGCCGCGGCCGCTCTGGACCGTTTCGTTCGCCACCCGAAAGTAACCGAGGTTCTTGGCAAGGGGGAGAACAAGGCGAGTGCCCGGCTGGGCCTGGAGGGTTTGCAGGTGGACGTCCGGGCGCTGGCGGCGGCCAGCTACGGGGCCGGGCTGCAGTACTTCACCGGCAGCAAGCAGCACAACGTGGCCTTGCGGGGGCGCGCGCTCGGGATGGGTTACTCGCTGAACGAGTACGGCCTGCACCGGCTGAAGAGCAAGGAGAGGGTCGCCGGGCGCAGCGAGGAGGAGATCTACGAGGCGCTTGGGCTGGCCTGGATCCCGCCTGAGTTGCGGGAGAACCAGGGTGAGATTGCGGCGGCCGCCGAAGGGAAGCTGCCGGCGCTGGTGGAGGCGAGCCACATCCGCGGTGACCTACACATGCACACGACGGAGACCGACGGGCACGCGACGTTGGAGGAGATGGCCGAAGCGGCCCGGCGGCTCGGCTACGAATACATCGCGATTACGGACCATTCAAAAGCGCTGGCCATGGCGAACGGGCTGGATGAAAAGCGCGTGGTTGACTTCGCCCGGCGCGTGCGACAGATCAACCAGGACGGCATTGGTATCCGCATTCTGGCCGGCCTGGAGTGCGATATTCTTCGCGATGGGTCGCTGGACATCGCCGATGAGGCGTTGGCCGAGCTGGACCTGGTAGTGGGCAGCGTGCACAGCTACATGAACCTGGAGGCCGCGGCGATGACCGAGCGTTTGCTGCGGGCGCTGGAGAACCGCTACCTGAGCATCCTCGGGCACCCGAGTGGCCGGGTGCTGCTGCGTCGCGATGGCTTCGCATTCGACTTCGAGCGGGTGGCCGAGGCGGCGGCGGAGCGCGGCGTCTGCCTGGAGATCAACGCCAGCCCGGAGCGTCTGGACCTCGACGCGGTGCTGGTTCGGGCCGCCAAGGCGAAAGGGGCACGGTTTGTCATCTCGACCGACGCGCACCATCCCAAGCATCTGGCCAACATGCGCTACGGGGTGATCACGGCCCGCCGCGGTTGGCTGGAGCCGGCCGATGTGGTTAACACGCTTTCGGCCGGCGAGCTCCTGCCGGCGCTTGGCCGGCGGCGCGGCGCGCGCGGCGGCTGAACCAGAAGCGCCGGGGACAAGGTCCGCGGGAAGGGAACAATTATGAAGCTGATTTCCTCAAAGCAAGTTTATGCCGGCCGGATTTTCCGGGTGACCGAGGACCGGGCCGTCGATGAGGACGGGTTTGAAATCCGCCGCGGCATCGTGCGGCACGACGGCTCGGCGGTAATGATGGCGGTGGATGAGAGGCGGCGCATCTTGTTGGTGCGCCAGTACCGGCTGCCGGCCGGGCGCTACCTTTGGGAACTGCCGGCCGGCCGCCTGGATCCGGGAGAGACTCCGCTGCGGGCTGCCCGGCGCGAACTGAAAGAAGAAACCGGCTACCGGGCGCGGAAATGGAAGAAACTGCTGAGCTATTATCCCACCCCTGGCTACGTGAGCGAAAAGATGACCATCTACCTGGCGACGGAGCTGGTGGAAGGCGAGGCGACACCGATGGGGGACGAGCGGATCGAGTGCCGGTGGTTTACCGAGGAAGAGCTGGACGAGCGAATCCGGGCGGGAAAAATCGCCGACGGGAAAACGATCATCGGCTTCCTTACGTGGAAACGCTATCGCTGACCGGCGCGGGCGATACAGGCAGCCATTTGTGGATTATCTCCTCCAACTGGCCCGGGTCCAGCGGCTTGGCAACGTAATCATCCATGCCGGCCTTGAGGCAGGTTTCGCGGTCTCCCCGCATCGCCGAGGCGGTCATCGCAATGATCGGGATATGGTGATCGAGCACCGTGGAGTTCGGATCGCGAATCAGGCGGGTTGCCTCCAGTCCGTCCACTTCCGGCATCTGAACGTCCATGAGGACGATGTCGTACGGCTCGCGGGACAGGGCTTGGATGGCCTCGCGGCCGTTGGCGGCGATCTCGGGCCGGCAACCGAAGCGCTCCAGCATTCGCAGGGCGACTTTCTGGTTGATAGTGTTGTCCTCCACCACCAGGACGCGGCAGCCCTGAGGAGACTTTCGCCGGCAGCGGAGAGTGTCGTTGTTTTCTGAGCCGGCCGGGTCCCGGGCCGGGACGGGCTGAGCGGGATCCGGCAGCGTCTCCAGCTCGACGGTGAACCAGAAGGTGGAGCCTTTTCCCTCCTCGCTTTCGACACCGATCCGGCCGCCCATTCTTTCGGTGAGCAGCTTGGCGATAGCCAGTCCGAGGCCGGTTCCTCCATACTTGCGGGTGATGGAGGAGTCCACCTGCGAGAAGCGCTGGAACAGTTTACCCAGGCGTTGTTTCGGGATACCGATGCCGGTATCGCGCACCGTGAAGCGGATCCGGGCGCGGGTGCCGTCTTGGTCCTGGAGGCCCACGTGAATGGTGACCTTACCCTCGGGCGTGAACTTCACTGCGTTGCTGGTTAGGTTCGTAAGGATCTGGCGCAGCCGGGCCGCGTCCCCTTTCACCTGCCGCGGTACGGCGGGATCGATCGCGGTTTCAAGTTTCAGCTTCTTCTGCCGGGCAGTCAGCGCGGTCACCTTGACCACTTCTCTCACCGCCGTCCGAAGGTCGAACTCCAGCGTCTCGAGCTCCAGTTTGCCGGCCTCGATCTTGGAGAAGTCGAGGATGTCGTTGACCAGGGTGAGCAGAGAACTGGCGGCCGAGTGGATAATGTCGGCGCATTCGCGCTGCTCGGGGGTCAACTCGCTGTCGAGCAGGAGCGAGGCCATACCGATGACACCGTTAAGCGGGGTGCGCAACTCGTGGCTCATGCTGGCCAGGAAGCTGCTCTTTGCCTCGTTGGCAGCCTCGGCCTCGGCCTTGGCCTGCTTCAGGGCTTGCTGCACACGGACGCGCTCGGTGACATCACTCTTGATGGCGATGAAATGAGTGATGCGGCCCTGCTCGCCGGGCACGGGGGTGATGGTCATCTCCTCGGTGTACAGGCTGCCGTCCTTGCGCTTGTTGACCAGGCGTCCCCGCCAGACATTACCGGACAGGATGGTTTTCCAAAGCTCGCGGTAGAACGCCTCGTCCTGCTGGCCGCTTTTCAGGATCCGGGGAGTCTGGCCGATGGCTTCTTCCGGCATGTAGCCGGTCAGATCGGTGAAGGCCTGGTTGATGGTGACGATGCGGCCGTCGCGGCCGGTGATCACGATGGCGTTGGCGGCAGCGGCGACGGCGGCGGCTTGCACGCGCATAGCCTCGGCCATCTCTTGGAGGCGGGTCTTCTCCCGGTCCCGCTCCAGGCGGGCTTTCAGGACCGGAGCAATGATCCGGGCGGTGTTCTCGAGCATCCGGCAGTCGGCGTCGGTGTAATCGGTTTCCTTGTTGGCTACCGAGAGCAGGCCGAGGGTCTCGGCCTGGTGCACGATGGGAACGCACAGCGCGCGGCGGATGCGGAGGTGTCCGGCCGGGATCTGCAGCGCGGAATTGGCGTAAGTGCTTCGCTGCTGGAAGAGCGCCCAGCCCCACATGCCGCCCCATTCTGCGGCGGGAAACACCAGCTTCTTGTCCGCCATCCGGCACCGGTCCCAGACTTCGCCGATCAGCGACGGGCAGACCAGCGCTCCGGACTCATCGATATAGCCGAACAGCCCGTACTTGCTTTCCGAGACATCCAGGATCACTTCAAGGACCTGCTGGTACATTTCTTCGTCCGGGACGGTGAGGAAAATGTTCAGGAGACGATTGTGGATTTTCAGTTCTCGTTCCCGGTTCCGCAAGGCTGTCTCGAAGCGGCGGCGCTCGGTGATATCGATGCCGGTGCCGACGACGTAGCGGACAGCGCCCGAGGCGTCGGTCAGCGCCGTGTTGGACCAGGCGATCCGGCGCCGGCGGCCGTCCTTGGCGACCCAGCAATTCTCGACCTGGTTGGGGAAATTCCCGGCGCGAAGCTGCTCGAAGACGCCGCGAATCCGGGGGACGTCTTCGGGAAGGAGCAGGAAGTCCCAGACACACCGGCCCACGGCTTCGCGGCTGGTGTAGCCGGTTAGCCGCTGCCCGGCCTGGTTCAAGAAAAGGATGCGCCCGCCGGCATCAAGGACCACCACCACGGCGCTGACCGTATCAAGGACGAGGCTGCTCACTCCGTCGGGAAAGTTCGCCAACCCAATGTCTTCCCGCGACCCATTCTGCTTCTCTTCCATCAGGAACCTCCACGAACGAATCAACAGAATGCGCTTCCTAGCCAGGGATCAGTGGTCGGGGCTCGCCGGAACCGCCTCGGCGCTCGTTTCAAAATATCATAAATGACACGTTATTTCCAACTTTACTGCGTTAGGCGCAACCAAAACGCCACCGATGCCGGGTGGTTCCGGAAGTCTCGTCCATGCTCATCGGCTGTGTATGAACAAAAGTTTAGTTTTTCGCGGGCTGGGTGCCCGAGAGAGTCGCAGGCGGAACAGGGCGGCCACCGGCGAGAGCCCGCAGCATGGCGTTCAGGGCGCGCCCGCGGTGGCTTACCGAGAGTTTTTGCTCCGGGCTGACTTCGGCCAGAGTGCGGCGAAAGGGCGGGTAAAAAAACAGCGGGTCGTAGCCGAATCCGTTGCGGCCGCGCGGAGCCTCCAGCAGGCGGCCCTCGACGGCGCCGTGGAATGTGCCGAGAATCCGGCCGGCACGCGCCAGGGCGATGACGCAGACAAAGCGCGCGGTACGGTCCTCGACGCCGCGCAGGCGTTCGCACAGCAGGCGGTTGTTATCTTCGTCGGTGGCGTTGGGGCCGGCGAAGCGGGCCGAGAGGACGCCGGGAGCGCCGCCGAGGGCGTCGACGGCGAGGCCGGAGTCGTCGGCGAACAGCAGCTCAGTGGTGAAGCGGCTGTAGTAGAGGGCCTTGGCGACGGCGTTGGCTTCGAAGGTATCGCCGGTCTCCTCGCAAGCAGGGATCGTGGCGAGGCCGGGCAGCGCTTCGATTTCGAACCGGCCGGCGGCGAAGCGCCGGGCGGCGAGGCGGAACTCGCGGAGCTTGCCGGCATTCGTGGTGGCGCAGTAAAGTATCACGCGGTTTCCAGCGCCCGGGCCTGGATGGCGATGAGCTCGCGGATACCGGCGCGGGCCAGTTCGAGCAGTTGGGCCAGT
>CAZXVW010000020.1:0-12424 GCA_964644025.1 uncultured Solibacteraceae bacterium | reverse complement strand
AGGTACCCTTACCACAGGTTACCTCAATCGTGACTAGTGGCGGTTGCCAGCGAGTAACCTCAAGGCGGTAGATTATAGCTGGTCTGCTGTGCCTCTCAACGTGGATACCAGCGCGGGCCAGTTCGAGCAGTTGGGCCAGTTGCTGGTCGTCGAATGCGGTCTTTTCGGCGGTGGCCTGGAGTTCAACGAAGCGGCCGGAGCCGGTCATGACGACGTTCATATCCACCTCGGCCTGGGAATCCTCCTCGTAGCAAAGGTCCAGCAGCACCTCGTCGCCGACGATGCCGACGCTGGTGGCGGCCACGGCGTCGCGGATGGGATTCGAGGAGATGACGCCGAAGCTCGTCAATTGGCGCGCGGCCAGGGCCAGGGCCACGTAGCCCCCGGTGATGGAGGCGGTGCGGGTGCCACCGTCAGCCTGGAGGACGTCGCAGTCCACGATGATGGTGCGCTCGCCGAGCAGGTCCATATCGGTGATGCTGCGCAGCGAGCGGCCGATGAGGCGCTGGATTTCGAGAGTGCGCCCGGAGGGCCGGCCGCGGGTCACTTCCCGGGGGGTGCGGGTGGCGGTGGCGCGGGGCAGCATGGAGTATTCGGCGGTGACCCACCCGCGACCGCTGCCGCGAAGAAAGTGCGGCACGGAATCGTCGATGGTGGCCGCGCACAGCACGCGCGTGTTACCCAGTTCGATGAGGACGGAGCCTTCGGCGGTGGCCAGGTAGCCGGTGAGGAGTTTCACCTCGCGCAACTGGCTCGGTTTTCGTTGGTCTATTCTCATGTGCCAGCGGATCTCAGAATCGCGTAAAACAGAAGGCTGATCAAGAGGATACCCGAGACCAGCAGCAGCAAGCAGGGAATGGCGCCGGCGCTGGAAGCCTTCTTTTTCTTCTTGCCGCGGACGGGTTTGATTTTCGCCATGGGGAACGTCCCTATCTTCTCAGACTTTGACGCTCTTCAGGGCGGTGGCCGCCTGGCGGAAGAGGTCTTCCAGCGAGGCGATCACGGGTTCGTCAAGATCCTTGAGAGTGATAGCCACCACCGGGCGCCCGCGCTGGGCCAGCGCCAGGCGGGTGGCGAGGAATTGCGCCACGTGGTAGCGGGCCGTATAACCGGCGGCGGGGATGCGGGCGGCCTTTTCGGAAAGGATCACCGTGGACAGGCAGCGGCCGTGGCCGATGATCATCTCGTGGTAGGAGTGGTTCATCGCGGGGCCTTCGTAGACGTCGACCGGCATCTTGAGCCGGGAGCGGAACAACTTTTCGGCCCCGCGCTCCAGCGCTTTGCGCACAGCGCGGCCGGAGCGGGAATAGCGGGTGTCGCCGAAGAAGGTAAGCTCGGCGTATTCGATTCTTCCCTTGGCGAGTAGCTTCTTGACGATACGGGCGTACAAGGTGGGCGCGTCAGTCCTCTTGCCGTCGAGGTCGAGGTCCAGGTGGTCGTAGTACAAGGTGAGGCAGCCGCGATGGTGCAGGCGGCGAGCCGAACCCGTCATGGCGCGCCACTCGGTGCATTTGTCGATGCCTCCGGCTGCGGCGGCCTCCTCAAACAGGCGGCGCGCAATCGACTTGTACAGTTCCACGCCCGGCTGGGTGACGAAATTCATGTCGCGGAGGTAGGCGAGGCCGAAGACGGTGTAATGGATGAACTGCATGTAGGCTGACAGCAAGGCCCCCCGTGGGAAGGTCACCGAGGCCACCGGGTAACCGGACCGGCGGAGCAGACCGACCTTGTCCGGGCGCGGGTTCGGCGTACTCCTGAGTTTGAAGGCAAGGAAGCAGCGATCCTGGTCGGGTTCCCTGGGAGAGCGGTAATTAGCGAGCTTAATCTTGTTCTCCAGGATGATCTTAAGCCCGAGCTCCTCGCTTTTGCCGAGGCTTTCCTCGAAATCCTGCTTGGTCCACACGCCGGCGCCCGCCCAGGGACGGGGCAGCAGGAGCGTGACCTTGTCGCGTCCTGCCTTGGCTTGGGCATGCAGGAACGCGGCCAGCCGCCAGGCGGTATGGATCTGCGCGTCGGTCAGACAGGCGGCCTCGATCCAGGAGCGCAGATCCACCTTGCACAAACCCAGCGGATAGAGGCTGCCGCGGGTGAGCGGGGCGCTGTGCCGGCCGGCGGTGGAGACGGCGCCGTCGAGCTGGAGATCCACTTTCCGGTAGCCGCGCTCACTGGCGAAGCGGTCCAGCAGCGATCCCGGCAGGCTCATGGCGAGGAAATTCGGGCGGCTGTCAATCCGGTACCGGTCATAGAGGGCGGCCAACTTCTCAAGGTTGATGACCGGTTCATAGGAAGTCATGCCCATCGCCATGCCGACTACCAAGGTGGCGCGCAGAGCGTCGGGGAGACGGAGACCGGAACGCCGGACCAGATCATCGAGGATGGCTTTGAGCTTCGCCGGATCTGCGGAGTCCAGAATGTAGCAGCGGGGGCTGCGCTTGAGCAAGCCGGCGGCGGCGTACATGGCCTTGTCTTCGGCCGAGCCGCCCATGCCCGCCCAGATGAGGAACCGGAGCCGGTTGCGGTGGGCGTGCTTGAGGCGGGCACGAATCTCTTCCAGTTCCGCCATGACCTGGTCCGGCCACTCGGGGTGCGCGGGAGCCTGCCAGCTCAAGTTAAACACGCCGTAGCCGTTCTTGCACACCCTACCGGCGGCGTCCACTTCCATGCCGACCCGGATGAGCCGGTCGGTGCGGGGGTCGAGAGCGGCGAGGCCTTTTTCCCGGGCGAGGGCGTCGATGGCCCTCAGGCGGGAGAGGACCTCCTCCTGACCGAAGAGGGAGTAATAGGAGTGCGAGGCCGGCTCATCATGAAATAGCGATAAAAGCACTCCCCTTCTTTTAGCACACCGGTGACCAGGGTGGAGTCGCACCCCGGTGTTTTCGCAGCTCCATTGCGGCGGGGTGGCAGCCGGCCTTTACAATGGGAACAGGGATGAGGCGAACGGCTGCAGGGAGTGGCAGCGGGGGAGTATTCCCTCCGGTGGAACGGTTCTTCCAGTTCTGCCTGCTCGGCATGCTGGCCAGCGGCCTGCTGGCGCTGGTTGGTTCCGGTCACCTGGACGCGCCGACGACGTTGGCAGCGGCGGCGGCAATCGGCGCCCGGGCGCTGCTGGTGGCCGGGGTAGCGCGGTTTCGGGTGAGCGAGGGCTGGGTCACGGCGTTGACCATCGCTTACGCAGGCTTCTACCCGCTTGACTACCTCTTTTTCTCGGAGCAATTCCTGGCGGCCACGGTGCATCTGGTCGTGTTCCTGGCCGTTGTGAAGATCGTGACGGCGCGGACGGACCGGGACTACTTCCTGGTGGTAGTGACGGCATTGCTGGAAATCCTGGCGGCGTCGCTGTTATCGGCGCGGCTGAACTACTTCGTGTTCCTGGCGTTGTTTCTGGCCTTCGCGGTGGCGGCGCTGGCTGGATGGGAGATCCGGCGCTCGGCCGGGGCCGCGCCGGTGGTGGCGCGGGCTGGGCGCCGCAACCTGCCCTGGCGGCTCACGAGCTTGGCGGCGCTGACCGCAGTGGGGATTTTGGCTTTTACGGCAGGGTTGTTCTTTGTGCTCCCGCGCACGGCCCAGGCGGCTTTCCAGCGGCTGCTGCCTGAGGATCTTCATGTCACGGCGTTTTCCGACCAGGTGCGGCTGGGCGAAATCGGGGAAGTGAAGCAGCAAGGCACGGTGCTGTTGCACGTGCGGATTCCAGGGGTGAGCGGCGCGCTGCAGCTCAAGTGGAGAGGGACAGGGCTTGGCGAGTTCGACGGGCGGCGGTGGTACAACGCTGCGCAGGAGGCCAGGCCGTTGCGGGTGCGGAACAGCCTGCTGCAGGTGGCCGATGACGAACAGCGGCGGCGGCCGGGGCGCCGCCTGAACTACGAGGTTCGGTCGCGGTCGTTCGCTTCGGGCACGTTGTTCATCGCCGGGCTGCCGGAGTTCATCCGCATCGACTCGCCGCTGGTGATGCGGACCGCCACCGGGGCTTACCGGGCTGGTTACGGCACGGCGAAGATCCTGCGTTACGGTGTTTACAGCTACGTCGAGGGAGCGGAGGCGGATCTGTCTTACCGGGCGCCGCCGCTTACGGCGGCCGAGCGGCGCCGTTACCTGCGTTTGCCCACGCTGGATCCGCGGATCGCGCGGCTGGCCCGGCGCTGGACAGCCGCGAGCGCGAACCAATGGGTACAGGCGCGTGCGATTGAACGGCACTTGCGGACCGAGTACCGGTACACGATCCAACTGCCGGAGACCGAGGCGGCTGATCCGATCGCCCAGTTCCTGTTTGAACGGCGCGAGGGCCACTGCGAGTATTTCGCCTCGGCTATGGCGGTGATGCTGCGGACGCTCGGGATCCCGTCGCGAGTGGCCACGGGCTTCCAGGGGGGCGTCTACAACCCGCTCAGCGGCTGGTACCTGGTCCGCGCTTCGGACGCGCACAGTTGGGTGGAGGCGTACCTGCCGCGGCGCGGGTGGACAACGTTTGACCCGACGCCGCCGGACAGCACGCCGGCCGGCGCCGGGTGGAGATCCCAGCTCGGCTTGCTCGTTGACGCCGCGGAAACCTTCTGGCAGGAGTGGGTTCTCAGCTATGATCTTGACCGGCAACTCACGCTGGCGGCGCGGTTGGAGCACTCCGGCCGGCGGGTTTCCTTCGGATGGTTCGATGGCGCTTCGGCGGAGTGGGACCGGTTGAAGGCCAGGGCGTGGGAGACGCTGCGGGGGAGCGGGCGCGCGGCAGGGCTGGTGCTTGCCGGACTGATTCTGGCGGCGCTGGCGGCGCCGCGGGCGCGGAAGTGGTGGTCCGTGCGGCGGCGCATCCGGCGCGTGCAGCGCGGGGAGGCGGCGGGGCCCGACGCTGCAATTCTCTACGGCCGGGCGCTGGAGCTTCTCGCGCGGCGGGGGTTCGAAAAGCCCGCCTGGCTGACGCCCGCCGAATTCGCCCGCGGCTTGCCGGCTTCGCCCATGGCTCGCCTGTTTACACAGCTCACCGGCACTTACAACGAGCTTCGCTTCGGCGGCCGCCGGGAAGCCGCGCCGCGGCTGCTGGCGCTGCTCGAGCAGATGGAGCATCCGGCCGAGCCGCGCTGAAGCTGAAGCGACCGGGCGTTCAGGCCGCCGATGTCAGGCCGAGGCCCGGCGCGTCCGGCAGGATCAGTTTGCCGTGGCGGACACGGACGCCGCGGTAAGGGTCATTGGCAATCAGCAGGTTGCCGTCCAGGTCAGCGTAGTCAACCAGCGGTGAGAGGTGGGCGGCGGCGGTGATGGAAACCGAACTGGAAATCATGCAGCCGAGCATGGTTTTCAGGCCCAGGGCACGGGCGATCTGAATCATGCGGTAGGCTTCGAGAATCCCGCCGCACTTGTCCAGCTTGATGTTGATGCCGTCGTAGACGCCTGCGAGCCTCGGAATGTCGCTGGGGCGCAGGACCGCCTCATCGGCGATGATGGGTACCCCGACCCGTTCGCGGACCCAGCGGGTTTCCTCCAGCATCGAGGCGGGCATCGGTTGTTCCACGAATTCGACGCCGCGGGCGGCCATCCACTCAATTTTGCGGACGGCCGCTTCCTTGTCTTTCCAGCCTTCGTTGGCGTCGACGCGCAGGGGCTTGCCGGTGACGGCGCGAACGGCTTCAATTGTGGCTTCGTCGGAGTCTAGGCCCACCTTGATTTTGAGCACGGGATAGGGGGCTGCCTCGCGGACCTTCTGTTTAACGACTTCGGGCGTGTCGATGCCGATGGAGAACGTCGTCAGCGGGGCCTCGTCCGGGTCGAGGCCGAAGTAACGGTACAGCGGCACGCCGAGCTTCTGCCCGATCCAGTCCATCAAGGCGATATCGATGGCGGCCTTGGCGGCGTACTGGCCGTGAATCTCCGCCGAAACCCGGCGCTGGAGTTTATCGAATTGCCAGGGGTCGGCAGCGGCCAACTGCCCGCGGAGGGAATCGACGGCGCGGCGCGCGCCGGCAGCGTTCTCGTGGTAGCGCACGATGGGAGCGCCTTCGCCGCGGCCGGTGACGCCGTCGCGCGTGTAACGCACGTGGAGCGTGTCGCGGTAATTGCTGGAAGACATGGTCGTCGTCCACGTGTGGCGGAGGCGGAGGCGGACGATTTCGGTCTCCACTTGAGCGGCAGGGGCCGCATTCAGCCGCGGGGCCGCCAGAGCGGCCATAGTTTTGATCCAATTACGCCGGTTCATGGCTGGTTCTTTTGTCGGGGGCGGCGGCAGGCGACCAGTAACTGGCTCCAGTGCGGGTCGTCGAGCCGGCTGACCTGCACCACGGGCCGCTGCCAGGCGGTGGCGTGAATGAATTCGCCGTCACCGATGTACATGCCGGTGTGCGTGATCTGTTGCGGGGATTCACCGAAAAACACGAGGTCGCCGGGCTCGAGTCGGTCGCGTTCGACCGGGACCATGCCCTCCCAGGCGGCCTGCGGGGCCGCATCGCGCGGGATGGCGATGCCGCGCCGGCGGCAGAGCATCTGGGTGAAGCCGGAACAATCGAAGCCGAACGTGGACACGCCGCCCCACCGGTAGGGCAGGCCGAGGAAACGCCGGGCGAGCTTGACGGTGTCCGGGATCGAGAGCGAGCGGTTGTCAAAGCTGACGTCTCCGCGCTGGATCCAGCCCTCGGTGCCGCCGGGTAAGCGGAGCTGGATCCACCGGCGTTGTTCGGTTTCCGGCTCGGCAGCCACCTCCAACCGGGTTTCAAACGGGACGGTGACCAGCGGACGGTGACGCGTGAGATCGGGTTCCCGGTAAATATTGGCGAAAAGGCTCTCGATGCGGGCCACCCGCCCGGAGCAGGCGTAGCAGCGGCCGCCGAGCGGGTGGAGAGAGGCGGCGGGCGCCCAGCCGATATAGCCGTCCGGCGTGCGTACTTCGAGCCAGGAGCCGTGCCGGCGGAGCGATTCCACGTTGGTGCCGTAGATGGCCTGCGTGGCCACGGCGACTGCCTCATCCGGCTCGGAATACAAGTCCGCCACCGGCGTCACGACCACCAGGTTTGCCGCCATCATCACAACGAGGCCGAGTCCCATCGCGGTCAATCTTCTCCACCAGATTATACAAGCGGGACCGGCCGGCGTAGCTCAGGGGACAGCGGCGGTGGACGCCGCGAACACAGTGACCGGTGAGGCCCGCCGGCGATTCCGCCCCACTCCGGCCTTGAAACGGGAGCGCAAGTGTGATAGGTGTGACGTGGCAGGAGGCATTATGAGTTCCAGACCGAGCGCTCGAATTCCATTCCTGGCTTGTTTGCTTGCCGCGATGCTGATCAGCCTGTCGAGTTGCGGAGGGCCCGCGGGTCCGGCGCCGGGAACGCCCGCCTGGTTCTGGCAGGCGGCCCAGACAACCTGGAGCACCGGTGACTTGCAAAAGACATCCGACAACTTGGAGACTCTGGCCAAGCCTGGCAGTGAATTTGCTGACCGCGCACAGCCCTGGCGGTTGATGATCACGGCCGGGATGGCGGCTGGGTACATGAAGATAGCGGATGCTTACGAAGCCGGCGCCAAGGTGAACCAAGGAGCGGCGGCGGAGTTTCGCCGGGTCATGGCCGACTACCGCAGCCAGGCAAACCGCCAGGCCGTCCAGTTTTTCCAGACCTTTGCCCAATTGCAGCAGGCCAACGCGGCGGGAGAAGTGCCGATAGCGTTCAGCTTTCCCCAGGGAAGCGCCCAGGAGGTTGCCAGTCTCAACAAGATCGCCGAGGGCCATGTGCTTTCGGAACGGGAGGCCGCTGCCGCCGAGCAGCAGTCGCTGCAGCGGGAGGTGCTGCTGACCGTTTGCAACGCGGTGGGCGCCAAACAGGACACCGCCAAGGCGCAGAAGATCTTCGCCGGTGAGAACCCGGTGATTCCCAGGGAAACGTTTCTGGCCGCCGTGGCGGAGGAATTACATCGGCTGGGCGATATTTACTCTCCCCGCAAGCTGGACAAGCCAGACCGGGTGAAGCTGTTCGACGAGAAGGCGCTGGAAGTGTTGAAGTCGCTGCCGGAAAGCGAAGAGACGAAGAAGCTGGCCAAGGAGATTGAGAAGGAGCTGAAGGCGGCGAACAAGCGGCTGAAGTGACGGGGCGAGAGGTCCGGCCGGAGAGTTTCGGCGGCTGCGCCCGGCGAATGGCTTAACGTGCGCCCGGTGGCACGTCGGCGAAGGCGGGTACAACTTCCGCCGGGCTGCCTTCCGTTTGCCGGATATGAAACGGCCGTTCGGTTCGCGAGCAGGGGGGAAGCGGATCGATGGAATAATAGTTCAGGCCGTAACGGATGTTGCGGTGCACGTTGCCGACGCAGACGTCTAGCGTGCCCGGCGCAATCTGGCGCCAAATACCGCGCGCCGAGACGGTGCGGTCCAGGACGGGGAACGCGGTTACCTTCAACCAGGCCAGGCCCGTGGTGACGGCCAGCGCGAGGCAGACCACGGCGGCGTCCCGGCGCCCGGCCCGGTCGAGCCACCAGACCCCCAGCGCGAGCACAAGGGCCGGAGCCGCCGCGTACCAGCTCAGCGGCGGCTGTCCGGCCCGCGATAGTCCGGTGAGCAGGGCCCGGGGGAGCAGGTCCGCGGCAATTGGGATGAGGGCCAGCGGGAGGGCGCAGGCGGCCAGAACCAGCCCGGCGCTCCTCGCCCTTGCCAGGCCCGCTCCAGCGATGGCGGCCAGCGGTGGCAGCAACGGAAGCAGATAGCCGGGTAGCTTGTTCGCCGAGGCCGAGAAGAAGACGAGGCCGAACAGGCTCACCGCGAGCAGCAGGCGCAAGCGGCAGTCGCGATACAGGCTGCGACGGAGCAGGACCACGGCGGCCGGAGTCCAGGGAAGCAGCGCCGCCAGCAGTACGGGGAGGTAAAACCAGAACGGCTGGACGTGCTGCAAGCCTGGAGTCGCGAAGCGGGCGAGGTGGTGCTTCCAGAAGAATTCCTCCAGGAAGTCAGGGCCGTTGGCCAGTGTGCAGAGCACGTACCACGGGGCGGCGGTCAAGGCGGCGAAGCCGAACAGGAGCGCGCAGTCGCGCCACCGCTTCCGGCCCATCCAGGCCACCGGCAGGAACAGGGCCACGGGCACCAGGCCCTTGGCCAGCACGGCCACGCCCAGCAGAACGCCGGCCGGCAGCAATCCGCCGCGCTCCCCGGTGGCCAGCCACCGCAAGCAGAGCAGCAGCGAGGCCGCGAAGGCGGCGGCCATCGGCAGGTCAGTGAGGCAAAGCTGGCTGAAAGAGACCCAGCCTGCCGAAGTGGCCAGCATCAGCGAGGCGTAAAGCGCCGGGCGGGAGCCGAATTCGCGGCGGAGCAGCAGGAAAAAGAAGCCCAGGAACAGCACGCTGGCCGCCGCGACCGGTACCCGGGGCGCCAGGTCATCGCCCAGCCCGCAGCGGAAGGCGATGCCGGTCATCCAGTACAACAGGGCGGGCTTCTCGAACCACGGCCGGCCCCAGAGCCGCGGAGTGACCCAATCGCCGGAGAACGCCATCTCGCGGCCGATAGAGGCGTAGCGGGGCTCATCCGGGCCCAGCAGCCCGACGCGCGTCAATCCGAAGAACAACAAGAAGTAGAGCGCGACGATAGCCAGCAGGGCCTTGACGGTTACCCGGAACACCTATCAAGTATAATGAGCCAAGGACGAGCGCCGGGGGAAGTGGTCCGAGGCGGCGCGCCCGCCCATCATTTTCAATCCGATGAATTCTGATTCAACCGTCAACTGGCCAGCGGCGGACAACGCCGCGATCCGTCTTCATCCGCGTGACAATGTAGCCGTAGCCCGAGTGCCGCTGGTGCGGGGGCAGCAGTTACGCTTCGGCGGGCTACGGGTGACAGTGGCCGAACCGGTGCCGTTTGCCCACAAGGTAGCACTGGAGCGGATCGAGGCCGGCGGCGCCGTGATTCGCTTCGGCCAGGAGATCGGCCGAGCGACGAAGGGGATCGAGCCGGGCATGCACGTCCACGTGCATAACGTGGGCCTGAAGACCAGGGCCGGAGAGTTCGACTTCCCCGCGCGGGAATCACCCGTTCCGTCCCCCCCAGCCACGGGGCCGGCCTTTCGCGGTTACCGCCGCCCGGACGGACGAATCGGAACGCGGAACTACATCGCCGTGGTCGCCGCCAGCAGTTGCGCGTCCTACGCCGCAGAGTTGGTGGCGCGAAGCTTCGAACGGGAAGCGCTGCCGGCGAGCGTGGACGGGGTGGCGGCTTTTCCCCATGGGCACGGCTGCAGTATCCAGGAGGGGCCGGACACCAGGCAGTTGCGCCGGACCATTGCCGGGCTACTGGATCACCCGAACGTCACCGGCGCGGTGCTGCTCGGTCTTGGCTGCGAGGTTAACCAGGTCAGCCTGTACGTGGAACCCGGCGCGTGGGCCGGCGACCGCCTCTTCGGTCTCACGTTGCAGGGGGCCGGCGGGACGCGGGCGGCGGTGGAGAAGGCCCGAAGCGTGGTCCGGAAGATGATCGAGCGCGCCGCGGATGAAAGGCGCGTCGAGGCCCCAGCTACCGGCATTGTCCTCGGGCTGGAATGCGGGGGTTCGGACGCGCTCTCGGCGATCACCTGCAACCCGGCGCTGGGCAATTGTGCCGACCGGCTGGCGGCGGCCGGCGGCACGGTGATCCTGTCGGAGACCACGGAGACGTTCGGCGCCGAGAACCTGCTCGTGCGGCGGTCGCGCAACCGGGAGGTGGCCGAAAAATACCTTCGCCTGGTGGAACAGTACAAGAATTACCTCCGGCCTTTCGGCAGTGATTTCAATGACAACCCCTCGCCGGGCAACCGGGAAGGCGGTTTGACCAATATTCTGGAAAAGTCGCTAGGCGCGGTCGCCAAGGCGGGCACCAGCGTTTTGATGGGTGCGTTCGATTACGCCGAGCGGGTCACCGGCCCCGGGCTGGTCTTCATGAATACGCCGGGCAATGATCCGGTTTCAGTCACCGGCATGGCAGCCGGCGGCGCCAACCTGGTGGCGTTCACCACCGGCCGCGGCAGTGCCAGCGGCTTCCCGATTGTGCCGGTGATCAAGATCTGCAGCAACAGCCGGACGTTCCGGCAAATGCCCGAGGACATGGACATTAACGCCGGCCGCATCGCCGACGGCGAGGCCGGCGTGGAAGAGGTGGGCCAGGAGATATTCGACTTCGTGCTGCGCGTGGCTTCCGGGGAAACGACCTCGAGTGAGCGGCTCGGCCACAACGAGTTCGTGCCCTGGTCCATCGGGCCGGTGCTGTGAGCGGGAGGCAACCCGATTTGCGCCTTTGCGGTTTTGCGTGATGAGATGGAGCGGCCGCAACACGCCGCCCCGGACGATAACGGCACGCCAAGGCGCCAAGACGCCAAGAACCGGGAATGGTCAACAGAGCAGGGTTCAGGCGACCAGCAAGGCCAGGCGGGCAAGTTCGCCGAGGGCTTGGTCTAATTGCTCCTCGGAAATCTCTTTATTCGCAATTTTGCTGACCTGTTCGCGGAGGGCGGCGCGATCCCGCGTGCCGTCGAGCAGCAGCAGGAGCCGGCGGATTTCCTCGCCCTTGGTCTCCACCATGACGTGGAGCAAGTTGACGCACTGGGTCCCCTCATGGAGCTGGTAGCGCGCCAGGCGACTGGCCACCGGGCGCTCGCCGGGGCGGGTGACGAGATCGAGCGACCGGACGTTCAACTGGGCCACATTGGCGGCGTAGAGTTCCAGGGCCAGTTTTCCCACCGCCGCCGGCACATCTTCGCCGCTGGCCCCCGGGCCGGGCAGCCGGCCGAGCGCGCGCCGGGCCAGTTCATCCAGCCGCACATTGCCCGGCCAGGTGGCGCCCAGCTCCAGCAGGGCCGCCTTGGCGAGCGGCGAGCCGGTGGAAAAAGTGGTGACCTTCCCGCCGCGTTCCAGGCGAAACTTCTCGACTTTTCCCAGACGCAGGTCCGGTTTCGGGGAAACCGGCTCCACCGGGCTGGCGAGGAACATCCCCGGGATCCGGCGCGGATCCAGGCTGCGCTCGAGGGCGACGCGATCCCGGACGAGCAGGGTGCGGCGGAACCGCCGGCACCGGACAAAATCGAAGTACTGTTCCCTGCGGATGAGGTCGGACGCCGGTGGCAGGTGCGGGAGGTCAAACACCTGGGGGGCCGCGGGTGGCTGCATTTGATGGAAATCGGCCTCGGCGAGATACTGCAATCCGTGGCGCCGGGCGTGCTCGACGAACTGGTAGAAATACACCGGGGCATTGGTTTCGGCCAGTTCGTCGTGGTAGAGGTGGCCGGGCTTCAAATCGAGGATGCGCTCGCACTCGCTCCGGACGGCCCGGCCGATCTCATCCGAGTCGCGCTGGCAGGCGGCCAGGGACCGGACGAAAGCGAAGGCCTCGGTAAGGCGTTCGGCGGCGGCGGCGAACGGTTCCAGGTGGAAGAACATCATCTCGCGCATCATTTGTTTGAAATAAGCGCCCGGCAGCGTGTTGTAACTGACGTAGGCCACGCCGTTGGCG
>CAZXVW010000019.1:10199-36073 GCA_964644025.1 uncultured Solibacteraceae bacterium | reverse complement strand
TCGCTGGCGGGACATCTTCGTGGGAAACGACGTCGAGGTCCCGCATGCGCCGCCGCTGTCCGGATCGCGCGTGGCGATCAGCTTCGCTACCTCTCGGCCGGCCGAAGAACTGTTTCCGCTCGAGGAGGTCCGCGCCACTGCTGAAGAAGTGATCGCCGCCCACGGCGCCGAGATCCTGCAACTGGGCTCGCCGGCCGGTTACCCGCCCCTGCGCCGCTATTTGCTCGAGGAAGCCCACCGCAACGGCACGGCCCGTGACGGGGACGACATCATCGTGACCAACGGCTGCCAGCAGGCGATTGACCTCTTGCAGCGGGTCCTGATCGAACCCGGAGACACGGTGGCCGTGGAAGACCCGGTCTATCCCGGCGTGCATCATGTTTTGGGGCGCGGCGGCGCCCGGCTGCTGGGTGTGCCGGTGGAGGCCGGCGGCGTGGACCTGGAGCGCCTGGAGCGCGCGCTGGCGCGGAGCAGACCCAAGCTGGTGGTTCTGACGCCGAATTTCCAGAACCCGACCGGCGCCACCTTGCCGCTGGAAGCCCGGCGCGCCATTCTGCGGCTAGCCCGCGAGCATGGCGTGGTGATCGCGGAAAACGACATCTACGCGGGCCTCCGCTACCAGGGCGCGGAGCTGGCCTCGCTGAAGCAACTGGACGAAAGCGGCTGTGTGGTCCAGTTGCGAAGCTTCTCCAAGATCGCCTTTCCGGGACTGCGCGTAGGTTGGGTGATCGGGCCGTGCGCGCTCATTGCCCGGCTGGCCGATGCCAAGCAATGGTCGGATCTCCACACGGACCAGCTTTCGCAGGCCGTCTTGTGCCGTTTCGCCGAGTCCGGCCGCCTGGAGGCGCACCGGCAGCGCGTCGTAGTCAAGGGCCGCCAGCGCTTAGCCGCCGCGGTGGCCGCCTGTGGGAAGCAACTGCCGCCGGGCTCGCGCTTCACGCGTCCGGAGGGCGGCATGAACCTGTGGGTGGAACTGCCCGAGCCGCTTGAGGCCGGCGAGTTGCTCCCGCGCGCTCACGACGCGGGTGTGTCCTACCTGCCGGGCCGGTATTTTGCCGTCTCCCGGCCGCACGCCGGCAGCCTGCGGCTCTCGTTTGCGGGTCTGACGCCGGAAGAGATCCACGACGGCATTGCGAGGCTGGGCGGAGTTTTTCGAACGGAACTGGAGCGGGCGCGGGATGCCGCGCGCATGGCCCCCGCGCCGGCCCTGGTTTGAGGCCGGCCCTGGCCTGGGAGGCCGGGCGCGGGCCGGCGGAAGCATGTGAGCTGTTGGGAGGAAAAATGTACCTGAATGATACGTTTCGCGTGAAGGTCGGCTTGGCCGAGATGCTCAAGGGTGGCGTCATCATGGACGTCACCAACGCCGAGCAGGCCACCATCGCCGAAAAGGCCGGTGCCGCCGCCGTGATGGCCCTGGAGCGGGTCCCCGCCGATATCCGTAAGGAGGGCGGCGTGGCCCGCATGGCGCCCATCCGCAAGATCCGGGAGATCATGGAAGCGGTCAGCATCCCCGTGATGGCCAAGGCCCGCATCGGCCACTTCATGGAAGCCCGGATTCTCGAGGCGCTGAAGGTGGACTACATCGACGAGAGCGAGGTCCTGACGCCCGCCGACGAGGAGCACCACATCGACAAGCGCGACTTCAAGGTCCCCTTCGTCTGCGGGGCGCGGAATCTCGGTGAAGCGCTGCGCCGCATCGCCGAGGGCGCGGCCATGATCCGCACCAAGGGCGAGGCTGGATCGGGCAACATCGTCGAGGCCGTCCGTCACATCCGCACCATCGTGAAGGAAATGAAGCAGCTCACCGTGCTCGGTCAGGAGGAGCTGGTGCAGGCGGCCAAGAAGCTCGGCGCGCCGCTCGAGCTGGTCCAGTATGTCGCCGAGCATGGCAAGCTTCCGGTGCCGAACTTCTCGGCCGGGGGCATCGCTACTCCGGCCGACGCGGCCCTGGTGATGCAATTGGGCGCTGAGGCGGTCTTTGTCGGCTCGGGAATCTTCAAGTCCAGTGATCCGGAAAACCGCGCCCTGGCCATTGTCAAGGCGGCCACGTATTACAACGACCCGGCGAAGCTGCTCGAGGCCAGTGAAGAGCTGGGCATGGGCATGCCTGGTCTGGACGTGGCCAAGCTGGACGAATCCGAGCTGCTGCAAACCAGGGGCTGGTGAGCGCCGGCTAGTTCGGGTGCGCCCCGGCGCCGCAGTGAAAAAAGAAGAGACCACGTGAAACGGATCGGTATTCTCGCTCTGCAGGGCGATTTCGAAGCTCATCGGGCGGCGCTCGCCGAGGCGGGCGCCGAGGCGGTGGAGGTGCGGGCGGCCGCCGAATTGAACCGGATCGACGGCTTGGTGATTCCCGGCGGCGAGAGCACCACCATGCTGAAGCTGCTCACCGGCGAAAAGCTCATGGAGCCGCTCCGGAACTTCGGCCTCAACAAGCCCGTCTTCGGCACCTGCGCGGGCGCCATTCTGCTGGCCCGGGAGGTGCTGCGTCCCCCTCAGCCCTCCCTGGGCTTGCTGGACATCCAAATCGAACGGAACGCCTACGGACGGCAACTGGACAGCCGCGTCGTCCGGATCCGTCCGGAGCCCGGGGCGAATGGCTGGTTTCCGGGCGGGGAACTGGAGGCGGTGTTCATCCGCGCTCCGATCATTCGGCGCGTGGGGAGCGGCGTCCGCGTGCTGGCGCGATACCAGGGCGATCCGGTGCTGGTGGAGCAGGGCCGCCACCTGGCGGCGACCTTCCACCCGGAGCTGTCTACCAACCGGGCGGTCCACCGCCTTTTTCTTGCTAGGCTGGATCGATGACACGGGTCCTTTTCCTTTGTGTGGGCAACGCCTGCCGCAGCCAGATGGCCGAGGGCTTCGCCCGCGCTTACGGCTCCG
Organism: uncultured Solibacteraceae bacterium; assembly: GCA_964644025.1. Classification (GTDB taxonomy): domain Bacteria; phylum Acidobacteriota; class Terriglobia; order Bryobacterales; family Bryobacteraceae; genus CAZXVW01. The sequence goes on along the minus strand of CAZXVW010000019.1, from coordinate 33,190 downwards.
ACGTGATGGAGAGTGAAAGCGCCGGCCTGTACCCGGCGGTTGCTGTGCCGGATGTGACCCGCGAGGTAATGGCGGAGAAGAACATCGACCTCACCGGCCATTTTCCAAAGGGACTCAGCGAAGTCGATCTTTCTTCCTTTGACATCGTGGTGAACATGAGCGGCTACATGCTACCCGTCGAGACGCCGGGGCGCCTCATCCACTGGGACGTGCGCGACCCGATCGGAGAGGACAAAGAGACCCATCAAGAAGTCGCGCGGCAGATCGAGCGCGAGGTGATGCAATTGATCCTCGAGCTCCGCGCCCGCCGCCGGCCGCCGCAAAGGCCAAAAAAGCCTCGCCTTTCCTGACCGCTCAGGGTACAATCAAGCAGATCAGCCGCGCGGAACCACGTACGGAAACCACACTGCGCATCGCGAGTCGTGCTGAGCGGCGGGTTCCTCGCTTCTTTCTGCGGGGACCGACGGGTTGCCGGAATGTGGCGACCGCCACAAAGGAGGGTGTTTCATGTCAGAAGAGAACAAGGCCATTGTCCGGCGTATCATCGAGGAGTTTTGGAACAAGGCTGACCTGGCCGTCGCCAGGCACTGCTACGCGGACAATTTCGTTTGCCATACCACCAGCGTCCCCGAGGACCTGGTGGGTCCACGGGCCATGATGAAGTACGCGATTGCTGTCCGCGCGGCCTGTTCTGGTTGCCGTATAACCATCGAGGACATGATCGCCGAGGGCGACAAGGTGGCCACTCGCTGGATCTTTACCGGCACCAGCCGCGGCGAATGGCAAGGGATCCCTCCCACCGGCCAGCCGGTGACATTCACGGGCATCAGCATCGCCCGGTTTGAAGGCGGCAAGTGCGTGGAAGAGTGGATCAACGCGGATGATCTGGCGTTGCTCCGGCAGCTCGGCGCGGTGCCGGACCTCGGACGGGCGAGAACCGAAGCCGCGGGCTAGAGTCCGCCGCAGAGCGCCGCCATCAGCGCCCGGCCGGTGTCGTGCGCCGCCGCTCCCCACTACAATAGCTACAGGGGGCCTATCGCGGGCAGTGGCTTCGGTCGCGGGCCGCCCGCCGGACCGGGCTGCCCGTAACGGCTTTGATTCCGATGACAGAAGGGTACCGGGCATTACGGGAAGGCGCCGCCGTCTTCGATCTCAGCAGCCGCGGCAAGATCCAGGTCCGCGGCGAGGATCGCGTGCGGCTGCTGCACGCAATCACGACGAACCACGTCGAGCAACTGGGCCCCGGCCAGGGCTGCTACGCCTTCTTCCTGAACCCCCAGGGCCGCATCCTCGCTGACGTGAACCTGTTCCGTTTGCCGGACCACCTTCTGCTGGACACCGAACCGGAAACCCGCGAGAAAATCCTCCGGCACATCGATAAATACGTGATTGCCGATGACGTGACCCTGGAAGACGTCACCAGCCGGATCGCGACGATTGCCGTCGAAGGGCCGAAGGCGGAGGCGCTGCTGCGCAAACTGGGCGGGACCGTGCCCGCCGAACCATACCACACGCGGGAGTGGAACGCGTGCAGGATCGCGCGCCTCAGCGCCACCGGCGCGGCCGGCTACTGGATCTTCGCGCCGGCCGGAGAAAAAGCGGATCTGCTGGCGCGGCTGGCCGCGGCCGGGGCGGTCACCGCCAGCCCGGAAGCGATCCGCATCCTGCGTCTGGAGAACGGCCGGCCGCGTTACGGGGAGGATTTCTCGGAAGACTATATTCCGCACGAAACGCAACTGCTCGGCGCGGTCCATTTCAACAAGGGCTGCTACATCGGTCAGGAGATCGTCGAGCGCGTCCGTTCCCGCGGCCACGTGAATCGCCTGCTGGTGCAACTGCGCCTTGATGCCGCCGAAGCGCCCGCGGCTGGCACCCCGCTCGAGGCGGACGGCAGCGAGGTCGGCAAAATCACCTCCGCCGCCCGGTCGCCCGCCCTGGGGCGCGTGGCGGCACTGGGTTACGTCCGTACTCGGTGGGCGCGGGAAGGGGCAAGACTCAAGGCGGCCGGGGCCCCGGTCACCGTCTGGGCTTCCCGGCCGGGTTGAGGAAGCGGGCGCCGGTCAAAACCGGATCAGCCCGAGATCCTTCAGCTTCGCCCAGATCCGCGCTACGCACTCCTCGGGGGATTCCCGATCCGTGTGAACTACCACTTCGGCCTGTTCCGGTTCCTCGTACGGGTCCGAGATACCGGTGAAGTGCTGAATCTCCCCCGCCAGGGCTTTCTTGTACAGCCCCTTAACATCGCGCTCGGTGAGCACTTCGATCGGGCATCGAACGTACACCTCGACGAAGTCGCTGATCTTCGCGCGCACTTCCCGGCGGATCTCGCGGTATGGAGAAATGGCGGCGGCGATGGCGATGACGCCGTTGCGGGAGAGCAGCTCGCAGACGAAGCCGATGCGGCGGATGTTGGTGTCGCGGTCCTCCTTGCTGTAACCGAGCCCCTTGGACAGATTCGTGCGGACCACGTCGCCGTCGAGCAACTCCACCTTCGCTCCCGCCTCCCGCAGGCGCTCAGCTAGAATACGGGACAGGGTGCTCTTGCCGGCGCCGGAAAGCCCGGTGAACCACACGGTGAATCCTTTATAGAAGCCGTCAGGGCTGTAACCCCGATCCCGCAAATCCATCGACATCCGTGCTCTGGCTGACCTCCCGGCAAATGTAACACGATGGTAACATGAGCGGGTCCGGCTTTGCGATCGGCAGGTCACGCTTCCCCCGGAACGAGCGCCCCTTGCCCGGGAGGCGCCCGCTCTTACCCGCGGCAGTTCGCGTTCCCGCTGTGCTAGGCTGAGGGGCTGATGGGGACCGGTTCCTCTGCCACGTTCGCTTCACGCCTTGGCCGGTTTGGCGCTTCGATTCTGCCGGGTATCTTCATGGTCGGCTACGTGGTCGGCACCGGGAGCGTGACCACCATGGCGGCGGCCGGTGCCAGTTACGGAATGACGCTCGTCTGGACTCTGGCGCTCGCCTCTCTGTTCACCCACATCATGTTCGCCGCCATCAGCAAGATGACCATTGTCTCCGGCGACACCATGCTTCACAATTTCCGCAAGCACTTCGGCGGGCCGGTGACGCTGTTCATCGTGGCGGCCACCGTGATCACGCAGATCGCCTCGATCATCGGTGTGATGGGAATCGTGACCGACGTCATCCGCGAGTGGACCAGAGGGTTCACTCCCGGCGGGACAGGACTGAACCGCATCGTCTCCGGACTGGCCGTCATGCTGTTGCTGCTCTGGCTGTTCTGGAACGGCCGCCACCGGTTCTTCCTGAAAGCCGTCTCGTTTCTGGTCGCCATGATGGGCGTCTCCTTCCTGTTTACCGCCGTGATCGCGCCGCCGTCGCCGGAGGCCGTCCTGCGCGGACTGATCCCCCGAATTCCCGCCGCCGGAAACGCGCCGTTGCTGATCGCCGGCATGGTGGGCACCACGCTGGCCTCGGTCTGCCTGGTTTCGCGAAGTATCGTTATTCAGGAGGAAGGCTGGAAACCCGCCCAGATCCCGATGGCGTACCGGGACTCGCTGATCTCGGCCGTACTTCTGTTCGTGGTCAATACCGCCATCATGGCTTGCGCCGCCGGGACCCTGTTCGTCCAGGGCATGCCGGTCGAAAAGGCCATCGACATGGTGAAGACGCTCGAGCCGCTGGCCGGCCGGTTCGCGGCCTCGGCGTTCGTGGCCGGCATCGTGGCCGCCGGCCTGTCGTCATTGTTTCCGAATTATCTGCTCGGCCCCTGGATGATCTCCGACTACTTCGGCAAGCCCCGGGAGATGAGCCGGACCGGTTACCGCCTCCTGGTGGTCGCCACCGCCTCGGTGAGTATGGTGGTGCCGGTCTTCGGCGGCAGCCCGGTCCAGATCATGATTGCCTCGCAAGCCGTCAGCCCCCTGATCATGCCGCTGATTGCTTTATTCACCTGGCGGCTTACTCGTAGCCCGGCATTCGCTGGCGAGCACAGGAACGGTTTTTGGATGAACCTCGGCCTGGTGGTAACGCTGCTGTTCACCTTCTACATGCTCGGGGTGGCGGTGTCCGGTTTCCTGGGCGCGGGTCTCGGAGACTGAGGTGGCGGGTACCCGGCCTCGCCGGCTCCCGCATATCGCATAATTGGATACAGGGAGGGTAGAATGCGACCAGGCGCAATCTTGCTCTCACTTCTCGTGGGTTGCCTCCTGATGTCTGCCCAGGAGAGGGGGGCCCGCGGCCGGGCGGGCAGAGTGCAGCAGCCGCAACAGGCCGAAACCGGGATCAGACCTGACGACTACGCCACCGTTGAAGGCGCTGTCTATGACGCGAACACGGGCGCGCCGCTGGCTAAGGCCCAAGTTTCCCTGTCCCGGTCCGATTCTCGGGGCCGGTCCCGGCTGGCTGCGGTCACCGATGCCAACGGACGCTTCTTCTTTGCCAGGGTCGAGCCGGGCAGCTATAGCCTGTTGGCGCAGCGGAACCGGTACGCCACCCAATCTTACAGCGCAAGAACTCCCGGCCGTTCCGGCGCCCGGCTGACCATCGCTCCGGGGGCGCACGTCAAGGACATCACCTTCAAGCTGCTTCCGGCGGCGGTAGTCACCGGGCGCGTGGTGGACGAAGACGGAGAACCGGTCGCCTATGCCCGGGTTCTGGTGATGAAGTACCGCTATCTCCAGGGGCGGCGCCAGTTGACGCCGGCCGGGCCAAGCGCCACCACCAACGATCTCGGCGAGTACCGGCTGTTCGGTATTGCGCCGGGCAGCTATTACGTGGCGGCCACCTACCGCGAACGTGTCGGCCCCGGCTTTCTGATGCGGACCAGCGAGACCGGGCAGGAATTCACCTATCCGGCGGTGTATTACCCCGGTGTCCTCGATGTGAATCAGACCGCCCCGATCGTGCTGCGCGCCGGCGAGGAGCGTTCCAGCGTCGACTTTCGCCTACTGCGCGTGCCCGCGGTGCGCATCGAGGGCAGGGTGGTCGACGGCTCCGCAGGCGCGCCCCCGGCCGGCACGATGGTGAGCCTGATGCCGAAAGGCGCCGCTTTCCTCCCCGGCATGTTGCGCTCCTTCCGTTCGATCGACCGCCGCACCGGCGGATTCGAGATCACCGGCGTGCAACCGGGCTCTTACGTGCTCACGGCCATGACGCGCCGCGGCCGGGAACGCCTCTGCGCGGCAAGACCTCGAGGTCGGCGACACCAATGTGGAGGGCGTCGTGCTGGCGCTTGGCCCGGGAGTCAAACTCTCGGGAAGCGTGGAACTGGAGGGAGACGTCCCAGCCGGGTTCAGGTTGGACGGTATGCGCGTGTACCTCCAGCCCGTCGATACCATGATCGGGAGCCGCAGCGGCACGGTCGACGCCAGTGGCGGATTCGAAATCGACAATCTGGCGCCGGGCGACTACTCCCTGCGCGTAATGCAGCTGCCCGGAAACGGTTATCTGAAATCGGCCCGCTTCGGCGATCTGGACGTGCTTGACAGCCGAATCCAGATCCGGCAAGGCTTGGCCGGCGCCGCCTTGAGGCTCCTCGTCAGCCTGAAAGGGGGACAGGTGACCGGTTCGGTGACCGCCGCCGGTGCGCCCGCGGCGGGCGCAACCGTGGTGCTCGTCCCGGAAGAAAGCAGGCGCGGCCGCGAGGAACTGTTCAAGACGGCCACCACGGACGAGTACGGACGCTTCCAGTTGAACGGAATCGCCCCGGGCAACTACAAGGTATTCGCCTTCACCGGTATTGAATCCGGCGCTTATCGGGATCCGGCGTTTCTCGCCCGGTATGAAGACGACGGCGAGGAGGTCAAGATCGCCGAAGGCGCCCAGCAGGGTGTCGAACTCGATCTGATCGAGACCGCTGAGAGCGGCGTGTGAGGCCGTTGACGCGCGACCATCGGCGCCCACCGGAAGCCCGGCGCGGGCGCCGGCGCCACGAGATCAATTCCAGCAGCCCTTCGATACACTCCGCGACTTCCTCTGCCGGAATCTTGCCGATTCGCTTGCCCAGCCGTTCGGTGGAAATGGTTCGCACCTGGGAGATCTTGATCCAGGCGGACCCAGCGATCCAGTCCCCGCAGGGGTTCCTCGTTGATGGTCACGGCAATCTTGCGAACCACAATCAGTACGATAAATTACACTACCCAGGAGCCGGTGAGCACCAGGCCGGAGTGCAACTCCTCACGGTCCGACGACGCCAACCACCGCTCCGGTCATGCAGGTGGCCAGCGTGCCCGCCGCAATCGAGCGAAGCCCGAGCGCGGTGATCTCCGAGCGCCGCTCCGGCACCATCGTTCCCAGCCCGCCGATCATGATGCCCAGACTGCCGAAGTTGGCGAATCCGCACAGGGCGTAGCTCATGATCATCCGGCTCCGCAGGCCCAGCGCGCCGGCGGGCAGGTGCGACAGATCGACGTAGGCGATCAGCTCGTTGAGCACCGTCTTGGTTCCCAGCAGGCCCCCGGCGGTCATCGCCTCGTGCCAGGGAATGCCCATGAGCCAGGCGATCGGCGCGAACAGGTAGCCGGCTACGCGCTGCATCGTGATCGGTTCGCCGCCCATTTGCGGCAGCAGCCCGAACGCCTGGTTCAGCAAACTCACCAGAGCGACCAGCACGACCAGCATCGCGGCGATGTTGAGCACCAGCCGCATGCCTTGCTCGGCGCCCTGGGTGAGGGCGTCCATCGCGCTATGAGCCTTGCCGGGCGGGACCAGCTCAGCCGCGGTGCTCTCCCGGTCCGGGGGCACCATCAGCACCGCTGCCACCACGGATGCTGGCGCATTGATCAGCGAGGCTGCTAGCACGTGCCCCAGGGCGTCCGGGATCACTCCGGAGAGAATGTTGGCGTACAACACCATCACCGTGCCCGAGACGGTCGCCATGCCGCTGCTCATGATGACAAACAGCTCCGCGCGGCTCATCTTCTTCAGGTATGGCGCGATCAGCAGCGGCGCCTCGATCATTCCCATGAACACGTTGGCCGCCACTCCGAGGCCCACCGCGCCGCCTACCCGCATCGTCTTGCGCAAGACCAGCGACATCGTTTTGACCACCAGCGGCAGCACCCGCCAGTAGAACAGCAGCGCCGACAGCGCGCTGACCAGCAGAACGAACGGCAGGACCCGGAAGGCGAACACGTAGGTCTCGGCTGGCGAGGAGACCTCAAACGGCGGCGGCCCGCCGCCCAGGTAGCCGAACACGAAGCTCGTGCCCGCGTCCAGCGCGCTGGTGAGTGATTCCATCAGCCGGTCGAGCACCAGGAACAGGCGGCGAAAGGCCGGCAGCCGCAATAGCATGATCGCCAGCAGGAGCTGGAGACTGATCCCGGCCCCGACCGTCCGCCAGGGAACCGCCCGGCGGTTCTCGCTGATCAACCAGGCGATCGCGGCCAGGCCCAGCAGCCCCGCCGCGCTTTGCAAAGATAGCAGGATTCCGCTCATGACGCTCAAGCGCCATTGTGCCGCAAACCAACGCCGCCGTGGCGGATGGCGACGAGCGGCGCGTTCGCGCGGACGGTACAATACGGATCGGGGGTAAGGAAAAACAGAATGCTGTTCAAACGGAACCTGCTACTGCTTTCGATTGTGATTCTGGCCGGCTGCGCCGGGCGCCACGGAGAGTTTCGCAGCCACTGGCCCGCCGAGGTGGAACGGATCTGGCCGGGGCCGGAATACTGGTCCAGCCCGTTGCAGGACTGGCGCGTGCACAATGGCCGCCTGGAGAACGTCGTCGCCGGCGCGAACCGCTACGTTTACCTGCTGACGCGCGAGGTGGAGGGCAAACCGGGCGAGCTCGAGATGAGCGTCAAGCTGGGCCGCCTGGAACAAGACACCGGCCCGCTGGAAGAAGGCTTCGCCGGTTTTCGCGTTGGCATTCGCGGCGCTTTCCACGACTACCGGGACAGCGCCGTGCACGGCATCGGCATGAACGCAGGGCTGGCCTCCGACGGCCGGCTGTTCATCGGCAAGCTGGAGGAGACGGCGCCAAAGGTCCCGCTCCCGTTCGAGAACCTGGAACTCCGGCTCAGCGCCGAGCCGGCCGGTCCCAATTACCGGCTCGTGCTCGCCGCTTACAACGCCGGCGGCGATGAGCTGGCGCAAGTGACCCGCGACGAGGTTCCGCCCGAGTGGCTTACCGGCGGCCTGGCTCTGGTATCGAGTTCCGGCCCGATCCAGGAGACACCCTCAGCCGACATGAAGGCGCTGCTCAACGGCGACTTCCCGGCCAGGCCTCGAAATCCCCGGGGCGGCACCGTCCGGTTCTGGTTCAAAGACTGGACGGTCTCGGGAAGCAAAGTTACCGCCCACGAGGAGCGCACGTTCGGCCCGATCCTGTGGTCCATGTACACCCTCAGCCGGAAGGTCCTGAAGCTGAACGCCCAGATGGCGCCGGTGGGCAACGCCCCCAAAGAGGTCTGGCTGGAGATTCAAAAGGACAACCAGTGGACGCGGGCCGCCGAGACCACCATCGATCCGGACGCCCGCACCGCTACCTTCAAGGTCACCAACTGGGATGACACCAGGGATACTCCTTACCGGGTCTGTTACCGGATGCCGGATGCCGGCGGAGACCTCCACGAGTATCATTGGGCCGGCACCATTCGTAGAGATCCGGTGGATAAGGACAAGATCGTGGCGGCCGCCTTCACCGGCAACAATGACCTGGGCTTTCCCCACGCCGATATCGTCCGGAATGTGAGTCACTTCCAACCAGACCTGCTGGTCTACACCGGCGACAACATTTACGAGAGCGTCGGCGATTACGGGACGCAGCGCGCTCCCGTCGAGGCCGCCATCCTCGATTATCTGCGCAAGTGGTACGAGTTCGGCTGGGAATACCGCGAATTGCTGAAAGATATTCCCGCGGTGGCGATCCCCGATGATCATGACGTCTATCACGGCAATCTCTGGGGCGCCGGCGGCCGTCACGCCGAAGGAACCGGTTACGAGGGCCAGGACAAGGGCGGTTACACGATGCCCGCGCGGTTTGTCAACGCCGTGCAGCGGTCCCAAACCGCCAACCTGCCCGATCCGTATGACCCGACTCCCGTCGAGCAGGGAATCACCGTCTACTATACGGATCTGCTCTACGGCGGCATCAGCTTCGCCGTCATCGAGGACCGCAAGTGGAAATCCGCGCCGAAGGTGAAGCTCCCGTTCGCCAAGATCGTCAACGGCTGGGCTCAGAATCCCCACTACGACGCCGCCAGGCAGGGCGACGTGCCCGGCGCGAAACTCCTCGGTGAGCGCCAGCTCGCCTTTCTCGAGCATTGGGCGGCGGACTGGAGCGGCGGCGCGTGGATGAAGGCGGTCATCTCGCAGACGATCTTCGCCAATGTCGCGACGCTGCCCAAGGGCACCCGCTCGGACAAGATCACGCCGAAGCTTCGCGTATACAAGCCCGGCGAATACCCGGATGACGATTGGCCCGTCCAGGATCACGACTCGAACGGCTGGCCGCAGACAGGACGCAATCAGGCGCTCCGCAAGATGCGAAAGGCCTTCGCGGTGCACATCGCGGGCGATCAGCATTTGGGCAGCACCATCCATTACGGCATCGATCAGTGGAACGATGCCGGCTGGGCCATTTGCGTGCCCTCGGTGGCCAACGTCTGGCCGCGGCGGTGGTTTCCGCCGAAACCGGGCCGCCATCACATCGAGGGAACACCGCGTTATACCGGCGAATACCGGGACGGCTTCGGCAACAAGATAACCGTATGGGCCGTGTCGAACCCCATTGAGCACGGAATCGAGCCGCGAGCGCTGATGGACCGCGCTCCGGGCTATGGCATCATCACCTTCGACCGGAAAACGCGCAAGATTACCCTCGCCAACTGGCCTCGCTGGGTGGACACCAGCAAGCCGGACGCCAAGCCATACCCCGGCTGGCCGATCACCATTGATCAGCTTGACAACGGCTATCCGAAAGACGGCCTGGTGTTGGAGGAAGTGAAATCAGAGAAACCGGATCCCGTGGTCCAGGTGATCAACGAAGCCTCCGGCGAGATCGTCTACACGTTCCGCATCCAGGGGAACACCTTCACTCCACGGGTGCGCCGGCCGGGTGTCTACACCGTTAAGGTCCTCGACACCGAAGCCGGAACCGCGAAAACATACGAGCACGTCAGGGCGCGACGGCCGTAGGAGACGGGCCCTGGCCGGCGCGCCGAGACCCGGCCGCGCTCAGCCCCGGAATCCGGCGGCGTCCAGCTCGGAGAGAAACGTCTCCAGCCGCTGCCAGAGTTCTTTGAGGTCGCACCGCATCAGGATCAGATCCTGCTTGGCGCCGCGGTGGTCCTTGACGAAGCTGGGAAGCAAGATTTCCTCGTGAAAACCCAGCTTCCGGAAAATGTTGCGGGCGGCGGTCTGGGGCCGCATCATCCGGACCACGATTTCCTCAACTCCCTCGCTGGAGGCGAGCCGGTAAAGCTCCCGCGCCATCAGCGTGCCCAGCCCCTTGCGTTGATAGGGCCGCGCGATGATCAGGCGCAGCTCGGCCATGTGTTGCTGCCAGCCGTGGCCGGCGAGCTCGAGTGCGCCGTCCGCCACAATTTTGTCGTCGGCCACCGCGACCAGCCTCTTCACGTTGCCCCGCTCGGCTTCCTCAACGCGATCCCGGACCACCTCGGGGTCACTCACGTCTCTGCGCAGAAACAGCATGTCTTCTTCGGGGAGCTCGCGGAAGAAAGCGAGAGACCGCTCATAATCGTCTTTGGTCATCTCGCGAATCAGCACTTCGGTTCCGTCTTTCAGCTTCACTGTCGTCGGCATAATGGTCCTCCCAATCACTGCCGGCGCCGGGCGCAAACTCCACTGGCGTCGCTTTCGGCAGCGGCACTCGAGGTCAGTTCAATGGTACCAGCAGCAATGTGTCCCGGGAAAGCCCGGTTCCCGGTTCCTTCGGCTTCAATCCGCCACGCGCCCGCGATCAGGGGTTCCGCTCCGTGAGAGAGACGCGCGGGGCTTCCGCCGTGTACGGGGCCGGGTCCGGCTCAGATTGAAACGCCGCCCACATCGGTGTGGCTGCGGCATCGAAATGGGTCAGCGGGTGGAGCCCGAGGATCAGCTCGATGGTTCGCAGCATGGACGTAGTGTTGTACATCCGGCTGTCCACCACGCCCCGGCGGGTGTAGGGAGAAATCACGAAGGCCGGGGAACGGTGGCTGTCGACGTGGTCGGCGCCCGCCTGCGCGTCGCCTTCCAGGATGAAGATCGCCATGGTGGGCCAGAACTTGCTCTTCGAGCACGCTTCGACGATCATTCCCAGCGCGCGGTCATTGTCCGCGGCCGCTGATTTCGGGGCAATCTTGCCGGGCGCGGTGCCCGAGGTGTGGTCGTTGGCCAGCCGCATCACCATCAGCCGCGGCGCCTCGCCTGCCTCTTCCATCTTGGCAAGGTCCGCGATGAACGCCTTGGCCCGCCGCACATCCGGGTAATCGAGATCGAAACCCCGGAACGAGTGAACGGTGATCTTGCGCAAGGAAGGATCTAACACGCGGTGCACCTGCTCCCCTTCCGCGGGCGCCGGCTCGCGGTTGACGGCCAGCAACCCGTAGTTGCGGACTGGCAGGCCGGCGCTGAGGGCGTTGGACCACAGGTACCCGGCGGGCGGCATGGCCGCCAGCTCCCCTCCCTCGTACGTGTAACGGTCCAGACGGCCGGCGTAAGTGGCCGGCCAGAGCCGTTCGACGAAGGGCGGCGCAATGGCGGCCGTGGACCAGTTCACCCCATCGGCCTCGACGTCGCCGTTCACGTAGAAGTTATCGAACAACACGTACTGGCGCGCCAGCTTATGCTGGTTCGGCGTCACTGGTTCGCCGAACACGGTGAGGGAAGGTTCCCCGTTGCCCTTGCCGAGATCGCCGAGCAAGGCGTCGTAGGTCAGGCTTCCCTTGATGATGTAGAGAACGTGACGGATCGGCGAGGCCAGCTCGGGCGGTGCTGCCGGACTGGGCGGCACGGGATTGCCCTCGGGAATCGGGACAAAGGCGAGCTGGCTGTCGTTGTACGGCGATAGCCGGAACACCTGCTTGGTGTACTGGAACAGTTGCGCTTCATCGGCCGGCGGAATCACCGATGCGGTCCCGGTCTGTAGCCGTGCGACGTAGCCAGGCGCTGCGAGGCCCCGGTGCAAGCGGAGCGGTTCCCGGGTGGGATTCGGACCGTTGGGATTCGGATGGCTGCCGCCGCCGCGCCCGTTTAGCACCACCAGGCGGCCGTCAACCAGCGGCGTGGCGCCGGTCGGGTACCAGCCGGCCGGCAGGAAGCCCAGCACGCGGCTCTTCTTCCTGGTAATGTCGACGGCCGCCACGGCGTTGGCGTTCGAACAGACCACGTAAAGCCGGCTCTGGCTCTTGTTCAGGGCGAGCGACGCCGGCGTCATCCCGCTTGGCTGCCACGGCCAGAGGGAGACCTGGATGGTCTCCAGGAGCTGCAGCTCTCCTCCTTCCATGAGTCCGGCCACGCTGACGCGGTTTGTGTTGGCCAGCGCGATGAACAGGCGCGCCTTCCACGGTGGCGGCTCTTCGCCTTCTTCCGCCTGGAGGGGACGGTCCGACAAGACCATGTCCATGGGCTGGGGACCGAGACGAAGCATGGAAAGGTGCTCGCCGTCTTGCGCGTTGTGCTGATCCACCGAGCCTTCGGCCCAACTGGTGACGAAGAAGCTCTTGCCGTCCGGGGCAAACAGGATCCGGTAAGGGCGGCGAGCGGTCCGGAAACGCTCGATCACCCAGCCGGATTGCGGGTTGATCACCGCGATTTCGTCGCGGAACAGGCAGGCCGCGTAAATCAGACGTCCGTCCGGGCTCAGCGTGACGTCGCCGACAAAGTCCTCCGGCGTTCGCCGCCGCTGCCGGGGAATGGTCGAGAAGGCGCGCTTGGGTTTGAGTTTGCCTTGCGGGGAAAACGACAGCTCATAGACATTTCCCGTCGCCCCGCCCCCCACGTAAAGCAGGCGGCCACCCGGGGCGAACGTCATGCCAAGCCAGGCGTCTTCGAGCTGCAGACGATCCACTTCACGGAACGCGCCGGTTTCATATACGCGGATGGACGGCTTCGCGTAGCCGGCGTGGAGCACCAGCAGAAACTTGCCGTCCGGAGACAGCACGCTGTTCATCGGAAACGTATCGAGCGGGATCTGCCGCCCCGCCGGCCGGAGCAGCCAGCCGCTGTTCAGCAGAAACGCGCCGTCGGCGGCCGGGCCAACGGGTTCGGCGGACAGGATTCCCGCCAGCGCCGCCACGGCCGCCAGACCGGCCCCGGCTCTTGCTCCCGCCGACGAGCTCCATCGGGGCCGCAAACGGGAACGGTGGGTTGCGTACCGGTTTTTCATTGGAAGAATTTCTGCGCGATGGGAAAGCGGCGCCCCATGCCGAAGGCCTTGGTGGTGACTTTCAGCCCGGGTGCGGCCTGCTGCCGCTTGTATTCGTTGCGATCGACCATGTTCGCTATCTCGCGGACCAGCTCCAGGGGAAGGTTCAACTCCGCGGCGATTTCCCGCGGCGGCTTGGAATCCTCGATGTAACGTTGCAGGATCTTGTCCAGAATCTCATAGGCGGGCAGTGAGTCCGTGTCTTTCTGGTTCGGGCGCAGCTCGGCTGACGGCGGCTTGGTGAACACGCTCTCGGGAATCGCTTCACCGTGCCGCTGGTTGGCCACGCGGGCCAGCTCGTAAACCAGTGTCTTGGGCACATCGCTGATCACCGCCAGCCCGCCCGCCATGTCGCCGTAGAGCGTGCAGTAGCCGACTGCCAGCTCACTCTTGTTACCCGTCGTGAGCACCATGGCGCCCCACTTGTTGGAAAGCGACATGAGCGTGACCCCGCGGAGACGGGCCTGCAGGTTTTCCTCGGTGACGTCGCGCGGGCGGTCGCCGAACAGCGGATCCAATTGTTCGAGGAATTTCTCGTACGCGCCGGTGATCTCGACCGTCTCGAACCGGATGCCGAGATTCGCCGCCAGCGTGCGCGCGTCCCGGACGCTGCCTTCCGACGAGTAAGGGCCGGGCATCCCGACGCCGGTCACGTTCTCCCGGCCCACTGCGTCGGCGGCGATCACGGCGGTCAGCGACGAATCAATGCCGCCGCTCAGCCCCAGCAGTACTTGCCGAAACCCGCACTTCCGAATGTAGTCCCGGGTTCCCAGTACCAGCGCTTCGTAAACCGCCTCGCGGGGATTGGCGAGATTCTCCCGCCGGTCGCCCGCCCCGGTCGCCGTATCCACGAAGATCAAGTCCTCGCGGAACGAAGGTGCCGCGGCGATGACGTTGCCCCGGGCGTCCATGGCAAAGCTGCTGCCGTCGAAGACCAGCTCGTCGTTGCCGCCCACCTGATTCACGTAGACCAGTGGTATCCCCCGGTGCCGCGCCGTGGTGGCGAACACTTCCCGCCGCAGCCTCCGCTTGCCCATGTGGTAGGGCGAGGCGTTGATGCTGATCAGCAGCTCGGCGCCGGCTCGCACCAGCTCTTCGACCGGGTCCCGTTGGTAGAGCCGCCGTTCCCAGAACTGTTTGTCGTTCCAGGCGTCCTCGCAAACCGTCAGGGCTACGTTCACGCCGCCAATCCGGTGAACCTCCTGCCGCTCGGCCGGAAGGAAATAGCGGGCCTCGTCGAAGACGTCGTAGGTGGGCAGCAGCATTTTCCCCTGGCGAAAAACAATCTTTCCGTGCTCGGCCACCGCCGCGATATTCACGGCTGGCTTCCCCGCCGCTGAATCGGTCCGGTCGACCGTCCCGTAGACCAGCGTGAGATCAAGCGCCGCCGTTTCGGCCGCCAGGCGCTCCTCCTGCTCCCGCGCCGCCTCGTAGAAACTCGCCTTCTCCAGCAAGTCCCGCGGCGGGTAACCGGTGACGGCCAGCTCCGGGAAAATCACCAGTTGCGCGCCGCGCTCGGCGGCCCGCCGCGCCGTGGCGGCCATCAGGTCGACGTTCCCCGACATGTCGCCGATTGTCGTATTGATCTGCCCTAGGGCGATCTTCATGGAAACCTCCATTGTACTTCGGCGGCCGCCGGCGCCCGCTGCTTCTGCTTGACCTTCCCCTGACGGTTGAGAAAACAGCGCGTGTAGTACACTACTCTATGAGAACCGTGCGGGACGCCGGGAACATGCGGGTGCGGTCATCTTTTTTCATCGGCCCCCTCCTGCCGGCGCTGATTTGGGCGCTGGCTCGTCCTGCGCCGGTTGCGGGACAGGTCATGATTCCCGGTGGGCCGCCGGACGGGATCGTGCGCATTCATACCAGCGACATGGCCATCTTCATGGCTAGAGAGAAGCGCAACGATTTGCCCTGTGCGGTCAGCCCGAATAAACCGGTACTCGGTTTTGACCTCCGTTTTCACTCCAGCTACGAAGTGGCCGTACCGCTGCGCGCCTTGGCCGGCAACGGCAACTTACTGACGGTCCTGTTCCAGGTCACGCCCGTCGCTCATCCCGACGAGCCCGTCTTCTTCCGCCAGCGGATCAACGTTCCCCCGATCGAGGAGAACGCCTCCGGCGATGCCTACCTGCAGGGCGCCTTCGACATCGGCCAGGGCGACTATCAGGTGGATTGGCTGATGCGGGACCGGATGGGCAGGGTTTGCTCCTCATTCTGGGAGGTGAACGCCCACCTGCGGGGCGGAGATAAGACCATTCGTCTGAACATCGAGCCGAGCCGGATCCGCCAGTCGGAGCTGGAGCAATTCAAGGAGGAGCCGCCGGTGGTTCGTTCCGCCGCCGGTGGCGGGTTGCGGGTGAAGTTACTGGTGAATTTTGCACCCCAGAACCAACACGCGGCAACCTTGCAACCTATGGATACGTCTGCATTACTGGCGATACTGAGAACCATTTCTCGGGAACCCCGAATCCGCAAGTTTTCGGTGGTCGCGTTCAACCTCCACGAGCAGCGCGTCCTGTACCGTGAGGACAACGTGGACCGGATCAACTTCCCGGCTTTGGGCGCTTCGCTGGACACGCTGCAGTTGGGAACCATTGACTTGCAGCGGCTGAGCGAAAAACACGGCGAAACCGAGTTCCTGGCGGATTTGATACGCCGCGAATTATGCTCGGCGGACGGGCTCGATGCCTGTGTGATCGCCGGGCCGAAAGCGATGCTGAGCCGCGGGGTTTCCGAGGAAGAGCTCAGTAGCCTGGGGGACCTGGATTTTCCGGTCTACTACATGAACTACAACCTGTACCCCCACCGGATACCGTGGCGGGACACCATCGGCAACGCGGTGAAGTTTCTCGGCGGCAAGGAGTATACCATCAGCCGCCCGCGCGACCTGTGGAACGCTGTCACGGAAGTTGTCTCCCAGATCGAAAAAAACAAGCAAGAGCGGCAAGTGGTTGCCTCTTCATCGGAGTAGCTTATGCGTTTCTCATCGATGATATTGCTCGCGGCTTTGCTGGTCGTGCCGGCCACACCGCCTCTGACGGCCCAGCCCAGCGATTACGCCAAGAGTCTCGCGCCCTTCGTCCCCTCGCCCCAGCCCATCGTCGACAAGATGCTCGAGGCGGCCCGGGTCAAGCCGAACGAACTGGTCTACGACCTTGGCTGCGGTGATGGCCGCGTGCTGGTGACCGCCGCCAAAAGGTTCAAGGCGCGATCCGTGGGGGTCGAGATCTCGCCGAAGCTTGTCAAGTTCGCCAGGACATGGATCAGGAAGGAAGGCCTCCAAGACAGGTGCAAGGTGATCCAGGGCGACTTGCGGGATGTGGACATCAGCCCGGCCGACGTCGTCGTCCTGTACCTGCTCACAAGCTCTAACGAACTCCTCCGGCCGCGCCTGGAGAAGTCGCTCAAGCCGGGAGCGCGCGTCGTCTCCCACGACTTCGAGATCCGCGAGTGGAACCCTTCGCGCGTCGTTCAAGCCGAAGCTCACGGACGGATCCACAGTATCTATGTTTATGAAGTCCCCGTCTCGAAGTAGCGCGCCGGCGCGCCGGCTCCTGTTACCCGTATGAAACGATTCGACGTCGTCGGGGTCGGGCTGAACGCTACCGACACCATCCTGTTGCTCTCGAAATTCCCCGCTTACGGAGGGAAGGTCCCATTCGATGAGGAACTGCTCAGCCCCGGCGGCCAGGTGGCCAGCGCGATGGCCGCCTGCGCCCGTCTCGGCCTCCGGGCCAGCTACATCGGCACCGTCGGCGACGATGAGCGCGGGCGCGTCCAGATGGAAAGCCTCGCTGGCTCCGGCGTCAGCCTGGAGCACGTGCAGGTGCGCCACGGCTGTCCCAACCAGTCGGCCTACATCCTGGTGGATAAGTCCACCGGCGAGCGCACCGTGCTGTGGAGCCGGCCCGAGTGCTTGCGCATCGATCCCTCTGAGATCACGCCCGAGCAGATTACCTGTGCCCGGCTGCTCCACATCGACGGACACGACACGCCGGCCGTGGCGCGGGCCGCCCGCATCGCCCGCGGCGCCGGCATGCCTGTCACCGTGGACGTTGATACCATCTACCCCGGCTTCGAGGAGGTTCTTCCTTATGTCGATTACCTGGTCGGCAGCGCCGAGTTTCCCACCAACTGGACGCGGGAGCCGGATCCGTTTCGCGCCCTCGAGATCATTCAGACCCGGTACGGCATGAAGGTCGCCGCAATGACCCTGGGGGCTGACGGCGCGCTCGCACGGGTAAACGGCAGCTACATTTATTCGCCCGGCTATGTGGTCGACTGTGTTGACACCACCGGCGCGGGGGACGTTTTCCACGGGGCCTTCTGCTATGCTGTCCTGGAGGGGATGCCGATGGAAGAAGCGCTCGATTTCTCCAACGCCCTGGCGGCGCTGAACTGCACGGCGCTCGGCGCCCGGGGTCACCTTGCCACCCGGGAAGAGGCGCTGGAGTTGATGAGGAAGGCCGGCCGGCGCTCGCACGGAAAATACGCCGGCCGGGTCGCGCGGATGAGCCCATGATTCCCCTCCGCGATTCCCAGCCCAGCTATTCCACGCCCTTTGTCACCATGGGGCTGATCGCCGTGAACGTCCTCATCTTCCTCTACGAGATCAGCCTGGACCCGTTTTCGGCCAACCACCTGATCTCGGCCTACGCGGTGATCCCGGACCGGCTGCAGCCCCTCTCGCTGGTGACCTCCATGTTTTTCCACGGCGGCTGGCTGCATCTGATCGGCAACATGTGGTTCCTGTGGATCTTCGGCGATAACGTCGAGGACGTGCTGGGGCACGCCAAGTACCTGCTGTTTTACCTGCTGTGCGGGGTGGCCGCCGGGCTGATTCACGTGGCCTTCAACCCGGGTTCGCGGTTGCCCACCATCGGCGCCAGCGGGGCCATTGCCGGGGTAATGGGCGCCTACATGGTGAAATTCCCCCGCGCCCGGATCGTCACCCTGATCTTCATCTTCGTCTTCATCACGACCATCGAGATTCCGGCGGTCCTGGTGCTGGTGTTCTGGTTTGTGCTCCAGTTGTTCAGCGGCGTCGGGTCCATCGCCTATTCCTCCGCCAGCGCCGGCGGCGTCGCCTGGTTCGCGCACGTCGGCGGATTCCTGGCGGGCATCGCTTTGATTCACTTGCTCCGGACGCGGCCGCGTTACCGCCACCGGCCCGACTTGCAGTGGTAATTGCTGATGAGCCACGCTGACACCGAAGCCCTGGATTTGCCGGCGCTGGATGTGCTGGCGATCGCCGCCCACCCCGACGACATCGAGCAAACCTGCGGCGGAACCCTGCTCCGGATGGCCGGGAAAGGGTATCGCACCGGGGCGCTGGAGCTAACCGCCGGGGACATGGGCAGCCGCGGATCGCCGGAACTCCGCCTCCGGGAAGCCGAGGCGGCGGCAAAGATTCTGCGGCTGAAGTGGCGGGGAAACCTGCGGTTGCCGGACGCGCGACTGGAAAACCATCTCGCCGCCCGCATGACGCTGGCTGGCAAGATTCGCCGCCTCCGCCCCCGGGTGGTTATTCTTCCCTACTGGGAAGCCCGCCACCCGGATCACTACCGCGCCGCCGAACTCGGCTTCGAGGCCAGCTTCCTGGCGGGCTTGAAGAAACTCGACTCCTCCTCCGAGCCGCACCGGCCCTACAAGATCATCTACTCTTCCCTGTACGCGGACGTGAGGCCTTCCTTCGTGGTGGACATCAGCGCTCAGTTCGAGCGCCGGATGGAGGCCCTGTTTTGCTACCAGTCCCAGTACGGCGGCACCGGCGGGGCCGCGGACTTGTTCCCCGGCAGGGAGGAGATCACCGACCGGCTTGGCGCCATCGCCCGCTTCTACGGTCAGCAGATCGGAGTCAAGTACGGGGAACCATTCGTGGTCAAGGAAACCCTCCGCATCGACGATATCGTCGCCCTCGGCCCGCGCACTTTCTGACACCGCGCCGGCGCGGCGCCGGAACGCCCGTATGGCGCGCCTCTCCGGCAAGCCGCTCCGCGCTTGCCTGTGCCATAATTGGGAGCACCGTATGCGTCCCATTGTCCAGATTTCTCTCGATCTCACCAGCATCGCCGAAGCAATCGACACCGCCACCATGGCTCTCCGCGCCGGTGTCGACTGGCTCGAGGCCGGCACTCCGTTGATCCTGGCTGAGGGATTGCGCGGGGTGCGGGCGTTGCGCGAACGGTTTCCCGAAACGCCGATCGTCGCCGACCTGAAGACCATGGACGGCGGCTACCTGGAAGCGGAAATGATGGCCCGGGCGGGCGCCACGCACGTCGTCGTGATGGCGCGCGCCCACCCGGAGACTATCCTCGCCGTGGTCAAGGCGGGCCGGGATTACGGCGTCAAGGTGATGGGTGACAACCTGGCCTGCGAGGACATGGTCGCCGCCGCCCGCCGGCTCGAGGAACTGGGCTGCGATTACATCGTCCACCACGTCGGCTACGACGAGCGCCGCGGCATCGCCGCCCGCGGCCACCCGATGCCCAGCCCGCTCGACCGGCTCGAACAGGTCGTCGCCGCCGTGCGCATCCCCGTGCAGGCCGTCGGCGGCTTGAGTATCGAACAGGCCGTGCGGACCCCCGCGCTCGGCGCGCCCCTGGTGGTCATCGGCGCCCCGCTGGCGATTGACTCCGGCGCCTTTCGCGCCGCCAGCGGCCGCGTCGAGGATTCCCTCCGGCTCATCTGCGAGAAGGTCCATGCCTACGGGGATGTCCCGGTGGGAGGCCGCCGATGACGCAGCCCGCCGTCGTCAACTACGCCCCGGAGAAGCACTCGGTCGAGTTGCGGGACGTCGCTCCGCCGCAGCCCGGCGCCGGGGAAGTGGTGGTGGCGGTTCAGGCGGTTGGGGTTTGCGGCAGCGACCTGCACCAGTGGATGGGCACCCACAGTTGGCCGGTGAACTATCCGGTGGTTCTCGGGCACGAATTCAGCGGCGTGATCGCGGCGGTGGGTTCCGGGGTCCGGGGATGGCGCGAAGGCGACCGCGTGGTCAGCGAGACCGCCGCCGTGATTGATCCGGACAGCCCGCTCACCCGCCAGGGGCTTTACAACCTGGACCCCGCCCGGCTCGGTTTCGGCTACGGCGTCGACGGGGCCATGACGCAACGGGTGCGGGTGCCGGCGCGCTGCCTGCATCGGGTGCCCGAGCGGGTGCCGTTCGAGCAGGCCGCGCTGGCCGAGCCTTGCTCGGTGGCCTACAACGCCGTGGCCGTGAATTCCGCGATCCGGCCCGGGGAGCGCGTGCTGGTGCTGGGGCCGGGAACCATCGGTCTGCTGTGCGCCGCCGTGGCGCGCCTTCGCGGCGCCGTGGTCGCCGTCGCCGGCCTGGAACAAGACCGGGCGCGCCTGCAGATCGCCCGGCGCTACGGCTGCGTGCCGCTGACCGGAAATGCCCGGGAATGGGCGGCCGCGGGCGACGGCCTGGGGGTGGATGGCGTCATCGATGCGGCCGGCGTTTCCGCAACGCTGAAAACAGCGCTGGACGCCGTCCGTCCGGCTGGCTGGATCACTAAGGTCGGCTGGGGCAGGGAACCGCTGGGCTTCTCCCTGGACCCGCTGGTGGCGAAGAACGTCCGTCTCCAGGGCAGCTTCAGCCACAACTGGCCCGTCTGGGAACGCGTCCTTTCGCTGCTCGCCGGCGGAATGCTCGACGTGGAACCGCTGATCGGCGGCGTCTGGCCGCTCGCCGAGTGGCAGGCGGCGTTCCGCAAAATGTACAGCGGCGAGATCGTCAAGGCGGTCCTGCGCCCCGCGGGCTAAAATGGAGACCGGTATGCCGCAACTGGCCGCATTCCCCAAGGCGTTCATGGATCCGCTGTGTGTAGACGGGTCGATGTCGCTCCGGCAGTGGATTGAGCTGGGCGCCACGCTCGGCGTGGAAGGACTGGAGTTCTACGCCGGATTTCTCGATCTGCAACACCCCGGCGCCTGCGCCGAAGCCCGCCGCATGGCCGCCGATCACGGCCTGGTGATCCCCATGTTCTGCTGTTCGCCGGATTTCACCCACCCGGACCCGGCTTTTCGCCGGCAGCAAATTGAGAACGAAAAACGCTGGATCGCCATGACCGTCGAACTCGGGGGCGCCTATTGCCGCGTGCTCTCCGGCCAGCGCCGGCCCGCGCTGTCCCGCGAGCAGGGTCTCGACTACGCCGCCGGCTGCATCGAAGCCTGCCTGCCATTCGCCGCCGAGGCCGGCATCACGCTGGTGCTGGAGAACCATTACAAGGACAATTACTGGCAATACCCGGAGTTCGCCCAGAAGATGGACATTTTCTGCGAACTGGTCGACCGCATCCGTTCCCCCTGGTTCGGGGTCAACTACGACCCGAGCAACACGCTGCTCGCCGGCGAAGACCCCCTCGATCTGCTCCGGCGCGTGCGCGACCGCGTCGTCACCATGCACGCCAGTGACCGCTACCTGGCCGAGGGGACGCTGGAAGATCTTCGCCGGGAGGACAGCAGCACGGGTTATGCCAGGCGGCTCCGGCACGGGGCCATCGGCGAAGGCCTCAACGATTACGATGCCATTTTCGGCCAGCTCGCCGCCGCCGGCTTCGACGGCTGGATCAGCATCGAAGATGGCGTCGAGGGCATCGAGCAGATGCACCGCAGCGTGAAGTTCTTGAAAGAGAAAATCCGGCGCTATTGGCCGGAATGAAAGCGGCCATGCCACCCGCCGAGGGAAAGCGATGAAACGCAGACGCTGGGTCGGGATCCTCGCCGCCTTAGTGGCTGCTGCCGCCCTCTTGTTCGCTTTTCGCGACCCGATTCGGCTGGCGGCCCTGGTGGCCCTGGGCCACAGTCCTCACTGCCCGTTTCACCAGGCCGTGCGCGCCTCCAGTCACGCGAAACGGTTGCGGGAAACCAAGGACCGCATCCTAGCGGCCAGCCGGCTGCTCAAAACAGATCCCGCCGGCTTCGAGCTTTGGCAGACCCCGAAAGGGCGTTACTGGATCCCGGCCGGCGACCGCTACATTCTCCCGTTCAATCTCGCCGAGCAGGAACTACGCATTTACAGCCGCGGGGACATCACGGTCCGCCCCGGCGACATCGTCCTGGACTGCGGGGCCAACGTCGGCGTCTTCACCCGGGTGGCGCTGGCCGCCGGCGCAAAGCTTGTGGTCTCCATCGAGCCTGCCCCCATCAACATCGAGTGCCTGCGGCGTAACCTCTCTGACGAGATCGCCCGCGGCCGCGTGATCCTGTATCCAAAGGGCGTCTGGGACTCCGACACCACGTTGACCCTCTACGTGGACCCGGACAATACCGGGGCGGCCAGCTTCCTCATTCATCGCGATAGCTGGCGCAGCGTGACCCATGTGCCCCTCACCACGATTGACAACTTGGTAAAAGAGTTGAATCTTCCGCGCGTCGATTTCATCAAAATGGATATAGAAGGCGCCGAACCGAGGGCGATCACGGGTGGGCGGCAGACGCTAGCACGATACCGACCGCGACTGGCCGTCTCCGCCTACCACGCCCCGGATCACCCGGTGCTGATCCCTAGGGCGGTGAAAGCGGCCTGGAAAGGCTACCGCAGCGAGTGCGGCCCCTGCAGTGAGACGGACCATCGCATCCGGCCGGACGTGCTCCTGTTCCACTGAGCAGCTAGCGCCGCAAACCGCTGATTACAAAAGAAAAAACCGGC
>CAZXVW010000019.1:0-10099 GCA_964644025.1 uncultured Solibacteraceae bacterium | reverse complement strand
ACCGGCCGGCACGCTGCGCTCTCGGGGAGGCGCGTGCCCAACTTGAGAACTCCATCCAGAATTCCCTGATTCCAATTTGCCACGGATGGGGAGAGAGCGAGACGTCAACTTTCAGAGAAATCCTAGTACGCTGGGTAACAGAGACCTGCTCTCCCCGACGGATCTGGGACTATCGCAACGTCAGCCCCAGGTAATACAGCATCAGACAACCGGTGATGACGCACGCGGCCCACAGCGCGACCGTGATCCATTTCTTTGGCAGAACTTCCTTCGGCAGGCGCCGGTAGCGCATATACAGGGCTCCGATGGAGATGACCGGCAGCATGATCGCCTGCGAGATCCCGCCCACTTTCACCATCGTCACCGGCGATTGAAAGATGAGGAACAGGCCCGCTCCGATCGCCGTGAGGATCCAGACGAACTTTCGCCGGTAGCGCACCCGCGTCCGGTAGTCATCGGCCCGGAACAGCCCGAGCAGGCGGCACAGATCGGCTGCGATCCGGGATTCGGCCGCCGTGGCCGCGAAGATCGTACCGTAGAGGGTGGCGATCGCTCCCGGGTAGAACAACCAGAGCGCCCAGTGGCCGAGAGTCTCCGTGTACATTTTCGACAGCACCGGGATCATGTCGTTCGCCGAGGGAACCATCCCGCGGGTGTGGAGGACCCCGGCGCCGAGCAAGAAAAAGGCCACCGTAGCCGCCGTGTAGATAAACATCGAGACCAGGATGTCCACGTGCATGACGTGAATCCAGCCCATGGCCCGCCTCTTCCAGGCTGCCGTGGGTTCCTGTTTGCCGGCGAAGCGGGCGTAGCCCTTTTCCACGCACCAGTACGGGTACATGAACAGTTCCGAGGCGCCGACCCCGGTGATGCCGAACACCGCCACGGCGCTGGCCAGCCCGCCTCGCGGCAACTGGAAGCGCAGCCCGTCCAGTATCTTTCCCCACGAGAAGTCGCCGGGATGGCGCGTCAGCAAAACCGCGCACAGCACTGTCAGCATGCTGAACAAGGCGACCTTGACGGTCGCCAGCCCTTCGATCCGTTCATAGCCGCCACCCAGCAACAGCGCCAGCGTCAGCACCAGCAAGCCCAGCACCCAGAGATTCACCGGGATGCTCGGGAACGCGATGTTCAGCGCCTGGGCCACGCCGCCGAACATGGCGCCGATCTGGAACCGCGTCATCAGGATCATCAGCGCCCAGCCCCAGACGATCCAGTTCACTCCCACCCGTGGGCCGGGAACGTGATTGAAGCCGGCCAGGCCGGTTTCACCGGTGGCCACGCTGTGCCGGCCGATCTCGGCTTGGATGGCCGGTTTCAGAATGCAACTCAGCAGGATCGCCCAGAGGGCCACGTAGCCAACCTCGGCGCCCAGCGTCGTGGTGGCGATCAGCTCGCCGGACCCTACGATGGACGCTGCCAGGATCATCCCGGGCCCGATGCGCCGCAGGATTCCGAACAACGTCCGCGGCGGCTCAGCCACCTGTTCGGAGTCGTAGGAATATGGGTCCATCAAGGCCGGCTGGGCCTCTTCCTCGGTTGGCATGACTCACTGAGGGTACAGACCCGCTCTCTCCCCCCAACGCGCTATTGCGTCAATCCCGGAGAGGCGGGTCTGTACCCGTCTTTTACTTCTTCGGTTTTTCCGGTCCGATCTTCAACTGCTCTCGGAACCGCTGCAGCTCGGCGTAGAGCTGCTTCTGCACATCGGCATACTTGGGGTCGCCGTAACGGCTGTAGAGCTCATGAGGATCGCTCTGCAAGTCAAACAGCTCCCACTCGTCGGTTTCTGGATAACGAATCAGCTTGTAACGGTCCGTGGCCACGCCGTAATGCTCCGGGACGTGGTGGGCCACCATGGATTCGTAGTAGTGGTAATAGAAATTCTTGCGCCAATCCGGCGGCGTCTCTCCCTTGAGCAATGGCACCAGGCTCCGGCCTTGCATATCGGAAGGAATCGGAACGCCGGCCACGTCCAAGAAGGTTTCGGCGAAGTCCAGGTTCGATACCATCTGCTTGTTGACGCTGCCGGGCTGCACCACGCCCGGCCAGCGGACCAGCAGCGGCGTCTTGAAAGATTCTTCATACATCCAGCGTTTGTCGAACCAGCCGTGCTCGCCAAGGTAGAAACCCTGGTCGGAGGAGTAGACAACCACGGTATTGTTCGCCAGGCCCGTTTCATCCAGGTAATCGAGCACGCGGCCGAGGTTGTCATCCACCGAGGCGATGCAGCGCAGGTAGTCCTTGATGTAGCGCTGGTATTTCCAGCGGACCAGATCTTTGCCCGTCAGCTTCTTAGCCACGAACTCCTTGTTCTTCGGGACGTAGGCGGCGTCCCAGGCCTTGCGTTGCTCCGGGGTCAGGCGCGCGAGCATCCGCTCCCACTGCTTCTGCTGGGCCTCATCCTTGATGCCGGCCATTCTCGGCTCCACCTTGAGATCGGTTCCCATCCGCATGTGGCGGGCGATCTCCATCCACTGGTTCGCCGCCGGGCTGGCCCGGTGCGAGTAATCGTCGAACAGCGTCTCCGGCTCGGGGATGGTGACGTCGTCGTACATGGACAGGTGTTTCGCGTCCGGCATCCAGTTCCGGTGCGGGGCTTTGTTGTGGTACATGAGCATGAACGGCTTGTCCGGATCGCGCTTCGTCTTCAGCCAATCGAGCACCAGGTCCGCGATGATGTCGGTCACGTAGCCCTGGTGGCGGCGTCTTCCTTCCACCTGGACTATTTTGCCGTCCTTTTCCTCGGTCCCTTTGAGGTAGCGCATGTCCGGGTTGTAGTAGACTCCCTGGCCCGGCAGAACTTCCCAGTAGTCGAATCCAGTGGGAAGCGTCTTCAGGTGCCACTTGCCGAAAATGGCGGTTTGGTAGCCGGCCTTCTGCAGCAGTTTCGGGAAGGTCTGCTGGCTCCCGTCAAACGGGAGGCGGTTGTCGAGGACGCCATTGACATGGCTGTACTTGCCCGTGAGCACCACAGCCCGCGAGGGTGCGCAGATGGAGTTGGTCACCACGCAGCGGTCGAACCGCATTCCCTCCTGCGCCAGCCGGTCGATGTTCGGTGTCTTGTTGAGGTTGTATCCGTATGCGCTGACCGCCTGGTAGGCATGGTCGTCAGCGAAAACAAACAGAATGTTGGGGGGCTGGGCCTTCTCGGCTTGGCATCCGGGGATGATCAGAGCCAGCCCGCCGAGCAGCGCAAGCCCCAAGACAACGGCGATGATACGTAAGGATCGCACTTTCACAGCTTCTCTCCTTTGCTCGTGTGAGTCACTTCCAAGAATCAGAACAATCCTTAACGTACCAAACACGGAGAACATCTGCAGAGGACGGCCTGCCCCGGCAGGGGCCGCTGGGCGATGAGGATCGGCTGCGGGTGCCGGCGTCCCGCTCGACCGCACCACAGGGTCCACCTCCTGGCCGGCTTACGATAGAGTAGAAAAAGTGCGCGACCCTCGCTACGGTGTCATTGCTCTGCTGTGGATCCTGCTGGCCGGCCCATTGGCTGGTTTCGGCTGGCTGGCCCTCGGAACCGGCGGGCCGCCCGGTCGCGGGAGCCGGCAAGCCGGTGGGCAAGACGGCGCTTCCGGAAACTCGGCGCCTGCTCTTACCACTGCTGCCGCGCGCTGGCGCCAGCTCAGTGAGAGGGTTGCGGAGTTTTCGCGGAAGGGCAGGTTGGAGGAAGCGGTCGGGTTTGCCCGGCAATCCGTCGAGACGGCGGAAAAGGTGTTCGGGCGCCGCAGCCGCCAGCTTGCCGAAAGCCTTGCCACGCTGGCCGGCCTGTACCGGCGCCAGGGAAAGTTTAGCGCGGCGGAGCCGTTGTCGCGCCGGGCCCTGGCCATTTGGGAAGATACGGAGGGAGCACAGCACCCGTTGGTGGCCCGGGCGCTGAACGACCTTGCCGAGGCCTGCGGCGGGGAAGGCAAGTACGCCGAAGCGGAACCACTCTACCAGCGGGCGCTGGCCATCCTGGAGCGCGCTGGAGCAACGGCGCAATCCGGCGTGGCCCGGAGCCTGGATGGCCTGGGCGAGATTTCCTTGGCCCGCCGGCACTACGCGGAAGCGGAGCGTTATTTCCGGCGCGCGCTTGCCATCCGGGAGAAAGCCCTGGGCGAGAATCATCCGGACGTCGCGATCAGCTTGAACAATCTGGGGGAGTTATATCGCGCCTTGGGCGATTACGCGGAAGCAGACCGTTTGGCCCGGCGGGCGTTGGCCATCTGGGAAAGCAACATGTCAACGGAATCCAACCACTGATTCCAGCAGGGGCGGAGTGTATGTTAAGGGAGAACGTCCCGCAGAGTCGAAGGAGCATGACCATGAAGCGAATGATGATTGTCTGGACAGCGCTGGCTGCCGGGCTGCTGCTGGCGCAGCAACAGCCAAGGCCGGTTGAGGGCGGATACCTGCTGCCCAACGGATGGAGAATCACCCCCATCGGCAAGGCGGTGGAGACCGGTGACCTGATCATGAGCGTGGTCAGCGCCCCGGACGGCCGCGCCGTCGTCGCCATGCATTCCGGTTACAATCCGCATGGCCTGGTTGTCATCGACACGGCCACCGGAGACGCCGTCCAGCGGATTTCGCTGAAGTCGGCCTGGGGCGGAATGGCCTGGAGTCCGGATGGCAAGAAACTTTACGTTTCCGGCGGCAACGCGAACGCCCGCCCTCCGGCCCGGCCAACCCGTGCTCCCATCTACGTCTTCGATTACCGGAATGGCCGGCTCTCGCACCAGCCGGTGGGCACGCTGGAAGAGAAGATCGATCTCACCGAGATTTACTGGTCCGGTCTGACGCACCATCCTTCGAAGCATCTGCTGTTCGCGGCCAATCGCGGCACCCGCCCGGTGCCCGGAACAGTGGTGGTGTTTGACACGGCCACTGGCAAGCTGCTCAAGCGGATCAAGGTCGAGATGACGCCCTACGACGTGGAGATCAGCCCGGATGGCGGAACGGTTTATGTCTCGAACTGGTCGAGCGATTCGGTCAGCGTGATTGACACCGATCCGTTGGGCGTGGTGGCTACGATCCGGGTCGGGGACAACCCGAACGATATGGAGCTCACTGCCGACGGCCGGCTCTTCGTTGCCTGTTCAAACGATAACAGTGTCTTTGTCATTGACACGAAAAAAGGAACGGTGGTGGAGAAAATCTCTACCACTTTGTACCCGCAGGCGCCTGAGGGCTCCACCCCAAACGCGCTGGCGCTCGACGCGAAGGCGAAACTGCTGTTTGTGGCCAACGCCGACAACAACAGCGTGGCGGTGATCAGCATCGCCGACCCGGCCCAAAGTAAGGTGCTCGGCTTTCTTCCGGCTGGCTGGTACCCGTCCGCGCTGGCCGTGCTCCCGGAACGGGAGCAGCTATACATCGGCAACGGCAAGGGGCTTGGCTCTTACTCGAACGTTCTCGGTCCGCTCAGCCCATTACGCACCGGCAAGGAAGATGCCCAATCCGTGAAGAGCCTCCAGCAGGGCAGCGTGAACATCGTGGAGCTGTCTAAGCTCAAAACGAAGCTTGCTGGCTGGACCCGAAGGGTTTACGAGAACTGCCCTTACCACGACGAGCTGCTGGCCAGGGCCCGGCCGCCCAAAACCGCTTCGATCGTGCCGCAAACCGTGGGCCAGGGCTCGCCAATCCGTCATGTCATCTACATCATCAAGGAAAACCGGACCTACGATCAGGTGTTCGGCGACATCCCCAAAGGCAACGGCGACCCGCGGCTCACCATCTTCGGAAGGCGGGTGACGCCGAACCAGCACGCCCTCGCCGAGCAGTTCGTCCTGTTCGACAATCTCTACTGTGACGCTGAGGTGAGCGTGGACGGCCACGAGTGGTCCAACGCCGCTTACGCCACCGATTACATAGAGAAATACTGGCCGGCGCGCTACGGGCGGCAGAGCCAGGAGCAGCCGGTGCCGGCGCTGATCCCGGCTGCCGGTTTCCTCTGGGACCAGGCCCGCCGCAAGGGGCTGACCTACCGCAGTTACGGCGAACGCACTACCTACTCTCCGGAAACGAAGACCGTCGTGCCGCGGCCCTTCTATACGGGCCTTCAAGGTCATGTCTGCCCGGATTTCCATAAGCCCGGTATGCGCGATACCGACAACGTGGCGGTCTTCATTCGGGAATTCGACGAATACGAAAGGAACTATGACAGCGCCGATCCCGAGAAGCGCCTGCCGAACTTCATCGTGATGAGCCTGCCAGAGAATCATACTCGCGGCACGGCGCCCGGAGCTTACACGCCGCAGGCGATGGTCGCCAACAATGACTACGCCGTGGGCATGCTCGTCGACCGGGTGACCCACAGCAAGTACTGGCCCGAAACAGCCATCTTCATCATCGAGGACGACGCCCAGAACGGCCCGGACCATGTGGATGCCCGCCGCACGGTGGGTTTGGTACTGAGCCCGTACAGCAGGTTGGGAAGCGTCGACAGCACGCTGTATACGACGAGCTCGATGCTCCGGACCATCGAACTTCTGCTGGGCTTGCAGCCGATGAGCCAGTACGACGCCGCGGCCAATCCCATGTATGCCGCGTTTGCGACGAAGAAGGATCTGACACCGTTTGACCACCTCAAGCCGCTGATCGATGTCAACGCGAAGAATACGCCGCGTTCCTACGGGGCGCAGGCATCGCTGCGCATGGACTTTTCCGACGTGGATCTGATCCCGATGCGCGAACTGAACGAAATCATCTGGAAGAGCATCAAGGGAGCCGGCTCTGTCATGCCGCCGCCGGTCCGCAGCTTCCACTTCGCAGATTTCCCGCAAAGCCGCTGAGAGATCCGGGGAATAAGCCGCAATCCTTAGCGTCTTGGCGCCTTGGCGTGTCCTTCTCTTCGTTCCACACCAGCCGGTCCCTCAGCCGCCGGGCGTGAATTCGCGCCCCTCGTGGAACCACAGCCGCCCCTCCACGCGCACCGTCTCGCCCGGTGCGCAATCCGGCAGCTCCGGGTCGGCATGCATGCAGGGGACCTTCGCGTTGCCCCAGACCCGCCCGCATCGTTCCCAGGAGGTAGCGATCCAACGGTTGCCGTCCTCGGAATGCACGGCGGCCACCGGCTTCTGGAACAGCTTGTTCTCATTGGTCTGAGCGCGGAAGCCCGGCGCGCCTTTCAGCATGATGCAGATCTGCGCGCGCATTTTACTCAGCGGTTTTCCGGTACCGTTTCTCAGCCAGAGCTCCATCGCGATGTCCTTCTCGCGCGGCTGAATCCGCCCGCCGAAGTGAATGCCGTTCGGCAGCCGCCAGGTGTTCCGCAACCCGCCGTCAGCGGTGCGTTCCCAGTCGCTATTCTCGATAATGATGTTCTGTTCATCCCAAATGCTCGGGATGTGCGTGTGCGCCAGGAACGTCAATCCCAGGTTGCTGAAGATGGCCTCCGGGAGGTCGACCACCACGTAGCCCGCTGGATCCCAGGGCAGAAAGACGCTCGCCTTGGTCCCGCGCAGCGGGTCGATGGCGCCTTCCAGAAACCCGATGCGGGGATGGCGGCCGCCCGGGTAGGGCAGAACCCGCGCCGGCGCCAGCGGCCTGGGTTTCCGCTCCCGAATTTCTGCCGGTTGGAGCCCGCACACCCGCGCGGCTTCCGCCATGGTGTACCGGTGATGGATCAGCATGTCAGAAAGCCAGAAGTTCAGGTCCTTGCGGGTGGCCTCCACCTCCACCGGCAATGGCGGCGGACCCTTCGGTTTCCGGTAGCGCTCGCCGGCCAAGGGATCGGCGGGCGGGCGCCCGGCGTCCAGGTACGGGGCCAGGTCCCGCAGCGCGATCACGCGGTATCCGCCGTTTTTGAGATAGCGCATATAGCGCTCGAACCTCTCCGGCGGCGTGTGCACCCACGGGTGCGCCTCGTCCGGAACCCCGTGAAACTGGAGCACAATGACGCGGCCGGCGGCGGCCTTTTCGACAACGTGCTGGAACTGCTTCAGCGTCCAGTCCGGCTGCGCGATCCCGGTGCTGGGAATCAGCAACGGGTCGTGCCGCGCGGGATCGAACGCCGGCCCGTCGGCTGCCTTAGCCGAGGCGTCCTCGGGCGCGGCGCCCCGCCGGGCAAGTTTGTACCCGGACTGGCGCAGCACGCCAAGTGCCTCCGGACCGAAGAAGTTCCCCGGCCAGGCGAAGCTCACCGGCCGCGGCACGCCGGCCTTCGCCAGCGCGTTCTCCACCAGGGCGAGCTGTCCGGCCAGATGAGCGGCGTTGCGGGGACTCGAAAAGTTCAAGTGGCCCCAGCTATGGTTGCCGACCTCGAACCCCATCTGGTGCAACCGGGCTATCTCTTCCCAGTTGAGGAAATGCTCGCGGTCCGCCATCCAGCGGTGAGTAACGAAGAAGGTTGCCTGGAAGCCAAGTCGCTTCAGGAGGGGCGCGGCGAAGGTGAGATGGGACCGGACAGCGTCATCGAAGGTCAGCACCACGGTCTTTTCCGGAACCGGCGCCTTGGCTTGCACCAGCACCGCCGGAATCCCGGCCAGCACGTCTCGCCTGGTAATTCGCACCGTGGCTCATCATGGCACAAGAATCGCCGTGGAATCAAAATGCTGCCTGCTCCATGCCCACCGCCCACCGGCCGGCGGCCGCCGGGGACTAATCAAGTGGCTGGAATACGACAGTGTTGACCTTGGGAACAGTGATGGTGCACGCGTGGGTCAGCCGCCCGGTTTCCTTGTTGATCTTGAAAACCCTCGCGTGGCCGGATCGCATGTCCGTCGCAATCAGCCACCTGCCGGTGGGATCGATAGCGAGGCTTTGGGGAACCTCACCCGGGGTTGCCGCGCTGCCGAGCCACGTCAACCTGCCGCTCTTCGAGTCAACGGCGAACATTGCGACACTGTTATGCCCCCGGTTCGTTACGTATAAGAACCGCCCGTCGGGCGTAATGCGGATCCCTGCGTTCGCGTTCCTGCCGGCGTAATCGTCAGGCAATGTGGAAATTGTCTGAACCGGTTGCAGGGAGCCGTGTTCGGCATCGTGGCGAAAGACGGTTACCTCGGAGGTGAGCTCCAGGTTCGCGTAGGCAAACCGTTCCCCGGGCCCGAACACGAAGTGGCGGGGGCCACTGCCCGGCCTCGTCGCGACGTATCGTGAGTTACTCGGGATGAGTTTTCCCTTTGCGGAATCGTACCGGTAGATCACGATCCGGTCCAGACCGAGATCGGTAACGAACGCGTAGCGATCCGCCGCGTCAAGGGTTACGGAATGAGGATGGGGCCTGTCCTGCCGGATCGGGTTCTGGCTCGATCCGCTATGTTGCTGAACGCAAGACACGGGCCTCACGGAACCGTCTGCGGCAATCGGCAGAACACTGATGTTGCCGCTCATGTAATGGCACACGAGAATATTGCGCCGCTGGTGGTCGATCTGGAGGTAACACGGACCTTGTCCCTTGGTCTCTTCGTAGTTCAACAATGTCAGGGATCCGCTGTCTCGATCGATCTTGTACGCGCACACCGACCCGCTTCGCGGGCCCTTATATCCGGCTGGCTTCCCTATTGTGTACAGGTGGGTTCCCGCCGGATGAATGGTGATGACCCCCGGCCGCAGTGCGGCAACTGCCAGTTCAGGCTGGCTGAGCTGACCGGTCCTTACATCCAGGACGCTGCGGAAAACGCCTTCGTTTTCCAGGGTCCCAGCCGTGCCCAGGTACACCCGGTATTTGTCGGCGGCCCTCCCGCCTGGCGCGCCCAATAGCATTAAGGCGCAGAGTATAAATTCGGCTCGTATCCTCTTTGTTGTTTTCATCTTCGTATCCCTCATCCCGGGATTGTGCTGGACCACGAACACGTGCCTTGGCGCGAACGCCTTCTGTGTCGAGCCACGCTAAGGCTTAAAGACGGGACCCGTCTCCCAAGAGTTTACAGCGCTTTCCGTCCCGCTTCCGGCTACCGCCCACCGGCCACCGACCAGGGACCACCGACCAAGGACCAGGGACCCCCCGGCCAGGGACCACCGGCCAGCCTCCGTCAGCCGGGATCGCTGACTTGTGTTGTTGCTCGAGATCACAAGGGATCCTGCAGTTGTCGTCAAAAGCCACGCCGGCCGGCTCGCTTTCCGGCGCGAGCCGGGCGTGACGCGTTCACTTCGTTGCGTGCTT
>CAZXVW010000018.1:0-36356 GCA_964644025.1 uncultured Solibacteraceae bacterium | reverse complement strand
TTCACCCGGTGATGCCCGCAGGAGGAGCAAGATGTCAGCAAGCGAACGGGAAGTCGTAATTCTGGTAGCCAGTTGCCCTTTGCCGGACCGGAAGTTTCTCCGCAGCGTTTTCGATGGAGTCAATTGGAAGCCCCGGTTTGTCGGAAACTTTGACGAATTCCGAACGATCCTCCTGCACACACCCCCCGGCGTGGTGATTGCGGAGCCGGTACTCGAAGACGGTCACTCGTGGAAGGACATTCTCGCCGAACTTCAGAGACGAGCGAACCCGCCGAATCTGATCGTCACCACGGATCTGCGTGACGACAGCCTCTGGGGCGAGGTTCTGAACCTCGGTGGTTATGACATGCTGATGAAGCCGTTTGACCGTGTCGAGTTGATCCGGGTGGTCAGTCTGGCGTGGCTTGACTGGAAGCAGCGAAGCCAGGGTTGCCAGCCAGCGCCGAGCAAGGCAGCGGCCTGACGTTCTGTTGCTCGGCGACCTGTCCAAAGGCGGGCGGGATTAGCCTCCGATCTGGTCGCACCGGCGAAGCCGGTGCTCGTGGTAAACTCATTCGCCAGGTCTGGCAGCGAGCGAGTGTGGCTGCGAGGGGATAAGAGGCGTGATAGCGGACATTGTCAAGGAAACGGTGACCATCACGGGCTTTGTGCTGGTGATGATGCTGGTGGTGGAATACGCCAACGTCCTCAGCCACGGCGCCTGGCAATCAGGTCTGGCCGGTCATCGGTGGGGACAGTATTTGCTGGGGGCGTTTTTGGGCGTCGCGCCCGGTTGCCTGGGCGCGTTTGCCGCCGTGGCGATGTACGCTCACCGCGTGTTGAGCCTGGGCGCGGTGGTTGCCACGATGATCGCCACCAGCGGCGACGAGTCGTTCGTGATGCTGGCGCTGATCCCGCGGCAGGCGCTTATCCTTTTCGGAGTCTTGTTCGGGCTGGCGCTGCTGGCCGGTGCTCTCACCGACGCGGTAGCGGGCAAGATCGGGTCGCAGCCGATCGCCTGCTGCAAGACGCTGGCGGTGCATACGGGGGCGGAGTGTGGTTGTTTCCCCGGCGGGCGGATCGTGCGGCAGTGGAGGGAATGCTCGGCGCCGCGGGGGATTCTGGCCACCGGGCTGGCGCTGGCGCTGCTGGGCCTGCTCAGCGGGGCGCTGGGACCGGGTGAGTGGAACTGGATCCGGGTTACGCTGGTGGCTTCGCTTTCGGCTGCCCTTTTCATCGTCGGCACCGTGCCGGACCACTTCCTCGAGGAACATCTCTGGCGGCACGTGGCGCGCAAACATGCGCCGCGCGTTTTTCTTTGGACCCTGGGAGCGCTGTTCGCGATGCACCTGGTGACCGACGTTCTCCACCTGGAAAGCGCGATCCAGGAAGGGCGGTGGATTGTGCTGCTGGTGGCGTGCCTGGCGGGCCTGATACCGGAATCGGGCCCGCACCTGATTTTCGTCACCCTGTTCGCCAAGGGGGCAGTGCCGTTCAGCGTGCTGCTGGCGAGTTCGATTGTCCAGGATGGACATGGAATGCTGCCCATGCTCGCCGAGTCCCGCAAGGCGTTTGTCGTTGTGAAAGGGGTGAACTTCGCTGTGGGCCTAATGATCGGGGCGGCGGCGATGGGGCTGGGGTATTGAGATAGGCCTCGCTGAGATCGTACCGGGCGGGTCCCGGCGACAATATGTCAGGATGAAATACTGGGGGTTCGTGATCCCAGGCAAACAAAGCAGCGTATGAACATAATCCAACGTTTCCCTGTCATTTCTTCTTTGTTATTCCTGAGCGGGGTTTCGCTCGCCTTCCGGGTCGCCGCAGCGAACGGTTCCAGCGAGGAGTCCCGCATCGAGGGGTTCCTGTTCCTGATTGTGATTGTCTTGCTGGCCGCCAAGATCGGCGGCGAACTGATGGAGCGGTGGAACCAGCCCGCGGTGCTGGGAGAACTGATCGCCGGCGTGATTCTCGGCAACTTGAGTCTGATTGGTATCACGCACCTGGAGATGTTCAAGACGAACGAGTACCTGGCCTTGGTGGCCGAGCTGGGTGTGATCCTCCTTCTATTCGAGGTGGGGCTGGACTCGAACCTGCGAGAACTGGCCGCCGTCGGCCTGTCGGCGGTGGTTGTGGCGACGCTTGGGGTAATCGCACCGACTCTGCTCGGCTACGGTGTCTCGCGGTACTTCTTGCCGGAGGCCGGCTGGTACGTTCACTTGTTCGCCGGGGCGACGCTGGCGGCCACCAGCGTGGGCATCACGGCGCGCGTGTTACAGGACCTGGGGAAGATCAACAGCGCCGAGGCCCGCATCATTCTGGGCGCGGCAGTGGTTGACGACGTGCTCGGCCTGATCATGCTGGCGGTTGTCACGGGATTGGTCAACTCGCTTCAGGAAACGGGCTCCGTAGCAGTTCCGGTAGGAACATTGTTTCTGATCCTGGCCAAGGCGGGACTGTTTTTTATCCTGGCGGTGGGGGCGGGGCAGTACCTCGGGGGCTGGCTGCTGCGGGCGGGGGCCCGGGCGAAGGTCAAGGGGATGGCGGTGGTGCTGAGCGTTTGCTACTGCTTCACGGTGGCAGGGCTGGCGCAAGCGGTGGGCCTGGCGCCGATTGTAGGCGCCTTCGCCGCCGGGCTCGTACTCAATGAATCGCACTTTGAGGGCTACACGCGGTTGTGCGCCCGGCGTTTCGAAGAAATTGTCACACCGATCGGCGCGGTGTTTACCCCAGTGTTCTTCGTCTACATGGGCTTACGGGTCGATCTGCACTCGTTCGGCTCGGCAAAGGTGGTTCTATTCGCCACCGCCCTGAGCGTGGCTGCCATCCTGGGCAAGCAGATCTGCGGGTTGGGGGTTTTTGAGAAAGGGGTAAGCCGGCTGGGGGTGGGTGTCGGGATGATTCCCCGGGGCGAGGTCGGCCTGATCTTCGCCAGCATCGGCTCATCGGTGATGGTCGCGGGCGCTCCCGTCTTCTCGCCGGACACTTACTCGGCGATGGTGATCATGGTGATGGTCACCACGCTGGTCACACCGCCCTTGCTGAAGCCGGTGCTGGGGGCAAACCGGTAACAGGCCACGCGCCAGACCAAGCTTGCCGGGAGGCGAGGGAAGGTTTTCGTCCGTAGACGCTTGCCCGGGCGACAGCCGCCGGAACGGAAACTGCGAGGCTCGCTTCAGCCCCCGCGGGGCAAATCCCGGGCCAGCAAGGAATCCCGCCGGAAGGGGCCGGGCGGCGTGACCCCCCGGTGGCGCCGCTTGCCGGGCCAGTCAAGTCTCATGTCCTCGCAGACCTCATTCAGCATGTCCAGAGTCGTAACGCGGGACTCGAGCGCGAAGGCGGTGAGCAGCAGGTTATCGCACAAGGCGTTGATCAAGCGCGGAATGCCCTGCGAACGGAGATGGATTTCGGCCAGCACTTCCGGCGGAAAGACAGATTGCTGCGTCATCCCGGCCTTTTCCAGCCGGGTGGCAATGTAGTCCATGGTTTCCGGTTCGGAAAAGGGCCGCAAGGTGCAGCGGAGAATGATCCGCTGTTTCAGTTGCCGCAGGTCCGGAGCGTCGAGCTTGCGGTCCAGCTCGGGCTGGCCGGCGAGAACGATCTGGAGCAATTTTCCGTGGCGGCTCTCCAGGTTGCCCAGCAGGCGCACTTCCTCGAGAACGTCCCACTCCAGGTTGTGCGCCTCGTCGATGAGGAGCGCGGTAGTGCGGCCCTCGCCGGCGACTTGCAGCAGGAACTGGTTCAAAGCGAACAGGACTTCCGTCTTCGAGGTAGTCTGGCAGCGCAGGTCGAGATCGTAGGCGATCATCTCGAAAAACTCGGCCGGCGTTACGCGGGAATTGAACAGGAAGGCAAACTCGATCCGGTGATAATCGAGA
Organism: uncultured Solibacteraceae bacterium; assembly: GCA_964644025.1. Classification (GTDB taxonomy): domain Bacteria; phylum Acidobacteriota; class Terriglobia; order Bryobacterales; family Bryobacteraceae; genus CAZXVW01. The sequence goes on along the minus strand of CAZXVW010000018.1, from coordinate 32,502 downwards.
AAGTCCCGGAGGCACTCAAGCATGGTGGTCTTGCCGGTGCCGACTTCGCCGGTGAGAACGATGAAACCTTTTCGGCTCTGCACGCCATAAATCAGGTTCGCCAGCGCCTCCTCATGTTGCGGGCTACGGTACAGGAACGCAGGATCCGGGCTCAGGTTGAAAGGATTTTCCGAAAAGCCAAAGAATGCTTTATACATCAGCCTTCCACCGGCGCCGGACACGGAGGCGGTATCTGTTCCCGTCTGTTGTGCATGTTAACACGCTTAGACGGTTCGGACAATTACGGCCCCCACGATATTCATCGTCATCCTGCCGGGCTTGCTATAGGATTTCGAGCAATGCCCAGCCCGGCAGCGCGCCCGGCTGGTCTTCGAGGAAGACAATTCTTCTGGTTTTTGGAAAGGGAAGGCCGGTCCGAATCGCCTTGCTGAAAAAGCTGAATTGCCGCAGCAGCTCCCGGTAGGATTCTTCCCGTGGATCCGGCCCGCCTGACTTGGTCAAGAACCCGCCGCCCCAGCCGACCGACAGCAGGCAGGCGTTTTCCCGTTGGCTTGCCGCTGCCAGCCGGGTTTCCAGTTCCTGGATGTTGTTCTCTACCGCCGCCAGACCGGCCACGCGGGCGTACACCTTGTGCGAGGCCAGCACCCTGGCCGCCCAGGCATTCGCCTCAGCCAGGAGGGTGCGCGTAGTCAGCGGCTCCTTCCACCGCAAGGCCCGCACCACCTCCGGCCGCTGGTAAAAGCTCCTCTGCTGCCATACGCCTTCGAAAGCCGTGCCGGGGGTGGCCATTTCGGCAAACACCGGCGTGCTCCGCTGCGGCCGGTCCCCCTCAACGCTGCCTCGCGGCGAGAGTTTCCACCGGAGCTGGAATTTTCCTCCGGCCCCCCGCTCCAACGTGGCCACCCGGAGCAAGAAGATCTTCAGGGAGCCGGGTGATACCGGGCTGGAATCGCTTACTCCGATCACTTTCATGCGGCTCTGTCCAGAGTTGCCAAGGATCCTGGCCTCGGCGGCCTCTCCGGGGCTCCGGGGTGCCCGATCTTTCGAACGCACGGCGAGATCCTTGAGAATCGAGCCGCCGAAGCGTCCACTCACCAGAGCCGTTCTCAGGGCGCCCTTTATCGCGCTGCCGGGCAGGTAGGGACCGGCACCGGATGAGACAAACGTGGGAATCCGCAGGTACTCGGTAGCCAATGACTCCCAGTAGGCCGCGTAGGCGGGGTGTTCGAACGGGATCCGGCGGCCCGCGAAGTTCTGGGCGAACCCACCCCAGGAGGCGAACTCCAACCTGTCGGCCCGCCGGATCTGCTTCAAGTAACCCTCCAGCCGGGGGCCCTTGGCAAGCAGCCGGAAAATGCGGGCCTGATCGAGGACGTTGACCTGGTTTCTCCAGACCATGTAGTCGATCGGGGAAAGGCTGGAACCGTCACCGACCAGCACGGGCGTCAGGCAAGTGAGCCGGTACTTCATGCGGCCTCCCTCGCCGGAATCGGGATGCTGACCGGGCATCCGTAGCGGAAGACAGGGTGGGGAAAGCCGTCCGGAGCCACGTCGACCGCCGCCCCCTGGGGTTCGGATTGAGCGAACAGGACCGAGCCCTCCGCCACCATGCGGAGGGCCTTCTTCTCCCGGCCCCAGCCTGCCGTGCTCTCAACGCGCCCGGACCTGGTAATCAAAGTGTAACTGCCGCGCCCCCAGTCCACCTGATCGCGTTCGCCGGGTGAGAACAGCGAGAGCAACCAGAAGGCGGTTTCCGGCGTCTCGTTCGCACCGGAGGCGGCTTCCTCGCCGGGCGGGGTGTCATCGGGCGCGGCCGGTCCGGCCAGCAGCAGTTCCGGAATGGTCCCGGTGGTAATCTCGGGCATCTCCGCCCGTCCCCAGCCCACCGAACGCTTGCCGCCAAAGCCGGAGTCCGCCAGCAGCCGTAGCGCCGCTTCCACCGCGGCCCACCATTGTTGCCGGGCCTGTTCCCCGGCGAAGGAGACCACCATCCACAAGCCGCCCTCCGGCGAGAATTCCACGCAGCCCGTGCGCCGCGCCGTCCAGGATGTGCGTCCCAGACGGTCCACGGGAGCCAGGGCCCTCACCGCCGTGCGGAAAGGGCCGGTGGAATCAACGGGGCGGGAAGGCAGCAGGCACCTGCTTTGAGGATCCACGCGCCAGGCCTCTTCGTCGAGCCGCTCACCCGCCACCAATGACCGGACCAGCGATAAGGGAACGAAGCGAGCGCCCTTCCAGCGCACCTTGGCCGAAGGGGGAGGGGGCCACAGGCTCCGCGGCGGCACTATAAACAAGGTTTCCCCCAGGCAGGGAAAGCAGGAACTGAAGCGCACGGCAGGTTCGCGGGCGGCCCGGGCGGTGGCGTCGAGCCACGGATCGAGCTCGCCGAGCGAGGCCATCGCCTGGGTCACGGCGGAATAAAGGGCGTCGCTGTGGTAGAGTTCGCCCGCCTCGTCCGGGGCGCCGGAGCCGGGCCCGAAGCGCCAGGGTCCGGTGGGTCGGAGACGAACAAGCAAGGCGGGGTGCATGACTACGCGGTGAGTTTGCCGGCGAGACCGTCCTCGGTGGCCAGCGACTGCAAGGCGGCCAGGTCGGCGCCAGCCAGCAATTCCTGCTCGGGCGCTCCGGAAGCATAGAAGCTCCGCCCGCGCCATTTCAGGCTCAGGTTGGCGAATCGCACGCGGCCGCTGCCGCGGCTTCCCCCGCCGCCGAGGCTGTCGTCCTCCAGGAGCCGCAATCCTTCCACGACGCGAGCCAGCAGCACCTTGTCCTCTTCGCAAAGAATATCGAGCACCATGCGGATGCGGAACCAGGCCCCGGCCGGCACGCGTTCCAGCGTGCGGGGATTGGCCTGCGAGGTGATGCGGTCGATGGCGTTCTCGCTTTTCACCTCGGTCAGTTCGTCGTCGAGGTTTTCCCGCATCGAATCGGGGATGCTTTCCAGCTCCAGTGGCGCGTCGCAGACGGCCAGCCGGGCCGGGGTGGCCGAGGAATTATCGAGCGTCTCGCCGGTGACGCGTTCCATGCGGCCGGGGCTGCGTCCGAACAGGAGGCAGATTTCATCGTCGGGGCGGTCACTCTGGTGGATCCGGACTTCCTGGCCCCTTCTCTTGGACAGGTAGACCAGTTCGGATGGGACAGCCATTCCGGAGGCCTGCTCCAGCAAGGAGCGTAGCCTTCCGCGCAACGAGCTGCCCGGCACGTAGGGGCGTCCGAAAGCGTCCTTGACCACGGGATTGTCGGCGCCGCCGATCTCCAGCGAGCCTTTCCCGGCTCCGATATGAAGCCCGGTGACGCAGTGCAGCTCGCCTTCCAGAATCAGCTTGCCGGCCAGTTTCAGTTCGGTGTCAGCGGTATGCGAACTCATATCTCCTCGCTATTCGTTATAGGCGATGATCGCCTCGAATAGATCCCGGAATCGTTCATACCCGCGGGGATCGTTCTTCCGGGTCACTTGAAGCAGCAGCCTTTCGAGGCTGTCCAGGCTGCGTAAGGAATGCCGCGCGATGGTGTAGGCCAGCCGGGCGCGAAGCATGACAAACTGGTGCTGGCGCTCGTTCTCCGGCGCCCGGCACGCCCGCCGGATGCCGTTGTAGAGGCGGCGCAACTGGCTCTTGGTGCCGGAATCCATGTCGCGCATCCGGGCGACGACGGCATGTGCCTGATTATCCAGGTACAGGCTGTCGGTGATGAGTTTTTCCAGGTCGATTTCCGGCGGACCCATGCGCTCGCCGCCCCGGCCGCGGCTGTCACGGGCTGGCCGGTTGTCGCGCGGGGGCCGGCCCTCGCGGTTTCTGGTCTCCGGGTGTGTTTCTGCCATCGGTGTTAAACCTCCGCCATCAGCTTCGCCCATTCCAGGGCCACGCGACCCGCGGGACGAAGCCTGGCTGGTGCCGCGCCCTTGCCGATCAACTCTGAGACCAGCTTGGAACGCAGCTTCTGATATTCACGGTCGCGCGCGCCTTCAGCCACCAGGCTGAGGCGGCGATGATAGCGCCACGGGCGCCGGAAACGCGGCGGCTCCGGCTCTCCCGCTCCTGCATCCCCCGCCTTGTAAAAGCGGATCAAATCCCCGAGCAATTCGGGGGATCCGCCGAACTCACGCACCAGGCGTCCCAGGCTGTCCTGGAGTTCGGCGGCGCGGGCCAACTGCCTCCACTCCACAGTATGGCCAAAAAGGTAAAAGGAATCCTTGTCGGTGGATTTGGCGATCTCGAGTTTCCGTCCGGCATCCCGGTACACCTCGGCCAGGGGAGTATCCACCTCCGGGGCCAAGGCCAACGCCATCGAGATCGTCTTTCCTTCCGCACCGGGAATCTCCTTCAGGCTCTCTTCGTTAAACCGGTGAAAGAGCCGCTGCACTTGCCGGGCGAATACCACCAGGGCGTCCCAGGAGCCGAAGACCGCGAAGTCATTGCCGCCCGCGTAAAGGATCGTGACTTTGCGCCAGAACTCCGGCATCGAGCAGAGCACCTGCAACTCCCCGGCGAAGAACTGCTTGAAGAGGACCGACAGTTGGACGTACTCCTCGATGGTCTGCAGGCGCCGCACGCGGAAGCGGAAATTATCGACGTCGCCCCGAAGCACGCCCCAGGCCTTACGCCCCTGGGCGCGGGCGGCAAACACAGCCGGCGTCGCCGCCGTATTGCCCTCCTCGTCGGGAGCCGCATGCCGGGCCAGGGGGATCGCCTCGGAGGAGCCCTCGAGCGGCCATGTGTAAGCGCCTTCGTCCGGCAGGATGCGGGCCGGAGCCTCCGGTGACCAGCCCACCCGCCGGGCCTCGCGGAGCCTGAGCCCCATGAGCTCGGAAAAGTAGCCTCCGGTGTCGGCGGGCCCCGGGGGATCGAACGGCCGGAAGAAGTCCTCACCCGCGCCGGAGGCCGGCGTGTCGATTTTAGCGGCGGCCTGCTCAGTGAGCCGCTTCCGAACCACGCTCCAGTCGCCCAGATTTTCCGTCACCGCCCAGATCAAGGAGACGAACCCGCCGCTCAGCTTCCGGACGCCTTCGGCGGCGGCGTTCAGAAACTCCTCCGCACGCGGGCAGGACGCATCCGGCAGCACGACCAGGAACCGGCCGCCTCCGCTGGCGCCGAGCAGAATCTTGGGCAGGCCCAGTTCGGCGAGCAGGGCCCGCGGCAATACTTCGGTGAGCAGCGCCACCCAGCGGCTCCGGCCCGCGAACAGGACTTCACCGGCAGGTCCGCCACCGGCGAGTTCACTTTCGTGAGGCGGCGATACCAGGAACCGTTCAATGCCCCGCAATTGTCCCTGAAGGAAGATTTGGCCCGACATTCAGAAAGCGCTTCGCAAAGAATTTCACTCTAGCACAGCCGGGGCGCAAAAGCAGCGGTTGCACCGGCGGGCGCCTCACGCGGCAGCAACCGCGCCGCACCGGGAACGGTCACAGCCACAAGCTCCTTCTCCTGGACCGCAGGAGCCAGATGAAGAAAGGCCCGCCGAGCATGGCGGTAATCACGCCGACGGGGATCTCCGCCGGGGGCAGGGCCGTGCGCGCCACCGTGTCACAGACGGCGAGGAAGGCCGCTCCCAGCAGGAACGAACACGGAATCAGGAGGCGGTGATCCGCCCCCCAGCGGATCCGCAGCGCGTGAGGGACGATCAGGCCAAGGAACGCGATCGGGCCGGTCAGTGCCGTCACCGTTCCGGTCAGCAGGGAGCCGGCGACAAAGCCGGTCAGCATCAGGCGCGGCGTGGAGACCCCCCGGGCCGCGGCCCACTCTTCGCCCACGGCCAGCAAGTTCCAGTCCCGTGCCCGCAGGAACACATAGAGGACGACGGCTGCCACCACCACCGCCAGCCAGCCGATGGTCGAGTAGGGGACCGGCTCCACACTACCCATCAGCCAGCGCAACACGGCGAAGGACTGGCCAAAATCCACCAGGTTATGAAGGAAAAGGATGGCCGCCGAGCAGATGCTGTTGATGGTCACCCCGGCCAGCAGGAGCGTGAAGGAGGACATGCGCCGGCCCTGGGTCGCGATGGCGATGACGAGCAACAAGGTGACGGCCGCGCCCACCGAGGCGGCGAGCCAGATGGCCGATACGCTTCCGGCCTGCCGCCACCCAAAGCAGATCGCCAGCACCGCGCCCAGCGAAGCGCCGCTGGCCACGCCGAGCACGTAGGGGTCGGCCAGCGCGTCCCTGACGAGCGCCTGAAACAGCACGCCGGTCACTGCGAGGGCTCCTCCGACCAGCGCCGCCAACAGCACGCGGGGAAGCCGGGCGTAAAGAAGGATTTCCGCGTCCGGAGAGATGCCGGCCAACGCCCGGCCCAGATTGATCGAAGTTGAACCTACCAGCGGCAGGAGGGCAACCGCCGCCAGCAGCAGCGCCGCCGCGACCAGGACCTTGGCGCTGTGGGAGGAGACCGAAGCCGCCACAGCTTTGCCAGGTCCGGGATCTGCTGTTGCAGGGCCGCGCTGCCCGGCCTGGCCGGTCACCGGAGTCTCCAGCTTACTGTTCATACCGGATCCATGGCCGGCCCCCCGCGCCGGTGTCTATCGTCGCTTCCACTTCGAAGACCGTCCGCAGGGTCTCCGCTTCCAGCGCCTCGCAAACCTCGCCGTCGGCCACGACGCGCCCGGCTTTGAGGGCGACGATGCGGTCCGAGTAACCCGCCGCCAGGTTCAGATCATGCGTGGCCGCAACCACCAGCAGCCCCTGGCGGCACAACGAGAGGAGAATCCTTTGAATAGCGATCTGGTGTTTCACGTCGAGGAACGTGGTCGGTTCATCCAGGAGCAACACTTCCGGTTCCTGCGCCAGCGCCGAAGCCAAAACCACCAGTTGCCGCTCACCGCCGCTCAGTGTCCGGAAGTCACGGTGCCGAAACGGTTGCGTATCGGTCGTCTCCATGGCGCGCTCGACCGCCTCATGATCCCGCGGCCCTTCGAACAATCCGTCGCAATGCGGCGTCCGGCCCATCATCACTACCTGCTCGGCGGTAAAGGGAAATTCGAGCCGCAGACTCTGGGGGACGAAGGAGACCGAGCGGGCGAATTGGCGGCGCGGCCAGCGGCTCACCTCCCGCCGGCGAAACAGGCACTGGCCGGAATAGCGCTCCCGCAAACCGGCCATCACTCCGAGCAGGGTGGATTTGCCGGCGCCGTTCGGCCCCACCACGGAGACCATCTCCCCGGCCGCGAAATCCAGCCGGTCCACGTCCAGCACGCGGGTGCCGTTGTACCGCATGCCGGTGCGCCGGAGCTGGAACAGGACACTCACAACCCTGCCTCCGGGTGAAGCATACGGGCGAAGGCGCGCGCCGCCTCGACCATCCGCGGGCCGGGCACCACGAAAATGTCCGATGCCACCGCATAGACGGCTCGTCTGCGAACCGCCGCCAGGTTTGGATACCGGCCCCACAGCGCCACCACCCGGCGTTTCTGCTCCGGGGTGACGCCCTCGGTGGCGGCCATGTCGCCCATGTCCACGATCACTTCCGGGTTTCGGGCCAGCACTTCCTCCAGCGTCACCTGGGGGTAAGGCGCCAATGAGTCGCCGAATACGTTCTCCCCGCCGGCGATGCGGATCAGTTCATTCAGGTAGGAGGCTTTCCCCACCGCAGTCAGCCCCTCAAGAGTGTTAGGAGTGCGCCCGACAATGAACATCATTCGCCGCCGGGGCCACTTCGCCGTGCGTTGGCGGATCTCGCTCAACGCGCCGCGAATCGAGTGGTTCAGCTCGCTGGCCCGCTCCGCGGCGCCCGCCGCCCGTCCGATCTGCGTGATCGAGTCGTAGATGTCTTCCACCGTGGTGTGCTTCAGCTCGAGAACATTGAGGTGCACCGCTTTCAGTTTTTCGGCCAGGCGGACCGGGTTCTCCTGGATGATGACCAGGTCCGGCCGGAGGCTCAAAATCACTTCCAGGTTCGGCTGAATATAAGTGCCCACCTTGGGGATCTTCTTCGCCTCCTCCGGATAGTGGCAGAAGAAGGTCACGCCGACGACGCGGTCGCCCAAGCCCAGTGCGAAGAGCATCTCGGTGATGCTGGGGGTGGTGGAAACAATCCGCCGGGGTTGCGCCGGGAGAACCCACGGAAGAAGGAGCAAGGCTGCAACCGGAGCGGATCGGAAAAAGCGCATGAGTCGTTCACCCGCGTAAACGAACTGCACCCGAGGGCGGGGAACCGGTCTCCTGACTTACGGCTCGGCCTTGAATCGACCGCCTTCCCAGGCTCCACCCAGTGGTGGCCGAGGCCTTGCTGGTTGCCGCTTACAGTTGCGGGGCAGTGGCGGATTCTCACCGCCTTCCCGTTCATTCCTCGCCGAGCGGAATACCGTAGATCATTATCGCGCAAACGAGCCGCGCAATGCGGGTCTGCTCGTTTTCGCCGGTCATCCTGACGGGATCAAGCGCCACCGGCGGGGAAAACCTCCCCCCCTGGCCGAAAGCCCGGCCGGGATGTGTCAGGGGGCGAAAAGCTGGGCCCGCGTGAGCTTCAGTTTCCGGGCCATGGCCACCGAGTACTCGATGGTGCCCACCTGCCGGCCGTTCCGGTTGGAACCGAAGGAGAACTTCGCCCCGGCATCCCGGGCCAGCCGGAGGAACTTCTCCCCGGGCAACTGGTAACGGGAATTGATCTCAATGGCCACGGTATATTTCACGGCTGCGCCGATGATTGTTCGCATCCGCTTCTCGGTCCACAGCTCGTCGAATTCGCCGCGGATCGCCTCGGGGAGGAACAACGGGTTGGCGAGGATGTCAATTGGTTCGCTCGCCATCACTTCCACGTGGAAATCCGTGTACCGGTCCATCCACTTCTGCTTGTCGCCGATTTCAAGTCCGGGTTCCCAGATCTTGGTGAAGCCGCCGCCGGGCTCGGGCAGCGTCAGGGCGTCGGAAAGCGCGTAGTCCAGCCGCGCGAGGACGTGCTTGGAGAAACATGATGGCCATTCCAGCCCTTCTGCCTGAATCCCCTTGTAGACCGGGTACGGCTCCAGGGTGGCGATCCATTGGTTCAGGAGCTCATCGTTTGAAATCATGTGGGGATAGTCATATTTCGCCAGCCCGGCGTGCTGGAGGATCCCCAGCTTCACGCCCCGCTGGCGGGCCAGTTCCACCTGCTCGCTGATGGGCACCTGGTCGTTCGGGTGGGCGTGAAGATCCACTATTGGGAAATCACGCTTCGCCGGTGCTGAGTCCGGAGCCGGACCGCTGCTGCAACCGAGGCTGACGGCGCCGGCAGCGGCCGCGGTCCCGAGGAACCTTCGCCGGCTGATGAGGTTGTTCATACGAGTTGTTGGTCTCCTTTAGTGTTCAGTGTAGGGGAATCAGCGAGCCGGCTGCCCGGGAGGAGCCGGCAAAAGTTGAAATACTAAAGAGAGCACCATGTTTGATCTGAGCACACATCCTCACCGCCGATTCAATCCCCTGACCCGGGAGTGGGTCCTGGTTTCCCCGCATCGCACGAAGCGTCCCTGGCGGGGGCAGGTGGAAAAGGCGCCACGCGAGGCTCTCAACGCCTACGAGCCGGACTGCTACCTTTGCCCGGGAAACAGGCGGGCGGGTGGGAACCGGAACCCGGATTACACCGGCACCTTCGTCTTCGATAACGATTTCGCCGCCTTGCTGCCGGAGACGCCCGCCGGGCGTTTCGACCGGGAGGGACTGCTGGTGGCCGAGGGAGAACCGGGCCGGTGCCGGGTCATCTGCTTCTCACCCCGCCATGACCTGACCCTGGCGCGGATGGAGCCGGAGGAGATCCGGGAAGTCGTGGACACCTGGGCCGAGCAGTTTGCCGAACTGGGAGGGATGCCGGGGATCGGCTACGTGCAGATCTTCGAGAACCGGGGCGCAATGATGGGCTGCAGCAACCCGCATCCCCATTGCCAGATTTGGGCGAATGCGAGCCTGCCGAACGAGATCCGTAAGGAACTGGAAGCGCAACGGGATTACCTGGCCGCCAGGGGTTCTCAGTTGCTGGGGGACTACCTCCAGCTCGAGATCCGGGAGAAGGAGCGGGTGGTCATCGAAAACGACCATTTCGTCGTTCTGGTACCGTTTTGGGCCGTCTGGCCGTTTGAAACGATGATTTTGAGCCGGGGGGCAGCAGCCGGGCTGGATGAGTTTACCGAGGCGGAGCGAGACGCCCTGGCCGACATCCTGAGGCGGATGGCCATCCGTTACGACAACCTGTTCGAGATCTCCTTTCCTTATTCGATGGGTTTTCACCAGCGCCCCACCGACGGCGAGCGGCACCCGGAGTGGCGCTTCCACGCTCATTACTACCCCCCGCTGCTTCGCTCCGCGACGGTGAAGAAGTTCATGGTGGGCTATGAGCTGCTGGCCATGCCGCAGCGGGACATCACCCCGGAGGCGGCGGCCGCCCGGCTGCGCGAGATGAGCGAACGGCATTATCTGGCTGCAGAGCGCTGAGCGGCCGGCGCGCCACGGCTCAGGCGGCCTGGAGGTGTTCCTCGATGATTCCGCGGCTGATCTCCGCAGCGGGAATGAGGTAGGAACGTTGCTCGACCTGGAGCCGCAGGCTGTGAAGGCGTACCGCCATCTCGGAGGATTTCAGCGCGTGATAGAGACGAGACAGGCTGACCTGGTCAGCGTCCGGAGACGACGAGGAAGCCGCCAGCACCCTGGTGAGCCACATCCCAGTGCTCGCAGTGGTTCGCCCGGCGGCGCCGATTTGGGCGCCGCTGAAGATTCTGATCTCGTTGCTCATTCGACAGACTCTAGGGTCTTATCGGCCGCCAGGAGGCGTCTTTTTGACAGGAGCCGCATTTGCTTTCCGCAGACCCGCCACAATCAAGTCCGCCAACCCCAGCCCACCCTGCGCCGCAAGGGCTCTGGCAAACTGTTCCTCAGCCACCTCCACCATCGTTGTTCCCGCTTCGTCGTCGCCGGTGCCCAGCCAGCCGGCCGCGGAGGATTCGCGCATTGCCCGGAGCATTTGCGCCACCAGGAGCGACTCGAATTCCGCGGCAACCTTCCGTAAGGTCTCCGGATCATCGTCGTCTCCTGGCCGAAGATTCTCCAACCCGTTGCCCAAGAACGGGGATACCGGAACGGATAGCATCTCAGATCACCTCCAACTCGGCTTCCAGCGCCCCCGCCGCTCTCAGGTTCTGGAGGATCGCGATAATGTCGCGGGGCGTGGAGCCGATCGACAGCAGTGCCCGCGCCAGCTCTTCCACGGTGGCGCCGGTTTCCAGGGAAACCTTGCGCGCCTGTTCCTCCTGAACCCCGACGCCTACCTGGGGAACCACGGTGGTTTCGCCCTGGGCGAACGGAGCGGGCTGGGATACCGCGTAAGAAGTGCGCACTTCGACCGTCAGCGCGCCGTGCAGGATCGAAACCGGGGCAATACGGATGTCTTTGCCCATGACGATGGTTCCGGTCCGCTCATTGATGACGATCTTGGCCAGCCGGTCGGCCGCCACTTGCAGATTCTCCACCGCCGCGACGAACTCCACCGGCCGGGAGCGGTACTGCTCCGGCACCCGGACGCTGATCACCGCCGCGTTTTCGGCGTGGGCCATTGGCTCGCCTTCCGGGGCGAACCTTTTATTGACGGCTGCGGCCACGCGGGCGGCGGTGGTGAAATCGCTGTGCCGCAGTTGCCATCGCAACACCGGGCCCGGCGGCACCGACGGTGCGCTTCGCTCGACGATCGCGCCGTTGGGAATGCGGCCCGTGGTGGGGTGGTTCAGCGTCTGCTGGTTTCCCCCGCGGCCGGCGACGAATCCGCCGGTCACCACCGGGCCCTGGGCGACTGCGTAGACCTCGCCGTCGGCGCCCTTGAGCGGCGTCAACAAGAGCAAACCGCCCTGCAGCGTGGTGGCGTCGCCAGCGGTGGCGACCGTGACGTCGATTCTGGTCCCCGGCTGGGCGAATGGGGGCAGGTCCGCCGTTACCAGCACGGCCGCTGTGTTGCGGACCTGCATCGCTTTCGGGTCCACGGAAACGCCCATCCGCTCCAGAAGATTGGAAAGCGTTTGCGCGGAGAAAACCGTCTGGCGTTTGTCGCCCGTCCCGGCCAGGCCCACGACCAACCCGTAGCCCAACAACTGGTTGTCCCTGACCCCCGCCAGCGAGGCCAGTTCTTTGATCCGCGAGGTGGGTGCGGCCGGCGGCGCATCAGCGGCACCCGCCAGCACCGCGCCAAGCCAGCAGAGTAAGACGAAACATAAGCTTCTCTTCATAGGGACGCCTCAGAAGGGCAGCAGCCCCAGCAAGAGCCGGAACAAGAAATTGGGCCGGCGAATGGCGTCGCCGACCACACCCTTGCCGTTGACCCGCACCTCCAGGTTCGCCAGCCGGTCCGAGGAGACCTGGTTGCCCGCCCCGATGTCACTCCAGCGGACCACGCCGCGGACGGTAACCTGCTGATGTTCCGAATTCACCCAGATATCCTTATTTCCCTCGACGACCAGGTAGCCATTGGGCAATACCCTGGTCACCCGGGCCGAGATCGTCGTGGTGAGCACCGTCTCCCGGCTCGTCTCGCCAGCCGAGTCAAGCTTGCTGGAGCCGCCGAGGTCGGCCAGGTTGGTGAGAAGCCCTGTGGAAGCCCGGGAACCGAACACCGAGCTGATGGAAGCCTTGGCGCTGGATTTTCGGCTGGTGGCGGTCACCCCGCGCGTGACCGCCGACGCCTTGTCGACGACGACGATGGTGACGATGTCGTTGACCTGCCGGGCCCGGAGATCCCGGGCCACGTCGCCCAGCAGCCCGCCGGAACAATACAGGGACCCGGCCGCCGGCTGTTGCATCGCGGCTTGGGCGGCCGCCTCCTGAATGTAGCGCTCAATGGGGGAAAGCTTTTCCCTCTTCTTGCCTTCTCGCGGTGCCGAGGCGGCGAACAGAATCGTCGCCGCCACCGGCAGCAAGACCGCCATAACAAGAATTCTCATGACTACTCCCCTTCGTTTTCGCCTCCTCGAGGGCCGGCTGGTTCCGGCCCGGGGAGGCGGGCCCTCATGAGCCCTCCCGGGCCACGCCGAGGCGAACGCTCACTTTTCCCTTGTCTTCGACCAGCGCCGCGAAGCGGCGCCCGTTGACCGGATTTCGCACGAGCACCTTCTGCCCCCGCCGGCCTCCAGTTTCCGCCTTGGCTCGGAAACGCAGCAGCGCGCCGCCGCAGCTCACCTCGACATCGACAGCATCGCCGCGCTTGACGTCGTTCGGCAGGCGGAGATCGGCGGCGTATACCGCTTCACCGGCGGCGATGGTGCGCCGGGGCACGGCGCCCACGGCGAGCGTGGCCGCCGCCAGCGGCGGTGTCGGCTCTGGAAAGGCTTCCACTACTTGCTCAGTCACCGCCGCCGCCGGAATTGGTCGGCCCGCCCGCAAGTCTTCTACCGCCACCACCTGGCGCCGCGAGACCGAAATGCGCACCCGCGCCCAGATCGGCATGGTGTGGCGGCTCCCATAGGAAACCGAACCGCGCCACAGCACCGCCGTGCCGGGGGCGTCGCGCGGGGGAGGAGTCAGCCCCGAGCGCTTGAACCGGAGTTGCCCGCGCGGCACCGGCTTGCGGCTGAAGTCCACCAGTTCCAGATGGGCTTCGGGCAGTTGCAGGGCCGTGCGCAGCGCCGCCAGCACCCGGCCGGCTGACAAGGGTTCGGCCGCCCGGACAAAGCAGACACTGCTCAGCCCCGCCTCCGGCAGGCCGTGGCGCCGTGCCAGCCGTCGCAGTTGGGCGGAGCTGAGCACCCGCTCGGCGCCCGGGATCGGGCTGTAGGCGATGAACAGCCCCGGATCGAGCGCCTCGAACAGGCGATTGGCCCGCGCCAGATCCGCTGCCCGGATGCGATCGCCTTCCACCGGCACGCACTCGGCGGCGCCCAGCGCGGCCGCCAGCGCCACGATGACCGGGATCAAGAGGCCGGATCTCATCGCGTTACGTTGTTGACCTGCTGGTACATCTCGTCGGCCGCCCGCACGACCTTCGCATTAGCCTCGTAGGCCCGCTGGCTGACGATCAGGTTGATGAACTCTTCCACCACGCTGACATTGGACTGCTCGAGGTAGCCCTGCAGCAGCGTGCCGATGCCTTCCTGGCCGCCCGGGTTCCCGATGGTCGGCTCGCCGGAGGCGTCGGTGGCGGTGAACAGGTTCCGGCCGATATTGTTCAAGCCAGCCGGGTTGGGAAACAAGGCCAACTGGATCTGACCGGCCAGTTGCGCGGCGGTCTCACCCGGCTGAAGGTAGCTGACGGTGCCGTCGCTGGCAATGGTCACCGACTTTGCCTCCGGGGGGATCGTAATCTGCGGCTCGAGCGGGTCGCCGTCCGGGGTGACCAGGTTGCCGTCCCGGTCCAGGTGAAAGGTCCCGGCCCGCGTGTAGGCCAGCTCGCCCGAAGGCAGGCGGATCTGGAACAGCCCCCGCCCTTCGATGACCAGGTCCAGGGGATTGTTGGTGGCCACGAAGTTGCCCTGCGTGAAAATGATCTCATTGGCCACCGGGCGGGTCCCCAGCCCGAGTTGCAGGCCGCTGGGGACGATGGTCTGGGAGCCGGCGGCCGCTCCCGGCTGAATGAAATTCTGATAGAGCAGGTCCTGGAACTCGGTCCGGCGCATTTTAAAGCCGGTGGTGTTGGCATTGGCCAGGTTGTGGGCGATGTTGTCCACGTTCATCTGCTGCGCCGTCATTCCGCTGCCGGCGCTGTAAAGAGCCCGGATCATAACGTTGTGCTCCTTTCCATGGTCTGGTGGGCGCTCGGGACGCTCACGTGCCCACCCGCGCCACTTCCTCAATCGCGCGCCGGTTCATCTCCGCGCCCAGGCGGACGGCCCGCTCCAGCATCTCGAACTGCCGCATCACGCTCACCAGCCGCACGGCCGCCTCGGCCGGGGTGAAGTTCGCGCTCTCGAGCGCCCCTTGCCGGACCTCCGCCTTCCGGGCGGCGGCGGGCTGGATCCCTTTCTTTGCCACGCGAAAATAGGTTCCGGCCTGCTTGCTCAGAAACTCCGGCCGTGCAAACTCGACCACCGCCAGTTGGCCGACCATTTCCCCCTGCTGGAGGAGGCTGCCGTCGGCGGTGACCTCGACCGGCAAGGCCGGATCAAGCTGGATCGGCCTCTGGCTCTGGTCCAACACCGGATAACCCTGCTCGGTTTCCAGCCGCCCGGCTGGCGAAAGCCGGAAGCTCCCGTTGCGTGTATAAAGAGGACCGGCCGGGCCGCGAACGACGAAAAAGCCGCGGCCGGCCAGCGCCAGGTCCAGAGGATTGCCGGTGGGCGTCAGCGTGCCCTGGGAGAAATCGGTCCACTGCCGCTCAATCACCGGCAGTGTGGCCGTCAGCGCGGGGTTGGCGCCGGCACCGGCGACGGCTTCCGGCGCCACGTACAGGCTGTAGAACTCCCGGTCCGTCTTGTAACCGGCGGTCGCCTGGTTGGCGATATTGTTGGCCAGCAGCTCCAGCGACTCCATCCGCGCCTGAATGCCGCTGGCCGCCGAAATCGAAAGAGCGTCCATCGCACCACTTCCCGGGTGCGGCGTTGCAATTTACGCGCCGTTTTGAAGATTCTCCGCAACAAACCGAAAAACCGATCCGAAATGAACCATGGGGGCATGGTTGGAGCTGGCAAGATTGTGCCACATTGAGACGGGCGTCAAAGATTCGTCACCGCCATTCCGTCTATCCGCTTGAAAAGACGGGCGGGTGCGCTCTGGTCCGGCGCTTGCTTAAGTGGCGGCGTGACGATCGCCGGTCTGCCAACCCAATCCGCGGAACGGACAACCGAACCGCCAGCGCTTCTCCCTGCCGACGCTCTGCCGGGTGACGGACCCAGGGCGGATGTCCCGTTCGGGCAGGCCGGCGACTTTCACGGCGAGTTGACGGCGGTGGTCGCCGGGACCAGACCCGGGGCCGCCGCTGCCGCCGCCGGTGGCGAGCGAACTGCCGGGTGGGGGGAAAAGTTCCTGGCCCGGCGAGCCGGGGAGTTAGAAAAGCTGGAGGAGGAGCTCCGGCGCGTCTTTGGCAAGCAAGGTCTGGGGGCTGGGCTGGTTGCTGGCGCCGCGACGGTGGTGGGAGCGGTGCCGGCTGGTTCCGTGACCGGGAGCGAGCCGGGAGCGGAGCAAACCGTCGCGCCGGCGGCGGATTCGCCCCTCATGCCCGGCGTGCCTGGTCTGCTTCCCGCCATGGCCGGCCTGGTTCCCGGCGCCGCTGCTCTGGCTCCGGAGCCGGGGGCGGATTCTGTCCCAGGCAACCAGCCGCAGGAGGGGAAGACTGGCCCGGTGAAGGCGGATTTGCCCGTCCTGGCCGGCGAACCGGGCCTGCCTGCGTGGCTTGTCCCGGCGCCGGGGGCCGGGATAGCGCGGCGGCAACCGTCACTGTGGACGGGCGGCCGCCAGGCGCAAGCCGGCATGCCGGTTCCGCGGACTCCCGTAGCGCTGCTGTCTCGCAGTGGCTCGGTGGCCGCCGGCCTGTTGACCGGCAACGCATCTCCGGCTGCCCAAGCTGGCCGCCAGGTCTTCTCTCACGCAATTCCATTGCCCGCGCTGGCCGGGCCGGCGGTCGAGCAGCCGCCAGCCGGAGCAGGCAGCCGGATGGCTCTGCCGATTTCTCCGGGGCTAGAGGCAGCGAACGGGGAAACGGGCCCGCCGATTCCAGCCGGTGTGGTGCCGGTGGAGCACAACGGGGGGCAGGGGCCCTGGCCAGAGAAGGCCACCGGTTTGGACCAGCCGCCCGGCGCGGGTGAGGCGCCGGCGGATCCCAACGCCGCCGCAGCCGGGAACGGTTCCGTGCGAGCGCCGAAGCTGAGCTTTGCCACCCGGCTGACTCCGGCTCCAGCCACCCGGCATGTCGCCGTCGGAGCGCCCTCGGCGGCTCCGCCGCCCAGGCCGCTGACGGACCACAATCGCGGCGGGGGATCCTTGGCCGCCGGCAAGCTTCCGGCGGCGCGGTCCGGTTGGGAGCCCACCGCCGTAGCTGATGGGGATGGGCCGGCGGTTCCGCCACCGCGGCCCGTGGTGCCGACCGGGGGCGAGCCAGCCGCCGCTGGGGAACAGACTGGAGCACAGCGCCCGGGGCCAGACGATCACCAGCCCGCTGCTTTGTCCCGGTCCGGCCGGGTAGTGGCGAAACCGGATCCGGGCGCCCCGGCGCTCGCACCGCTCCCGCACCCGCCAGCCGCCGACGGCAGCCACCGGGGCACCGCCGAGGGCGCTGCGGCATCGCGTCCCGGCCGTCCCGCGGCTCCCGAAACGGCGCCGGAGCCCGGCATTCTGGCCCGCGCTCCGGCCCCGGCGCGCGAAATCAACCTGCAAGTGCCGACGCCGCGCCGCTCCCCGGTGGAAATCCAGGTGGTCGAGCGGGGCGGACAGGTGCACGTAGCTGTCCGCACCCGGGAAAGCCAGCTCGCGGTGAACCTGCGGGATCATCTCGGCAGCCTGGTGAACCGGATCGAGCAGCAAGGCTACCGGGCTGAAATCTGGACGCCGGGCGAGGCTCGCCCAGCCGGGCTGGCCCACCCGCGGGAGGCGGGGGCCCAGACAACTGATGCGCGCGGGAATCCGTTTGCCGGGGGCCAGCATCATGGGGACGCCCCCGGGGGCGGTCACCGGCAGCAACAGCAGCAGGCCCAGCAGCCGGACTGGTTTCAGGAGCTGGAACAGCATCCGGAAGCGGAGCGGGAATTTGGGAAGGAGGTAGCCCAATGGCTGCAACTGTTACGGGGCTGAGGCCGACCGCGGCTGAGGAAACGCCCAACGAGAATCCCCAGGCACCGGCGGCCAGCAAAACTGACCAGGAAATCAGCAAGGAAATGTTCCTGAAGTTGCTGGTGGCGCAGATCCGGAACCAGGACCCGCTGAACCCGATCAACGGGACCGAATACCTGACCCAGTTGGCCGAGTTCACCAACCTCGAGCAAATGATGGGGCTGCGGCGGGAGGTGGAGGCCATCCGGGAATTGCTGGCGGCGCGCGGCGCTCCGCAAGCGCCGGAGGGGGACTCGGCCACCGGAGTCTCGGGAGATTAGTTTACAGGAGTTCATTGTTATGTTCACTTCGTTTTCAACTGCCCTATCGGCGCTGGCCGCCCACTCGACGGCGGTGGACGTAGTTGGCAACAACCTTGCCAATCTCAACACGCCGGGTTTCAAGACCAGTGTGGTTGCTTTTCACGACCTGGTGACGCAGTCACTCGGCGCCGGGCTTGGCGAGACGCAGGTTGGCTTCGGCGTGGGCCGGCCGATCACGCTGCGCCAGTTCTCCCAGGGAGCGATCCAGACCAGTTCGGGCGCCCTGGACGCGGCGATCCAGGGCGACGGCTTCCTGATAGTCCGCAACGAAGCCGGGGCGCTGTTGTACACGCGCGGGGGGCACCTGCAGGTAGACAAGGATGGCAACCTGCTGACTTCGACCGGAGAAAAGCTGCAGGGGTGGACCGCCAGTGGCGGTGTGCTGAACACCAACGGGCCGATCAACGACATCATCGTCCCGGTGGGCACTCTCAAGGCGCCGATTCCCAGCACGAAATTCTCAGTGGACCTGAACCTGGATGCCACGGCCTCGGCGGGACCGCCGCCGGAGACCTTCTCGACCTCGATTGAGATCTACGATTCGCTGGGGGCCTCGCATGTGATCACCATCGATTTCACTAAATCCGCGAATCCGAACGAGTGGGACTACTCGATCTCGATTCCGGACGCCGACGTGACCGCTCCGGTCGCGCCGGAGACGGGGACGCTGACCTTCGATGAAACCGGGACCTTGACGGATCCGCCGCCGGGGGGGCCGTTCCCGACATTCCAGATCACCGGGCTGGCGAACGGGGCGGCCGATCTCGATCTGAACTGGGAGATTTATGACGGCGTGGACCCGCGGATCACGCAGTATGCCCAGCCCTCGGCGGTCTCGGCGAACGCCCAGGATGGCGCGCCAGCGGCGCAGTTGCTCCGCGTCGGCCTGGACGACGGAGGAGCCGTGCTGGCGCAGTACTCCAACGGGGAGCAGAAGATGGTGGCTCAACTGGCGATGGCGGCGGTGCGGAACCCGGAATCGCTGATCGCGGTGGGCAACAACAACTACCAATTGAGCGCCCGCAGCGCGTTGCCGGCCGTCGGGCTTCCGGGGACCGGCGGCCGCGGAACCATTATCGGCGGGGCGGTGGAAAGCTCCACGGTGGATATCGCCAGGGAGTTTACGGACTTGATCGTGTTGCAGCGCGGCTACCAGGCCAACACCCGCGTGGTGACCACGGTCGATGAACTCAGCCAGGAGACGATCAACCTGATACGGTAGCCGGCCCGGCTGTTCGGTGGAGCCGTCATGAGTCCGCAAGAGCAAATCGCCAACTTCGCCGACATCACCGTTCCGATCGAAGTGGAGCTGGACCGGGAGATCATGTCGGTCCGCCGGATCCTGCAGCTCGCCGAGGGCAGCGTGATCAAGCTGGGACGCTCGGCGGGGGAGAACATCGACATTGTCATCGGCGGCGCCGTGGTGGCCTCGGGCGAAATTGTCGTGCTGGAGGACAGTCTGGGGGTCCGCATCACGGACTTCAACGAGCTGTGAGGCGGGCGCGTCCGAGCGGCGCGGCCGCCGGAAGAAAGCGAGTGCAGGGGCCAATGGAAATCGTGAGGCAACTGCTGGCAATCGCCCTGGTGTTGGGCCTGTTGCTGGCGACGCTGTGGTGGCTGCGGCGGCGGAACCCGGCCGGTTTGCGGTTCCAGGTCCGGAAGAGCCGCCACGCCAGGAGCCTGGAGTCGCTGGAGCGGCTCCCGCTATCGTCGCAGCACGTGCTGCATCTGGTGCGGGTGGCCGACCGCGTTCTGGTGCTGGCGGTTCACGCCTCGGGGTGTTCGCTGTTGGAGAGCTTTCCCTGGAGTGAACTGGACCGCAGCGAGCCACGGCTGGAGCCGATCGGGGAACCGGTTCAGGGAGGACGGCGGTGAGGCCGCGGTGCTGGTGGGGCGCCGGCGGGCTGGTGCTGGCCGCCGGGACGGGCGTGGCACAGGGGGCGCCTGCGCCGTCGCTGCTGGGAGTCGGGCCCGCCGCCAACGGTGCCGGAGCGGCGTTGAGCGTGCCGATGCAGATCGTGGTCCTGCTGACGGCGCTGACCGTGTTGCCGGCCCTACTGGTGTCGGTGACCCCGTTTTTGCGGATCACGGTGGTGTTGCATTTCCTGCGGCAGGCGCTGGGGACGCAAACCACGCCCTCGAACCAGGTTCTGGTAGGGATCGCGCTGTTTCTGACGTTCCTGATCATGCATCCGGTCGTCTCCCAGGTTTACACGCAGAGCTGGGCGCCGATGGAGCGCGGCGAGATCAGCTTTACGCAGGCGGTGGACCAGGCCCGGCAACCGCTGAAGCATTTTCTGCTGAGATACGTCCGGGAGAAGGACATCCGGCTGCTGCTGGAGATTTCCAAGACCCCGGCGCCGGCCACCCCGGCGGATCTCGAGCTGAAGATTCTCGCCCCGGCCTACGTTTTATCCGAACTGAGGACCGGCTTTCAGATTGGCGCGGTTCTGTTCCTGCCGTTTCTCATCATTGACCTGGTGGTGGCCTCGGTGACGCTGTCTATCGGCATGGTGCAACTGCCTCCGGTGATGTTGTCGGCGCCGTTCAAAGTACTGTTGTTCGTGCTAGTGGACGGATGGAACCTGGTAGTGGGCTCGCTGGTGAAGAGTTTCTATTGACGGGGCGGAGGTTAGGGAGCAGAGCATCCAGTGACCGAGCATCAAGTGGTGGACATTCTCCGGCAGGCGCTGATGACGACGTTCTGGCTGAGCCTGCCATTGCTGGGGCTGGGCTTTGTGGCGGGCGCGGTGATGGGCCTGGTGCAGATCCTGACCTCGATGCAGGACTCGGCGTTTGGGACGGTGCCGCGGCTGGCGGCATTTCTGATCGGGCTGTTTCTGTTCCTGCCGTGGATGCTGATGAAGCTGACCACGTACACGGTGACTTTGTTCGGGGACCTGGGACGCTATGCCCGATGAACTGCGATTCCCTCTGGCCGGCGTGGTGGCATTCGCGCTCGTTCTGGCGCGGGTGGGAGGCGCGGTGAGTTTCGTTCCGCTGCCTGGGTACCGGAACACGCCGGTGATGGCGCGGGCGCTGCTGACGCTGGGTTTGACCCTCGCGCTGCTGCCCGCCTGGCCGCGGGTGCCCGTGGCGGGTCTGCGCCTGGGCGAGCTGGTCGTATGGCTGATCGCGGAGCTTGCCTTCGGAGTTACCGCGGGGCTTGGCGTAGCCTTCCTCAATGAGGCATTCATTCTTTCCAGCCAGATTTTCGGGTTGCAGGCCGGCTACGGCTACGCTTCCACGATCGACCCGGCCACCCAGGCCGACAGCAGCGTGCTCCAGTTGTTTACGCATTTGGCGGCCGGGTTACTGTTCTTCGCCTTCGGTCTGGACCGCGAGGTGATCCGGATCTTCGCAGGGAGCTTCCAGTCCTACCCGCCGGGGAGTTTCCTGCTGAGTCTGTCCTCGGCCGAACAGGTTCTGCGGTTGGGTGCGGGGATGTTCGCTGTCGCCGTCCGCCTGTCGCTGCCGGTGGTGGCGTTGCTCATGCTGGTGGACATTTCGCTGGCGTTGCTCGGCCGGATCAACGCCCAACTGCAACTGTTGATGCTGGCCTTTCCGGCCAAGATGCTGATTTCGATGGGGTTGCTGGCCGTGATCGCGGTCCTGCTCCCAACGCTGTACCAGTCGGCGGCGGCGACAACCCTACGGGTTCTCGCCGCGGTATTGCGCTCGCCGCGGTGATGGAGAATCATGGCCGACAAGGATCAACGCACCGAACAGCCGACCGAGCGGCGGATCCAGAAAGCGAGGGAAGAAGGCAACTTCGCTGTCAGCAAGGACTTTGTCTCGTCGCTGCAGTTCGCCGCCGTGGTGGCCCTGCTGGCCGCCTTTTCAACCGAGTGGCTGCTGAAGGCCCGGACGCTGACGCGGTTCCTGCTGGCGCACGGCTTTCAGGCGGAGGTGGACCGCGCCGAGGTGGTCCGGCTGTTTCAGCACATCCTGTTTCCGGCGACGCTGCCGCTGGTGGCGGCCGGCGGACTGCTGATGCTGATCACGGTGGGCGTGCAATTGGCCACCACGCGCATGGGCTTTTCGCTCAAGAAGCTCCAGCCGGATTTCCAGCGGCTCAACCCGGTGAACAAGGTCAAGAACCTGGCCCGGCAGAACGTGCCGCAGTTTTTCCAGGCGCTGGTGCTGATGCCGCTGTTCTTGTACGTGGTTTACCTGGTAGTTCGCAGCCACCTGGACGCCTTCCTGAGTTTGCCGCTGCTCGGGGTGGAAAGTGGTCTGGCTCGCATCGGCAACTCCATCGAGGAACTGTTCTGGAAAGCCGCCGGGCTGTTCCTGGTGCTGGGCGTGATTGACCTGGTGCGCCAGCGGCGGCGCTATCGCAAGGATCTGCGGATGACCAAGCAGGAGGTCCGTGACGAGCTCAAGGAGATCGAAGGAAATCCGCAAACCAAGAGCAGGATCCGGAGGCTGCAGCGGGAGATGCTCCGGCGGCAGATGATGAGCGACGTGGCCAAGGCCGCGGCGGTCATCGTCAACCCGACCCATTACGCGGTGGCGTTGCAGTACGAGCTGGAAACGATGGCGGCGCCGAAGGTGGTGGCCAAAGGAAAGAACTACCTGGCGCGGCGCATCCGTGAGAAGGCGATCGAGCACGAGGTGCCGGTGGTGGAGAACCCGCCGCTGGCGCGGGCGTTGTACGTTTCCGTGGAGGTCGGCCAGGAGATCCCGATTCACCTGTACCGGGCGGTGGCTGAGATCCTGGCTTACATCTACCGGCTGATGAATGCTCATCTGCCGGGAGGCGGCGGGGCCAGGAGGGGAGGATAGCCGATGGGGAGCGCGGGCGGTCCGATATCCGCGGTGAGCGGCGCGGCGATGGAGGCCAACACCGGGGCGCCGCCGCAGCGGCCGCATTCCGGCAAGGTGGCCCTGGCGCCGGGTTTCGCCGCCAGTTTCCCGAAGGTGAGCTGGGGCGACCTGGCGGTCCCGCTCGCCGTGCTGGGCGTGGTGGTGGCGATGATCACGCCCTTGCCGCCGGCGCTGCTGGATATCCTGATCAGCGCGAACATTACCCTGTCGGTGGTGATCATGCTGGTGGCGATGTACATCACCCGGCCGGTGGAATTCAGCGTTTTCCCGACCACGCTGCTGTTGATGACGCTGTTCCGGCTGGCGCTGAACATCTCCTCGTCCCGGCTGATTCTGCTGAACGGGAACACGGGGACCAGCGCGGCCGGACAAGTCATCCAGGCCTTCGGCAGCTTCGTGGTCGGCGGCAACTACATCATCGGGGCGGTGATCTTTCTGGTACTGATCGCCATTCAGTACGTGGTGATCAACCACGGGGCGGTGCGCATCTCCGAGGTGACGGCGCGCTTCACGCTGGACGCGATGCCGGGCAAGCAGATGTCGATCGATTCCGACCTCAACGCCGGCTTGATCGACGAGGCGGAGGCGCGGCGGCGGCGGCGGGAACTGGCCGCGGAATCGGAGTTCTACGGAGCGATGGACGGCGCCTCTCGTTTCACCCAGCGCGATGCGGTAGCCAGCATTATCATCACCGGCATCAATATCATCGCCGGGTTTCTCATCGGCGTGCTGCAGCACGGCATGGAACTGCGCCGGGCGCTGGAGACTTACACGGTGCTGACCATCGGCGACGGCCTGGTGACGGTGATCCCGGCGCTGATGATCTCGGTTTCCGGAGGGCTGATCGTCACCCGGGCGAGCTCGGAGGCGCGCCTGGGGGTGGATTTCCGCAAACAGGTATTCGGTAACGTCCAGCCGCTGGTGCTTGCCTCGGGAGTTTTGATGGCGATGGCCGCGTTTCCGGGATTGCCGCGGATTCCGTTCCTGATTCTCGGTGGCGGCCTGGGCGTGTTCTGCTGGCGGCTGAGCCGAAAGTCTGCCGCCGCCAAGAAAATGGCACCTCCTGCGAGCCGCGCGCCGGCGCGCGAGAACCTGGAGAAGCTGTTGAAGGTCGAGCCGCTGGCGACCGAGGTAGGGCTGGGCCTGGTGAAGCTGGTCGAAGGCGGGCAAAACTCTCCGCTGTTGCGCCGCATCGGCGCGATCCGCCGGCAACTGGCTTCCGAGTTGGGGTACCTGCTTCCCCCGGTGCGGGTCACTGACAACCTGTCGCTGAAGGCCGGTGAGTACCGGATCCTGCTCAAAGGAGTGGAGATTGCCCGATACGAACTGCTGCCCGGCTGCGAGCTGGCCATTCAGCCGGCCGGAGAGAAAACGGTGGCGGTGGAGGGGACGCCGACTCGGGAACCAGCGTTCGGCATGCCCGCCGTTTGGGTGCCGGCGAGTGCGGCCGAGGAGGCGCGGCAGGCGGGCTACACCGTGGTGGACCCGGTGAGTGTGCTGGGGACGCATTTGGCCGAGATCGTCCGCCAATACGCCCATGAGCTTTTTTCGCGGCAGGACGCCAAGCGGCTGCTCGACCGGGTGGCGGAGGATAACCCGCGGGTGGTGGAAGATTTGGTGCCTAAATTGCTGCCACTGTCGGTGGTGCAAAAGGTTCTGCAGAACCTGCTCCGAGAACGGGTTTCGATTCGGGACGGCGTCTCGATTCTGGAAACCCTGAGTGAGGGAGCCCAGATCACCAAGAACCCGGTCTTGCTGACTGAGTACGTGCGCCAGGCGATCCGCCGGATGATCGTACAGCCGTATCTGAATGCTGCCGGCGAACTGGCGGCCTTTTTCCTGGACGCTTCTTTGGACCAGGCGATCGAGTCGGCGGTGGAGCACAGCGAACACACCAGCCATCTGAATCTGGCTCCCCAGCGGATCCGGGAGATCCTGGACCGGCTGACGAAGATCGTAGGCGGGACGCAAACGCCGGTAGTGTTGCTGACCAGCTCCGGGGCGCGCTTCTTCGTCCGGCAGATCGCCGAGTCCTCGTTGCCGAATCTGATGGTGATCTCGCACAACGAAATTCCACCCGGCGTCAAGGTGGTCTCGCTGGGGCTGGCGCAATGATGCTCCGGCCGGCGGCAATTTTGAACAGGGAGTGAGCAGCGATGAAACTGAAATCATATTTTGCGGATAGCGTGGAAGCGGCCGTGAATCAGGCGAGCAAAGAACTCGGTCCGGAGGCCATGCTGGTTTATTCGCGGGAAGCTCCCCCGGAGGCGCGCTACCTCGGGGCCTACGAGGTGGTTTTCGCGCAGCCGGCGGTCGAGCAGGCGGCCGCCGGGGCCGGGCAGAGCGCCAGCGCGGCGCCTGTTCCAGGGCCGGCGGAAAAGGCGCCGGAGTCTGCTGGCGACAATGGCACGCGGTTGCTGTTGGAAGAAATCACGGCGCTGCGGCGGCAGGTGGAACGCGTCGCAGCGTCGTTGGCCAGATCGCAGGCCAGGGCGTGGGGGGCCGGCTCAGTCGCTGGACCGCTGGCCGCGCTTATCGACACGCTGCTGGCGGCGGGCCTGGCGCCGGAACTGCTCGAGGAGATGGTTTCACAGTTGCGCAGCCGGCCCGAATTCGAACAGGCCGTCAGAGCCCCGGACGGCACCGGCGGCCTTGCCCGCCTGTTTCGTGCGGAGCTCGCCACGAAATTCTCCGTGGACGGGCGGGTCGGAAGGCAACAGGGAGGCGCCCGGGTTATCGCTCTGGTTGGGCCGCCGGGCGCTGGCAAGACGAGCGCCCTGGTGAAGATCGCCGCCGCCTACGGGCTGAAGACCAGGCGGCCCGCGCAGTTGCTCTCCATGGACATGTACCGGGTGGGCGCCGCCGAGCAACTGCGTTCGTTCGCCGCGATTCTCGGCGTCGGCTTTCAGGCGCTGGAGACGCCCGGCGCGCTCGCCCAGGCTCTGGAGGAGCACCGCCAGAAGGACCTGGTTCTGATTGACACGCCCGGCCACAGCGAGCGCGACATGGAGGTGGCCGACGAGGTGGCGGCTTTTTTGCGATCCCGCCCGGAAATCGACGTGCATTTGACCCTAACGGCGTCGATGAAAACTGCCGATCTAAAACGTGCGGTGGACCGATACGAACGATTTGGGCCGGCAAAACTGCTGTTCACGAAACTCGATGAGACGAGTTCTCCGGGCTCGATATTAAACGAGGCGATCCGCACCGAGAAGCCGGTCTCCTTCCTCGCCGACGGCCAGCGGATTCCCGAGGATATCCGGGAGGCGACCAGGGAGGAGATTCTCGCCCTTGTCCTGGGCCGGGGGACCGGCGAGGCCGAATCCGCAGCGGACGCCGATCGTGCGGATCCGGTTTTGGACCCGCTTTGGGAACAATCCACGGCCGGACAGGCCGTAGCCGCGTGAGTGGCCGTCTCGGCCACCTTTTGCATGGGACATTAGCCGAGTATGCATCCGTACCAGGTCAGCGCTGAGATTGAAGCCGCGGAACGGGAGCGCCTGATCCTGGAGCATCTGCCACAAGTGCGGCTCATCGCCCGCCGGATTCACGAGCGGCTGCCGGAGAGCGTCAGCCTGGAGGACCTGATTTCAACGGGGATCGTCGGATTGATCTCGGCCATCGACAACTTCGACGCCAGCCACAAGGTCAAGCTGAAGACATATGCCGAGTACAAGATCCGTGGAGCGATCCTGGACAGCTTGCGGGGCCTGGACTGGGCGCCGCGCCAGCAACGTAAGAAAGCCAAGAAGATCGAGGCGGCGATCGCCGCCGTCGAGCAACGGGTGCAGCGAATGCCGACCGAGGAGGAAATCGCCGCCGAACTCAATATCTCGATTGATGAATATCATTCCTGGCTGGTCGACATTCGCGGAGTAAACCTGGGGAGCCTGGAGGCGGTGCGTTCAGAAGAGGATGGCCGCGACCTGCTCCAGTACCTCTCCGACACTGAAGAAAACTGGCCGTCCCGGCTGCTGGAGCGGGCCGAGCTGGAGCGGCTGCTGGCGGAGGCTATCGAAAAGATGCCCTATATCGAAAGGACAATCCTCAGCCTCTATTACCACGAGGAGCTGACGCTGCGGGAAGTTTCCAAAGTGGTGAAACTCCACGAATCCAGGGTGTCCCAGTTGAAGTCACAAGCAATTCTGCGGCTGCGGAGTTACATCCAAAAGCGCTGGCCGAACCAACGAGGCAGGTGAGGTGTTGAAGTCCGCGAGCGAAGACCCGGCGGTGACGCTGTCCACGGCGGCCGCCGGCGCGGCGGACACAAAGTGTCATGACTGAGGAAAACCAGGACAAGCCGACCGAAGCTGAGCGCTGGCTGATCCAAGCCTGGACTACTCGTCTCACGGAGGTGCTCGAGGCGATGTCCGGAGAGCGGCCCCAGGTGCAAGCCGATGCCGGCGCGGGCGAGCCATCCGGCGGCGGGGAAGCCATCTGGTGGAAGCAGACCCTCGATCTGGCCGACAACGCTTTCGTCTTGGTCGGGGCGCCGGAGGCGACCTGGATGGCTCTCGGGAAGCGATCCCTGCAGGCGGCCGGGGTCGAAGACGGCGCCAAGGAGGATTTCCAGGCCACCTACGAGGAACTCTTGCAGCAGGCCCTGGCGGGTCTGGCGCAGAGCATCGGGGGGCAGGCGAACAAGGAAGTCACCTGCACGGAGAAGGAGCAGCTTAGCACTCCACCAGAGGCCCCCCTGACGCTGGTGAACGTTGCCTATCCTGGCCAGGAACCGTTGCCGCTGTATATTGTCTTCAGTCCCGAACTCCGCGCGGCGCTGATGCCGGCCGAGCCGGCCGGGCAGCCACGGGTGGAGATACCGGCGGAACAAACGAAGGGCCCGCTGCACTCCTCAGCCGCGCCATCGACGGCCGCATCGGGGTCACAAACGGTTGAACTGCTCCTCGACGTCGAGTTGCCGGTCAGTGTCTCGTTCGGCCGCGCCCATCTACCGCTCAGGGACGTGCTCAAACTGTCGTCGGGTTCAATCGTGGAACTGAACCGCTCGGTGTCGGATCCCGTGGAAGTGATCGTGAACAACTGCGTGATTGCTCGCGGCGACGTGGTGGTCGTGGACGGGAATTACGGCGTCAGGGTCACCCAGATCATCAGCCGCCAGGAGCGGTTGCGCACCCTGAACTAGGTAAGGACGGAACTCGTGAACATGGTTATCCAGGCGATCGCCGAATACGGCCTGCTGGCAGCCGGGCTCATCCTCTGCACTTTCCTGTTCATCACCCTGAAACAGGACCTCCACCGCATGGGTCGCCGTAGCCGGGAACGGCAACAGGCGCTGACAAGCTCGATCGAGCAACTTGGTGCTGAACTGAACGCGATGAAACTCGCCCTGGCGGAGATTGAGCGCAAGACCGGCGAGCTACCCCAGCTCTCGCCTCCCCGGCCGGGCATGAACACGACGCGGCGAAGCCAGGTCCTCCGGATGCACCGGCGCGGCGAGACCCCCGAACAGATCGCGGCGGCCCTCGGGCTTCCTCAGGGAGAGGTAGACCTGCTGCTCAAGGTCCACCAACTGTCCCGGCCCGCCTGAGTCAAAGCCGGGCGCCGGGGGTGTAACGCACCCGCCGCTCGAGCCGCCTCTCATTGCCCGCACCGCCGCCGAGCGTCACCTGGAGTGTCAATCGGCGCTTGTCCCTCATGACGGTTACCGGTAAGGTGTCCGACTTGCTCTCGCGAATGGCGCTGGTGATCTCCCGCGGCGAGGCCACGTCGGCATCTCCCACCCGTACGATCACGTCTCCGGCCCGGAGACCGGCCTTAGCCGCGGGAGAATCGTCGAGCACCGAGCGAACCAGCACGCCTTCCTTGACGCCGAAGTAGTCGGCCAGTTGCCCTTGCAGGGATTCGGCCACCACGCCAAGCCTGGTGTTGCGCCACGTCGTGGCGATGTGGGGCATGTCGGGGATCCGAATTTCCGGGATGCGAATATCCGGAATCCTGATATAGCCGTCCTTTCCTTTGCCATGTATTGCCATTTGCTTTCGGGTCCCCATCGTTACGGTCAGGGTCTGCTCGGCCCCGTCCCGGATGATCTTCAACGTCACATGGCGCCCAACGGGTGTTTCCCGAACCAGGCGGACGAATTGCTCGACGCCCTCCACGCGCTGGCCCTGGTAGTCGAGGACGACGTCTCCCTTCTTGAGGCCGGCCTTCTCCGCGGCACTGCCCGGCACCACCGAGGTAATCTCCACTCCCCGCTCTTCCGGCAGCCTTTTTTCCTTCGCCCGCTCAGCGTCGATCTCGCGCACATTGACGCCCAGAAAGCTCCTGCTTCCGCCGGAGCCAATCGCCCTCTCGATAATCACTTCGCGTCTGACGGGCTTTGGCTCTCCCTGGGCCCCAGGACCCGGAAGGGCAATACCCAGCGCCGGCACGGCGCAGACAACCGCGGCGAGTAGCCCGGCAAGCTTCCCGCCGCAACGCATCGATATGCTCTGTCGGATCATTCCCAACTCCTCATTGGATTCATTGCCGGCGGCGGAGATAAATCGTGCCGCCGGCGGCTGATATTCTCAACACCGGTCCTCCTCCGTTGATGGCGCCCTCGGCGCGCACCGGTTCATAACGGGACCTTCGGCCGGGATGAATCCGCAATTCGGGAAAATCCGAGATGATGCGGCCGTTCCGGCCGGCGGAGAAGTTTTCGGCTGTCACGGTCATCGCAATGTTGGACGGAATCACCACCGTAATGTCACCACGCCGGGTATCCAGGAAGGAATCTTTCAATTCTGCCCCGTCCGGAAATTCCGCCAGGATGTTGCCGGCCGCCGTCGAGGCGCGCAATGCGCCGGAAACGCCGTACAAGCGGATAGCGCCCCCGGCGGAGGTACACGTTACTCCCCGGGCCGAACTGATCTGAATCGACCCACTGGCCGTTTCGGCGATCACCTCGCCGGCCGCCTCGCTCACTTCGATCAGGCCGCCGGCCGTGCGTGCCGAAACCAGGGAGGCGGCGCGGCGCACGTAGATGTTTCCTCCTCCGGTGGAAGCGTGAACCGGAGCCTCGGCGACGCCGACCCGGATATCACCTCCCACGGTCTCGATCCACGATTCTCCGCCGGCGCGCTCCACTTGAATTTCGCCCGCTCCGGAAATGCAGCGGATGGTCCCCTGCACGCGGCCAATACGAATGTCACCGCCGCTGGTCCTGGCCGTCAGCGTGCCGCTGATCTGATCGGCGGTGATGCGTCCACCCCCTGATTCGACGACCACCCCGCGTTGCAGCCCGCGCACTTCGATGTCACCGCCACCTGTCTGTACCCAGGTTTTCGCAAGGTACCGGGGGACGGTCAACGACAGCGCCGGCATTGCGCCGCACTCCGGCGGGGACTCCAGGTCGACGTGGAACGTCCCGTCCTGCCTTCGCACCACCACCCGAACTCGCTCCAGCAGGCGAGCCGCCTCGGGCCGGCTGCGCCTCCGGACGCGTCTCCGCAGCGAATAGGCAATTACCTCGGAATCCACGCCCTCCACCGTGATGTTTCCCAAACCGGTAACGTGGAGCAGCCGGGCGTTGCCCACTGCCACCGAGTCCCTGATTGTCTGGACCCAGCAGGAGCCTTCCCGGGTGATGGACGACGGGCCGGTCTGGGCAAACGCGGCTCCGAGCACCGCCCCGGCAAGGCATGGCAATTTCCACCTCATTACACCGGATCCCTAAAAGCTCTCCACGCTGGCGTTCATGGCCCGGAGGGCATTCTGACCGCGCAGGCGGATGTAGTTGTTGTCTTCTGTTTGCATCAGCTCCTGAAGGGTCTCGACAACGTCGTCGGTATCGCTTTGAATCAGCAGGTCGATCGCCGCCGCGCGCACCCCCGGATTCCTGTCGTTCAGCAAGACGCGGGAGAGCACCTTCCGGCTCTTGGGATCGCGCGCATATGGCCGCAACCCGTCCAGCGCCTTCAGACGCACCCCGTCATTCGGATCGTTCTCCACCGCGTAGAGCAAGGCGTCCCGGACCTCACGGGATTCGGTCCGCATCTTCAGCAAGTCCACGGATTCGCCCCGCACGCCGGGGTCGGAGGGCTCGCGGACCGCCGCGAGCAGCAGTTCCTGCACGTGTCGGTCGTCAAGCCTTCCGGTCAGGACTCGCTGCCGCGTTTCGTCGACGACGATCCTCACGCGGCCCGGTCCGGAGGGTTCGACGTAACGCACCCGGGCCGCCACCGGTTCGGCCGGGGAGAAGACAAGCGGCGACGGGGCCATGGCCGTGAAGCGGCCGCCAAAGAAACCGATCGCCACCAGCAGCACCGCGCCGGCGGGCCGCAGCCACGCCGGGGATAACCACCCGGGAGATGCGGCAAACATTCGCAAGCGTCTCCTCCAGCGGATCCAGGCGCCCTGCGGCCGCTGGGCAGGCCGGATCACCCCGGCGAGTTCTTCACGGCACCGCGCCAGCAGTTCGGCTGGTGGTTCCAGGGCGGCTCCATCCAGCGCCCGGTGGATGCGGCGTTCGTGTTCCAATTCCTGGCGACAGGTCTCGCAGCCGTCCAGGTGCTCGGCGAACTGCTCCTCCTCTTCGAAGGAAAGTTCCCCGTAAAGGTAGAGCGAAAGCTTCTTTTTCACCGATTCGCAGTTCATACGAGATCTCCCAGCGCCACGCGCATTTTCCGCGTGGCCCGAAACAGGCAGTTCTTGGCGGCTTCCTCGCTGGTGCCGAGAGCCTCGCCGATGGCCCGCAGCCGCATTCCCTGGTAGTGGCGGAGTTCGAAGACCATCCGCTCCCGGGGGGTCAGCTCGGCCAGAACCGCGTGAATCCGGTTCCCGATTTCGGCGCTGAACAGCCGCCGTTGCGGATCACTCTCGGCGTGCGGTTCCGCTACCGAGCCGAGCCGGTCCCGGGCGCCTTGGCCGGTCTCGACCGTCGCCGGCTCTTCTCTTCGCACCTTTCGTTTGCGGAGCTGGTCGAGGCAGAGGTTGGTCACGATCCGGTACAGCCAGGTGTGGAAGCTACAGTCAAAGCGGAACTTGTGCAGGTTCTGGAAAACGCGGAGAAATGCTTCCTGGTAAACGTCGCGGGCGTCTTCGGGCGAGCGCAGCAGGTTCATCGCCAGGCGGAGGACACCTTCGTCGTGGGCCCGCACCAGCTTTTCGAAGGCGTCCTCATCGCCCCGCTGGGCCGCCCGGATCAGGTGTGCCTCATTCACCGCCGTGGCCGAGGCAACCGCGACCGCCGACATTGCTCCTGTCTCGCCGTCCAAGATTTGTTAGACGGATGCAGAGCGGAAACGTCACCGATGTCACCGGCCAGCGTCCGTTAATCGGCGGGCTCGATCTCGATCTTCTTTTGTCGCGCGTCCAGCGACAGGATCCGGAAACTCCGGACCTGTCCCGCTTTGTAAGCCATCCCTCCACCGGACTGAGCTTGCGAGCCGCCATCTTTCCACCTGGCTTCGAGCATCGCCGTAAGGGTGGACAGGTCCGGCTTTGTCACCTCTGGTTCGCTTTTCCGGGGATCGGCCTTCTGCTTCCTCAGATGGCACGTTGCCAGCACTCCGTCGCCCAATTCCACGCGGGCAGTATTCCGGCCCACCTTAACGAAGCGTCCGGTGACAACATCGCCCGGCTGGTGATCGGCGATGCATTCGTCGGCGCTGGTCGGCTCGAGTTGTTTCAGGCCCAGCCGGATCCGCTTCCGCTCCCGGTCAATGGAC
>CAZXVW010000017.1:0-36368 GCA_964644025.1 uncultured Solibacteraceae bacterium | reverse complement strand
GGCCGAGCTCGCGCTCTGCTACGAGATCAAGTACGGACGAAAATTCTGGCTCATGCCGCCCGTCGTCCCGGCACGCCATCTTCTGGGGACGCTGCTTCCCACCCAGGAAGTGCTCGCCGTGCCGCGGGCCGGGGCGATCCTGGGCAACATCTGGGGCCGGCAATGGCTGGCGCGGTTGCGGAACACGGTGCGCGGCTCCGGGATCACTCTCCGCTGGTACGCGACCAGCCACTTGCGCTATCTGTCGGTTACTCCGGAAGAGCTCGAACGGGATTCCATCCTCATCCCTTCCGGGCCCCCGCTGCCGGACGAGGATCTCGTCGCGGTTCTCCGGAAGACCGCCTTCCTTGTCATTCCCTCCGGAACCCTGGACGAGCAAGACGACCGGCCGTTCATCGCCCGGCTCAGTCTCCCCAGCCGGATCCCGTTCCTCCTGGCCACCGCGCACACGCCCCTGATCGTGTTGGGCCACCCGGAAACCGCCGCCGCGAAGTTCGTCCGCGAGCGGGGCATCGGAGTGACCGCGCCTTACCAGACAGCCGCCTTCCTGGCCGCCGTCGACCAGGTGACCCGGCCCGCGGAAAACCTCGCGATGCGGCGGAGAGCACTGGCTCTCGCCGCCCGCTTCACCGACGTGGGCGCCGCCGAATGGATCTGGCAATCGCTCGCGCGGGGAGAGCCCTTCGATCTGCGTTACGAGGACCTCATGCGCCGGCCGCGGCCGGACGTGGAACAATTAGTACGCAGCAGGACCAGGAGCAAGAATTCATGAGTCTCCGCGAACTGGTGAAGCACTATTTGAAGATCGTCGGCCATGCGCTCGCCCGGAGCGTGCATGACCGGCTCGATCACACCGACCATGCGCTCGATCTCATCATCGACCAAAACAACCGGATGGCTCGCGCCCAGACGGCGCTGCTGGAATCCTCCATCCACACCGTCCACGCGCTCAACCGCGCCCAGGCGGACCTGAACGCGCTGAAGCGCCGGGTGGCGGAGCTGACCGCCCTCAAAGACACCGTCGAGGAGCAAATGGTCCGCCAGATCTCGGTCGAAACCGATGACTACGGCTTCACCAACCCGGAAACCGGACTGATCTCGTTCCTTTACTCTTTCCTGCCGTCGCCGCGGGCGTTGGACATTGGCGCCCACGCCGGGGACGTCTCGGCGCGAATGCTCGAGACCGGCTACGAAGTCTACGCCTTCGAACCTTACCCGCCGGTCTACGAGAAACTCGCGGCGCGGCTCGGGCCTGACCAGCGGTTCCACTGCTTCAACTGGGCCCTCGGCGCTGAGGAGAAGCAGGCCGAACTCCACCTTGCCCGGGACCTTTCCGCATCCGGGCGGTACGACGACGCCACCGCCTTCAGCAGCCTCCATCCCCATTCCATGCCGGAAGACCTCCCCTTCACCGGGACGGCCGCGGTCACCGTCAAGACGCTGGACGGCCTGCACAGCGACGGCACCCTGCCTGACGACATCAGCCTCGTGAAGATCGATACGGAAGGCTACGACCTCGAAGTGGTCCGCGGCATGCGGGAGCACCGTTACCCGGTGGTTCTCACCGAATACTGGGACACCGCCACGCCGTTCGGGCAGTCCGGCCTACTGTACACCTTCGAGACCATGGTGAAGGAAATGAAAGCTCGCGGCTACGGCTGGCACCTGGTGCTCTATCGCGTCTGGGGCCGGAACCAGACGGCTTTCTACGCCAACCATCCGCGCGCCGTGCCGAACTCGTGGGGCAACATCTGCTTCTTCGGCGACTTCGACCTTTTCCTTCGCGCCCAGGCCTGGTGCGCCGCGGTCCTCCCCCGCACTTACTTCAAAGCGGTGGCCGGCTGAACCCGGTCCGGCGGCCCCGGCAAAGCCCCTACTCGGAGCGTGCCGGCAGGCTGCGAAGGATTTCCTTCAGCACCGTGTCGGGTGTCTGTGCATCGGCGTGCGCGTCGAAGTTCAGGATGATGCGGTGGCGAAGCACCGCCGGGGCCAGGTCGCGAATTTCATCCGTGCTCAAATGATAGCGGCCGCGCATCAGCGCCAGCGCCCGCCCGCATTCCACTAGCGCCTGGGCCCCGCGCGGGGAACTGCCGTACCGGATGTACTTACGGGCCAGCTCGTGGGCGTGCGGACTGTCCGGCTGCGTCGCCAGCACCAGGTCGATGGCGTAATCCTGCACGTGCGGCGCCACCAGAATGTCCCGGCAGGCCGCCCGCAGCTCCAGAATCGTCTGCCGGTCCACTACCGTGTCCACGTGAATCTCTTCCTTCTGAATGGTGCGGTCTATAATCCGGCTGAGTTCCTCCCGGGAAGGATAATCTACCAGGATCTTCATCAGGAAACGATCCAGTTGCGCCTCCGGAAGCGGGTAGGTTCCCTCCATCTCGATCGGATTCTGGGTGGCCATCACCAGGAACGGACGCTCCAGCTCGTGGCTGGCCGTGCCGCTGGTCACCGTCTTTTCCTGCATCGCCTCCAGCAGCGCCGACTGCGTCTTCGGCGTCGCCCGGTTGATCTCATCGGCCAGGACCAGGTGGGCGAAGATCGGTCCCGGCTGAAATCGCAACGACTTCGTTCCCCGTTCGTCGGTCTCGATGACCATGCTCCCGATAATATCGGCCGGCATCAGGTCCGGCGTGAACTGAATCCGGGAATATTTCAGGTTGAGGACGCGAGCCAGCGTCCGCAGCAAGGTGGTCTTGCCCAGCCCCGGCACCCCCTCCAGCAGCACGTGCCCGCCGACCAGCAGGCAGATCAGCACGCCGTCGACGGCGTCCCGCTGCCCGACGATGATTTTCCCGATTTCCTCGCGCACCTCGTCGAGCCGGGAGACCGATGTTTCCAAACTGGCATGGGAAGACACAACTCCATTTTAAAGGAGTAGGATGGGGCCGGGCAGACCGGCCGCCCGGTTGTTTCGCTCGCCGTCGGCTCAGACTCTCACCGAAGCCTTCGCCTGCTCCCCGAACTCATTCGCGAAATGGCCCACAATCTGGGTCATCTCCTTCAGCGCCGTCTTCGATGCCGATTCCGACACCCGCCGCGCCAGCGCGTACCAGACCCTCATTACGAAAAAGTCGATGCGGAGCATAATCTGTTCCAGCGAACTCCCGCCCACCGGGAGATTCCCGGCCTGCCGCAGCAAATGATTGACCAACCGGTAGTCCCGATCCAGCGAAGCTTGCAGCGCGTCCAACTCGGCACGCGTCGACTCCGGAATTCGCCGCTGAACCTCGGCAAAGCAAAGCTGGTTGGCAGCAGCCACCTCCGCGCTATAATCCTTGACCGTCTTCGTGCTCAGAATCAACAGGCACGTGTAACGAAACCAGTACAGAAACAGCGCCGCGGAGACGATAATGATAAGCGAGCTGACAATCATGGACTAAATCCTTTTGCGGCTGTCCTTTCCTCAGCTTGTCGTTGCTTCACCTCTGATACTACGCTTGCCACGAAGGCGAGGCAATGGTATTTTGCCCCACTCAGGTAATTTTTCCCGGGCTTTAAGATATATCCCCTATTACTGTGCGGTCTGCTCTTCGAACTTCATCTCCGACAGCAGCGTTTCCCCGCGGGCACGCGCCTCGAAGAAAAGCTGGGCGTAACTCGCCGTGATGTAGTCCTGCTCGGAGAACCCCAGTTGTCCGGCGGTGGCATCGATCCAGGTGCCTTCCCCTTCCAGTTCAATGAAGTCGCCGATTGGCGTCTCATCAACAGTGGCGATTCCGCCGCCCTCATCGCGCTCGTACTCGGTCCGGTACTTCTCGTAGCGGAACGACGGCGTCATGCCCAGCCGGCCGAGGATCTGCCCGAGCAAGGCGCCGTCAGAGACGGTCAGCTCCAGCTCCTCGCGGCTCTTGTACTTGCTCGGAACACCGGGTCCCTTGTAGGTCAACAGCGCCGTGCCGCCGGCCTGGCGGATCCGCAGCAGGCTCCCTTGGCGGCGCAGGCGGCCCCCGAGAGTATCGTAGAGAGTGTTCTGTTCGAAGACGCGCGGCCGGCGCACCCGGAAACCAGCCCCCCGGAGCAGCCGGTCCCCGGCGGCGGCATCCGGGAGCCGCAGTTTAATTTCGACTTCGCGGTTCGACTTCACCCCAGCCATCGGCTACCATGGATGATGATAGCGCGCCCGTAGCTCAGTTGGATAGAGCGGCTGGCTTCGAACCAGTAGGCCGGGGGTTCGAGTCCCTCCGGGCGCGCCAGCTTCTCCGCCTTGGTCAACAAGATACGGTTACCTCCCGCCGTGGCGATGTTCCCTCGCTTGAGAACCCCGCGATCGCGCGGACATGACGGGCCGTTGTCCAGCGGCCTCTATTCTCGCGCGGCCGCCTCGGCGTAAGGCGGCCGGGTCTCCTTCGTCTCACCTGTCGTCCGCGGATTTCGGCGACGTGGGCCTTGCGGGCGCTGTCCGGCCTGGCGGCGCTGTCCGGCCTGGCGGCGGGCGCCGCCTGGCCCTCCCACCAGCGACCGGCCCTTCGGGAATGCCTCGATCTCGGCCACCAGTTGCCGGACCAGCTCGGGGTGCTCAGCCGCCAGGTCGTGCTTCTCCAGCGGATCTTCCGAAATGCGGAACAGCAACGTCTCCCGTGTTCCGCCCCCCCGGGGCGTATTCTGAACCAGCTTCCAGCCTTGGTGGAACAGGGCGAAGTTGCCCCGGGCACCGATGAGGATATCCTTGCGCGCGACGGTCTTTCCGTCGCGGAGAGCGGGCCAGAGGTTTTCGCCGTACAAGGGCTTGGTGTTGCCGACCGGCACTCCGGCGGCCGCCGCCAGCGTCGGCAGCCAGTCAGAGGCGGTGATAAACAGGTCTGACTTGCCGCCGCCTTCCAGTACGCCGGGCCACCAGATGGCGGCGGGCACGCGGATGCCACCTTCGAATGGAGTCCCCTTTCCTCCCCGTAATGGCGTGTTGCGGGCCGCGCGCGCGCCGCCATTGTCGCTGATGAAGAGCACCAGCGTGTCGCCGGTCATCCCCTCCGCGTCCAGCGCATCGAGCACCTTGCCGATGGCCACGTCCATGGCCTCGGTCATCGCGGCATAGATGCGGCGGGGTTCCTCCTTGATGTTCGCGTATTTGTCGATGTAGGACTGCGGCGCCTGCAGCGGTGTGTGCACCGCGTTGAAGGCGACGTAAAGCAGGGTTGGTTTGCTCTTGTCGCGCTCGTGGAGCAGTCGCACGGACTCGTTGGCGATTAGCTCCGTCGTGTAGCCCTTCTCCCGCACACTCTTGCCGTTCCGTTGCCAGTCCAGGCCACCCTCGATCAGGTGAGTGAAATAGTCCACCTGCGGACCCAGGTGCCCGTAGAAGTGGTCGAACCCGCGGCTGGTGGGGAAATAACTCACCTTGGCCAGCCCGAGGTGCCACTTGCCGGTCATGAACGTCTGGTAGCCGGCCTCCTTGAACGTCTGGGGCAGAAGATGTTCATCCAGCGGCAGGCCTTCCTTGGCGCTCGGGGCGATCGGGCCGTCGATGCCAAGCTCAATCGGGGA
Organism: uncultured Solibacteraceae bacterium; assembly: GCA_964644025.1. Taxonomy (GTDB): domain Bacteria; phylum Acidobacteriota; class Terriglobia; order Bryobacterales; family Bryobacteraceae; genus CAZXVW01. The sequence goes on along the minus strand of CAZXVW010000017.1, from coordinate 30,881 downwards.
ACGGCCGGTCATCAGCGCCGCCCGTGTCGGGCTGCACAGCGGGAACGCGTAGAAGTGTTCGAGCATGATGCCGTTGGCGGCGAGCCGGTCGATGTTGGGTGTCCGGATCTCGCTTCCGTGGTAGCCCACGTCGCCCCAGCCGAGGTCATCGACCACGAAGATGACAATGTTCGGGTGGGTAGAGCCGGCGGCAAGGCAAGGCGCCGCGGTCCACGTCAGCAGAATGACAAGAAGCGGGAGCGTCAGCCAGGATGTGCGCATAACGTCATGATGGCGCAACACCGGTACGAAAGGTTACGCGGCGGACAGGCCCCCGTCGGGCGAATCACTGGATTGCCCGTCCCCAGGCCCGCGGAAGCCCACGTACGACACCGGGGATCCTGCGATTCCCAAAGGCTGAGTCTTGCTGACAACCTTCCACCGCGTTTGCACAATGACCAACGGCGGCGGCCGGCAAGCGATTGCAACCAGGCATCGCCGGGACTACCCTGGATTCGAGGCTTCAGAACGGTTTCCTCGAAAGGATGCCTACCGTGAAGATCATGATCATTTTTCCTGGAAGAAGCATTGAGACGGCGAGGTCCACGGCGCCTGTGATGCCGTTGGCTTCCTGCTTGCTGGCGGCCCTGACGCCAGAGGAGCACGACGTCTCACTCGTGGACATGTTCCTCGGCGACCAGGTGGATTACGAATCCGACGTCGATGTCGTTGCTATCACCGTGCGGACACCGCTGGCGACGATCGCCTACGAAATTGCCGATAACTTCCTCCAGCGCGGAAAGAAGGTCATACTGGGAGGGCCGCACATGTTCGCCTTTCCGGAGGAGGCCAAAGGGCATGCGACCGCGGTTGCCATCGGCGAGGGCGAGCAACTCTGGCCGCTCATCCTCGAAGACATCGAACGAAACAATCTGAAGCAGTTCTACGTGTGCGGGCCGTATGCGGTCCAGAAGCTGCCCGGCACGGTCCATCACATCAGGCAGCGGCCCACGCTGGAAAAGGTCCCCGCTCTGAGGCGGGACCTGCTGCCACGCCGGCGCTACATGATGGACTCCATTTTCACCACCCGCGGATGTCCCAATCACTGCCGGTTTTGCCCCGTCACCGACATTTTCGGGGCCAGGATTCGGCATCGGCCGATCGACGATGTAGTCAGCGAGGTCGCCAGCCTTGGTCCCCGTTATTACAACTTCGATGACAGTGTATTTGGCCATCCCCAGATCGTGGACCGGCCCGAAGAAAATCAATACTACCTGGACCTGTACCGGGAACTGGCCACTCTGCGTCCGAAACGCCTCTGGACCGGCGCCGGCGGACTCTCCGCGGTGAACTACAAAGAGGGACGGAGAATACTGGAACTCGCTGCCGAGAGCGGTCTGGCGAGCATCGCCGCAGGCCTGGAGGCCATATCCGCGGATGGCCAGAAACAGTCCGGGGCCTGGAGGAAGCTGCACTACCGCTCACCGGATTACTTTGAGCTCCAGAAGATGAAGGACAATGTTCGCACGATCCAGCGCCTGGGAATCGAGGTGCACGGGTTCTTCATTATCGGCTGGGACAAGGACACCGTGGAAACGTATTACAGAACCCTGGAGTTTTGCGACGAATGCGGCATCACGCCGTTCATTTTCACCCTGAAACCAATGCCCGGCAGCCAGATCTACCGGGAGTACCTGGAGCAGGGACGGATCCTTCCGGACCGGTCCTGGGATGACTATGGCACGGCTCGAATTGTCTTCCGGCACCCCATCATGTCCGAGGAGGAAATGTTCAACGCCAATGCCGAGGTCATGAGAAAAGGCTACAGCATGGGCCGGATTCTCAAGCGGACAATCCAGACCTTCAGATACCGCCCCTCCCTCGACGTTGCCAAAGTCTCGTTCTTCACTCAGTTGGGATTGAGAAAAGGCTATCGCCAGCTCTACCAACAGACTCCGAGACCGGCCGCCGCCTGAGCACTGCCGGCACAGGGCTCTGGCGTGTCCGCCCGGCAAACGGGGACTTGCCAACAAGGCACCCGGCTGGAGGCCCTGCCAGCACTTTCCCTCTCAAGATAGTGTGAAGCCGCTGACTCGCAAAGCGTGCCACTCGGCACGGTGATTCGCGGGGGACTGCTTTTCACCCCCGCACTGCTATGTTCCCGAGTTTTATCCCCACGCTGTCGTAGGCAAGACCGCCTTGTCCGGCGTCACCGTGATCGCGTCCGCCGGGCACACCAGCCGGCACAGGTGGCAGATCTGGCAATTGTCCTGGTAGGCGATGCGGGCGTGGCCGGTCTTGGGGTTCATGCGAAGGACGTCGTCCGGGCACGCCATCACGCAGCTCCCGCATCCGATGCAGCCTTCAATCTTGTTGACAGGCATCTTGAAAATTCCTCCTTGACATCGCGCCGCAAACTCCCACGCTCAGCTCCAGTCCGGATGAGCGGCCAGGAATTCGTCTTCCCCTGGTAACGGGTTGGGATACCGCTCCCGATAGGGGAGCTTCGGATCAGGCCGCCACTCGGCGGGAATGGGGTGCTTGGCCAAAACCATCCGGCCGGCGTCCCGCTTGATCTTCACCCAGCACAGCCACTCCTTGTCATTGCGGGCCGGGAAATCCTCCCGGTAATGCGTACCCCGGCTCTCGGTCCGAAACAGGCCCGCCCGCAGCTTCATCTCGGCATTGAGCAGCATGTTGGCCGTCTCGTGAGCCAGCCGGAGCTCATGGCCGTCCCGGGCGATCAGCTTCGGCACACAGTGCTGGCGGATGTATTCGATCGAGGCCAGTGCGCCGTTCAAGCGGCTGGGTGACTTAATGTACAGGATATGGTAAGGGGTCATCGTGTTGCGCAGGGTTTGAGTGACCCATTTCGGGCTGAACCCTTCGGCGTTCTCCCGCGGGGCCCACATCGCCTGGATCAGTTTCTCGATGGCTGCGGGGCGGATGCGCGGCTCTGCGGCGCCCTTGACAAACTCCGCCGCGAACCTGGCGGCCCGCCGGCCCTGAATGGCCGAACCATAGGAGGAGAAACCGCGGCCCGGATACACGGCTCCGCACATCATGGAGCCGAGCGCGTCACCGGCTGCGTACAGCCCCTCGACGCCGTCGGCCGCGCCGGTGTAATCGGAGCAGAACACGCCCTCACCCTTGTGGACGCCCATGCCCGCTGTGGCGCCGCCGACGCGGAAGCCCAGGTCGATCCTTCGCCGGCCGCCACCGCCGGAGGGCGGTCCGCCCAGGTCGACGTTCAACCCGGGACGCGTCAGGAATCCTTTGCCCAGGTACTTCTTGTTGTCCTCGGGAGAAGGCCTGGGGCCGCGGGCGCCGGGGCGGCCGCGATCACCCTGGCCGCCGCCCGGAGCAGGCGGACCCGCTCTCCGCGAGATCCTGCCTTCGGCGGCGCGGAAGGCCGAGGTCAGGGTTAGCCCGCCTCGGCCCGTCGCACTCGGCGGACCAACCAGGACCAAAGGACCCACCGTGTCTTGCGCCCAGGACCACGCTTCATAGGAGGCCGCCGGGTATTTCGAGAAGGTAGTGTGGGTGTCGTGAAACTCCTTGCCGGTAATCCAGGCGCCGGCCGCGTACGCCATGGCGTCCCCGTCGAAGGTCAAGCCCCAGATCGGGAAACCGGGGCTTTTGTATCCGCCGGCCCCGGTGGCCAAGATCACGGCCTTGGCTCTGACCACGACAGCCCGGCATTCCTGCTCGGTGTCGTCGTAGGTAAAACCCACGGCGCCGCAGACGCGGCCTGTTTCGTCCTGAATCAGCCCGGTGGCCATTACGCGCTCGACCATGGTCACGCCGGCCTTCTCCAGTTGCTGGCGAAACACACTCGAGCGTTGGAACGGCTTGCTGGGGTAGGCGCCCCAATCCCAAAGCGTGTTCCAGATCTCCAGAGACTCATCGAGGAAGAATTCCAGCCACTTCCGATCGTTCAAGTACTCGGTGGAGCGCGAGACATTCCTCAGCCACTCCTCGCGGTCGTACAGGCTGGGGTCGAACGGCCGGCAATCCGATGCCCAGGCCGACATCCCGGACAACCCCACCGATCCCTTGTCCATCATCAGGACCTTCAAACCCTGTTTCCTCGCCTCGATGGCGGCGAAGGTGCCGGCAAACCCGCTGCCGATCACCAACAAATCCGTTACGTGCTCGTTCCTCGCGGCTCCGGCCATCGACTTTGCCCTGGCGTTTCTGGTGAACGCCGGCAAGGCCGCAGCCGCCAGGACGCCGGCCGTGACGATCTCGCGGCGCGTCGGCCCGTACTCGCTGTCGTTATCTTTGTGCTTCATCATCACCCTCCGCTGTTGCTCTGATCACCCCAGGCTCATCGCTCAACGTGCTTGGCAAACGGTATGCAAGCTGGGGTGAGGCTGCAACGTCGTCCGATTTTTGTACCAGCACCGCCGATTACACATCTGCTAACGGCGCAACATAGCCCTCTGGCGCATCGTGCGGCAGCCACGCCAAGAAGTGACGACCCGCTCCCCCGTTCGGGTTACGGCGATGAATGATTTCACCAATGGCCATCAAAGCAGAAGCGGCCGGCATCTGGTTCGCCCTCGGTCCGGATGAGCCTGGCGCCATCGAAATCAACGTGCGCTCCATCTTCCGAGATCGTCACCAGCACCCCGTTCGGTCCATGCTCATCGACTCCAAGACCACCTTCCAGACCGTGTTGGCTCAACTTAAAGGGGGGCAAGTTCGTGTATACTGAAACGCACCCGGATACCCAAGTGGAAGTCCTGGCTGATAGGAGTCCCGCGAATGAGACGCCTTGCATGGATTATCGTTGCCGCTTGCTTTCCCCTGCTGCTGCTCCCCGGGGCGACAGCACAGAGACGGGATTACATGAGCCCGGAACTTCGCGCCCGGGTGGAGAAGCTCAAGACTGAGGCCGGGGCGGCGACCGATTCCGCCGAGGTCCTCCTGGAACGTCTGCGCACGCTGTGGGCCTGGAGCAATGCCTACGCCCTGTCGGGCGGACCGCTGCCGCTCGACTACTCGCAAATGGTCGCTTCCGCCAACCGCGCCCTCCACCGCCGGCCGGTACGGAAGACAACGACCCGCTACGTGTCGTCGTTCATCGCCCGGATGACATCCGAGTTCCGCATCAAGGACGAGAGGCCGGACGCGATCGGCTCCATCACATTCTCCAGGCCCGGCCCGTTCATTGCCGGAGACTACATCACCATCGCAGAAACCTACACCGTAGGCGAAATGCCGATGGCGCCCGGCGGCGGCATTCTGGTTGCCCAGTCCTCGCGGTGGACATCCCGGGCGCCGGCGGCCACTGAACTGGAGGATCCCGTCGACCCCCGGAGCCTGCGCCTTCAGGCCACCGATCCGGCGGGTGACAACTACGTGAGCATCACCTGCTCGAACCCGGCGGCCGCCTTCAAGAAAGCCCGGCCGCGCCCGCAGTGGCGGAGCTTTAACGTCATCCCCGTGACTTTCTTCCAGCTCGAGGGGACGACGCTTCGCACAGGCGACACCATCACGATCACCTTTGGCGACACCTCCGGCGGGTCGAAAGGCATGAGGGTGCAACACTGGAGCAACGACCGGGTGCTGTTGCCCATCTTTCCGGACCTGGAGGGCAAGGGCCTGATCCTCACCCCCAGGTGGCCGTCGTTCAGGGTTATCGGCCGCCCGGAAATCCGCCGCGTGACGGCGATCGTGAAGCCTTCGGTTGTCGAGCCGGGGGAATCCTTCGAACTGGCCGTGCGCAGCGAGGATGTGTACCGGAACCCGGCCAGCGGCACGACTCCGGAATACGAAGTGCTGCTGAACGGCGAGCCATTCCGCACAGCGCCTTCCGGCTCCGAGCCAGTGACGATTCTCAAGAACCTCAAGCTGGAACAACCCGGCGTGTACCGGTTCACCGTCCGCACCAGGGACGGCTCGCTGGCCTGCCGCAGTAATCCGCTCTGGGTCGTCGAAGACCCCGAGTACCGCGTTTACTGGGGTGACACGCACGGCCACTCGGGGTTTGCCGACGGCCAGGGATCGCCCGAGAACTACTTCCATTTCGCCCGCGACCTCGCCCGGCTCGATTTCGTCACGCTGTCCGAGCACGACATCTGGCTGGACGACTGGGAATGGCGAACGCTCCAGCAAATGACAGAGAAGTACGCCGACCCCGGCCGGTTCACTCCCATCCTGGGCTATGAGTGGACAGCCAACACGAACTTCGGCGGCCACCACAACGTGTACTTCCGCAGCCCCCAGGGGCGAAAGCGGGTGGCCGGCCAGGAAATCAGCTTCTTGAGCGAACTGTACGCCGGACTGCGGAAACTCTATACCGCGAATGAAGTCCTGGTCATTCCGCACGCCCATAATCCCGGCGACTGGCGCATGAACGACGCCGAGCTGGAGCGGCTGGTCGAGACGAACTCCGGCCACGGCGTGTTCGAATGGTTCGGCAACCGCTATCTGCTGAACGGCTATGACGTGGGTTTCGTCGGCTCCTCGGACGACCACACCGGCCATCCCGGCTACTTCGGAATCACGCACGTACAGATGGGCGGACTCGCCGCGGTACTGGCGCCCGCCAACACCGCCGAGACGATCTTCAACGCGATGCGCGGGCGCTCCACCTACGCGACCACGGGCGAACGGATTCTCATCGACGCCACGCTGAACGGCGCGCGGATCGGCCAGCATGTGCAGGCTGCGAACGGGCGCACGATCCGGTGCCGGGTGATGGGGACGGCCCCGATCGAAGCAGTCGACGTGATCAAGAACGGGAAGGTGATCTACAGCCGGTCACCGCTGGCGCCCAAAATCAACCCGAACGTCACGGTGGAGTTCACGCTCGAGTCCTCATCAGAGGTGTTCACCTATGCCCGGCCGCGCGGTCCCAAGCAATGGCGCGGAACCATCGAGGTCAACGGCGCGCGGCTGGCCCGCGTTACCAGGCCGTGGTTTGCCAATCCCACCAAGTACCTTGTGAAGCGCGACCCGGAGAATCCGAACCGGCTCGCGTTTCTCGCCGACACGCGCGGGCGCGGAAAAGGTATGCTGCTCGAGCTGGCCGGCGCCACGCGCGATACCCAGATTCGTGCCATTTTGGACAGTGAGGCCCGGCCGGGCTCCAGCCGGCCGCGAGAACTCGCCGCCCGGCTGGCGGAGCTGCTGAACGGCCCCGCCCGGCTGGAGTTGCGCCGCGACCGAAACGTCGATGGCGCGCAGTTTTCGCTGGTGCCGGATGACGCCCCGCTGGAGCTGGAGTTCGAGTTCTCCGATTTCGATGAACCACAGGCCGGCGATTATTACTACGTGCGAGTGCGCCAGGTGGGCGGCGGCCTAGCCCTGGCCAGTCCGTGGCGGGTGGGTCAGTAACCCATTAGCCCAGGATTCACTCAGTCGACGACGAGCCGCCGCCCGCCCTGGATCTTGGCCTTCCTCCTGGCGTTCTTTGCCAGTTTGACCTCGACCTTGCGCGGCTTCTTCTTGCCGGCCTCGCCGGAAGGGTAGTAGCCGGCCACGTACTGGTTCCGCACCTGCGTGACCACCGCATTCAGAATGGCGCGTATCATGAGGCTGTTCACCTCCGGCGGATCAAAGCTCCGCCCGCCGGTCTGCTCCCCGAGGGCGGCGAATTGCGCCATTTGGAATTCCTGGGCGTGTACCTGCGACTGGCGGGTCTCAAACCCGCCGGGTCCGCCGATCCCCGGCAACTTCCGGCCGCCCCACACGTTGCGCATTCGGCCGCCGCCCATACCGCCTCCGCCGCCCCCTGCCCTCTGGGCCAGCCGGTCGTGTCCCAGAATCACCGGGTAAAGCGTGATCCCATAGCGTCGCGCGGCTTCCACGGCCTTTTTGGGAAGCGCCTTGGTGGTGGAGAAGCCGTCGGAGAAAACCACCATCAGGCGGTTTACATTCCCTCCCGACTTCGCCGCATCCCGGCAAGTAGCGATAATCGCCTCATACAACCGGGTTCCCAGCGCCTGGTAGCCGTAAACCTCCATCAGCGCCTTTTCCAACCGTGCCGGATCATTGGTCGGCCCGCAGAAGCGTCTCCATTTCTGGGCGAAGCCGTAGACGGCGACGGTGACGTTCCCGCCGAGCTCATCGAAGAAGGTCTCTTTGATGAGCACCGGGTCCAGCAGGTCCTTGTTCATAACGCTGAGGCTGACATCGAGCAGGAGGATAACCTCGACCGGGATGGCTCGGGCCTGTTTCTCCGGCCCAGACGGAGCCTCGAAAACCGCGATGCGCTGCGGCTTGCCGTCCTCGAGGATCTGGATATCCTCCTTTCGGAGATCCGGCACGAACTGGCTCTTGCGGACCGCCTGGAAAGGAACCAGTACGAGCTGCGTTTCGGTCCGGATGACGAATCCGGGATCCGCAACCGGCTCCGGTGGTGGTTTTGTCGCCGCGGCCGGCTGTTGCCCCAGCAGCACGGGAACTGCCGTCATCGCCAACCAGACAGCCTGCAATGTTAAAGGAATTCGCTGCACCAAGGACGCCCCCTTTGCAAACGGCCGATCCACTCCACCATGCTTCCGGCTCTCACTCCTGATCCGGTTTCCGAGCAAACCCCGCAACGAATCAGGGCTCGAACTTACGGCTCCCTTCGCCCGCCGGAAGTGATTATACCATCACGAGAGTGCCCCACTCCCGCAGTTGCGATAGCGTCGGAGGGTCAAAATTGGGTTCCCGCCGGCTCTACCGTCCGGGCATTACGACACCGCGGGCCGGGCCGCCGTCTCCTACTGAAGCAGTCTTCGTTCCCCTTCGAGCTGCCGGATCCGGGTGACGTCCTGGGTTACCTCAAGCGTGCCGATGTAGTGGGCGCCGGCATCGCGGACCGCGAAGTAGCGGATGTGAACAAAGCGTCCCTGGAAGTTGATCCAGAACTCAGCGACGTTCTGACGTCCCTCGCGAAAGTCCGACAAGATTTGCTCGACTACGGAGACGCTGCGCGGCGGATGGCAGTACTGCACCTTGCGGCCGATGACCGCCTTGCTGCGGGCGAAAACGCGTTCCGGGCCTTCGGAGAAGAAAGCCACCCGGTCGTTGGCATCCACAAAGGTGATGTCCACCGGCAGAGTTGAGAAGACACCGAGAAGCTGCTCGAGAGTGAGACTGCCCGTGGGAAGCTCGACGGCCTTTGAAGAGGGCAGCTTCAATCCCTTGCGGACGACGGTTTCCGGGGGCTGGTATCCCTCGCGCGGCTCGACCAGGCACCAGCCGTAACGCGGCGACGAGGACCAGATCTCACCCCAGTCGTCCTCGGTAAACGTATCCAGACACATTGGTTGAAGGATGTTCTCCTCCTTGTAGATCATCTCTTCCACGGCCCTCAGCGCAGTTTCGGCCATCGTAGAGGCGAGGGTCTTCCACGCCGCCATGGCAGCCTCCCGCTGTTCAAGCGCCGCGCTGAGGTCCTTCAACAGGGCGCGGATTTCGTCGTGCTTGCCCCACATCACCTTGGACGGACCGGTGATGCCATGCCGCTCCAGGCAGGGGAAGAAGGTGTGTTCCTTGCGCTGGTAGTGCTTGTCAACGTCCATCAGGTCGTTGGCGGCCAGGCGCCAGCGGAGCAGGAGCGGGCCGGGATCGGCTTCGTCTGGGAGCTTGTTCAGCTCGGCCATCACCTGCCGCATCGCCAGGATAACGCCACGGAGGGCTTCATTCTCCCGCCGCAGGGTATCGAGCGGATGCCCCGGCGGCAAGGGAGCCGCCGGCGGGGCGACAAGGACTTCGCGAGTCACCTGCGAGTGCAGGTCGCACATTGCCTGGACCTCGCTCACCGGCATTCCGTCAGCCATCAGCTCCTGCTCCATGGCCACGATCTCGGAATAGTCGGTCTGCTGGACGATCTCCTTTAGCCGCGCCCTGACGGTTTCCGGCGGCGCGCCAGCGTGCAGCTTCTTGATGATTTCTTTCAATGTCCGGACGCGGTGGGCCCGGTTGTCGATCAGTTCGCTCATTGGTTGCTCCGTTTCAGGCCACCCTGCCAGCATGGCCGTCTGATTTCAGAATGAGGCCTGGGGGCGGCTGGGGTCGATGACTTTGGTCACACCAGCGGAGATGGCGGCGGCCTGGTTTGCGCCCCCCAGGCCCGTGGCCGACTCTTTGACAAGGCCCGGAGGCAACCGGTACGATGGCGGGCATAGAAACTATAACGTTAACGCGCAATCCTTGGCGCGACCGGGGCGGGTCCAGGCCCCGGCGACGCCCGAACCGCAACCCGAGAATCGAACACGACCGAGGACGAAAAGCAATGCGTAAGATCCAATTTGCCAGCATGGTGACGCTGATGCTGCTGTCGGTATCCTGCGGAGGGACCGGCGAGCAGGCGGCCACCGCCCCGAAGCCAAAATATGAGCCGACCTGGGATTCCCTCCGGCAGTACGAGGCCCCGCAGTGGTTTGAGGACGCCAAGTTCGGCATCTTCCTCCACTGGGGCGTTTACGCTGTTCCGGCCTTCGGCAACGAATGGTACCCGCGGCGGATGTACCTGAAGCACCGCATCAACGGCCGCGGGGAGCTAATCAGCCAGGAACCGGACCCCTGCTATGTCTACCACCGCAAGACCTACGGCCCGCAAAAGGAATTCGGCTACAAGGATTTCATCCCGATGTTCAAGGCGGAAAAGTTCGACCCGGAGCAGTGGGCCGAACTGTTCCAGAAAGCCGGCGCGCGATACGTCGTGCCGGTGGCCGAGCACCACGACGGCTTTGCCATGTACAACTCCTCCGTGACGAAATGGAACGCGGTCAACATGGGCCCGAAGCGCGACGTGGCCGGTGAGTTGAAGAAAGCCGTCCTGGCGCACGGGATGCACTTCGGCCTTTCCTCGCATTACGCCTTCAACCGGAGCTACTACACCCGCGACGACGATTTCGACACGGCGGATCCGGCGTTCCAGGGGCTGTACGGCGAAATGCGGCCGCCCAAGGATCCGCCGACGCAGGAATTCATGGACCGGTGGTTCGCCCGCACCACCGACATCATCGACAAGTACCGGCCGGAGATCCTCTGGTTTGACTTCGGCATCAACGTGCCCGAGTTCCAGCCTTACCTGAAGAAGCTCGCCGCCTATTACTACAACCGGTCGGCGGAGTGGGGCGTGGAACCGGTGCTGCAATACAAGGACGTGCGGTCGGGCTCGTTTCCGGAAGGCACCGCCGTGCTGGACATCGAGCGCGGCAGGCTGGACGACATCCGGGAGATGGTCTGGCAGACGGACACGTCGGTCAGCAAGAAGTCCTGGGGATACATCAAGGACGACGAGTTCAAGTCCGTCGATGATCTGGTGGACGTACTGGCCGATATCGTCAGCAAGAATGGCTGCCTGCTGCTGAACGTGGGGCCAAAGGCCGACGGCACGATTCCGGAGCCAGCGCAGCAGATCCTGCTGAAGATCGGCGACTGGCTGCGGGTCAACGGGGAGGCCATTTACGGCACCCGGCCGTGGAAAGTCTTCGGCGAAGGCCCCACCAAGATCGCCAAAGGCGCCTTCTCGGAACGGAAAGACAAGGGCTACACGGCTAAGGACATCCGGTTCACGACCAAGGGCGGCAACCTGTACATCATCGCGCTGGGGTGGCCGGGCAAGCAGATGAGCGTCAAGTCGCTGGCGGCCGGCTCGAACTATGAAAGCCGGAAGATCGCCAGCATCCAGCTCCTTGGCAACCCCGGGGAACTGAAGTTCCAGCAAACGGCCGAGGCCCTGGTGGTGAATCTGCCGGCGAACAAGCCCGGCGACTACGCCTACGCCTTCAAAGTCTCGTTCCAGTAAGCCCGGCCGCCCGCAGCCGCCGGCCCGCCGCGGCTGCAGTGCGAGACAATGAGAACAGGTGAAGCGGCTGGTTTTCATTTTGCTGCTCCTGGCGGTGGGCGCGGCGGGCGCCGCTTACTACCTGCGGCCCCGGGCGCTGGCGCTGTCACCACCGGCCCCGGCCCTCCGCTGTGAACTGCAACCGGGCAAGGCGGTGGTCGCGGCGCCGGGCGCGGCGTTCGTGGCCACCGTAGCCAGCTTCGACGACGAGCTTTACGCCTATTTCAACTACGACTACCTTCGGACGCGCCGCGCCGTCCAGCCGGCCGAAGTGCTCCTGACCCGCAGAGTGAAGAACGGGCAGCCGGTCTACCCGATCCTCATCCGGCCGGAAAACAACATCCTCACGGCCATCCCGTTGCTCGAGAAGCTCCGGGCGGAGGGCTACATCCCTTCCTACGAGTGGCGCCTGGCGCCGGAGAGCGACGTGCGCCGGTGGCGGCAGCAGAGCCAGGCGTTCCGGGCGGCCTACAACCTGCCGGTAGAAGAGCGGCTCGAGGGCCTCTCGCCAGGGGAGCTCCAGGAAGCAGTCCGGCGCTTCGTGATCTTCAAGTCCCGCACGGACCCGCGCGTGCGGAAGGGAATTCAGCCAGTGCCGCCGACCTTATCCGAGGAACAGGCCCAAGCCCTGGCGAGCGACGTGATCACGGTGGCCGATTTCTTCTGGCTGCCGCTTGATTTCTTTCTCGGCATCGGCGCCATGGAAAACAATTACATGGACGTGCCAGGCGACCTGGAGCATGCGGTCTGGAAACGCCGGCCGCAGCCCGGCGACATCGTCTTGCGGCGGCGCGGCGGGCGCGCGCTGGTGCTGAACAACGCTTCCGGCGTATGGCAGATTACCCGGGAGACGCTGCGCTATGCGCATAAGCTCTATCTGGAAAGCCGGTGGGACTATTCGCTGCTGCCCGCACACCTGCGGCCCCCGGAGCAGCTCGATCTGAACGAAATTCATCCGGCGTGGCTGACCACCTACGCCGGGCTGTTGTTCCGTGAACTGCTGGACCGTTTCGGCGGGGACGTGGCCCAGGCCGTGGGCGCTTACAACGGAGGTCCGGCCAATCCGAACATGCGTTACGAAGAGGGTGTACGGATAGTGGCGAACTACGCCCGCCGCATGGTGGAACAGGCGGCCCGGCTTAACGGCGAGGCGGTGGCCGACACCACGTTCCTGGCGCCGGCGCGCGCGAAGTGATAATAGTGAAATCGATGATCACAACCAGACGAGCAATTCTGTCGCTGGCCGCCGCCCCCCTGGCGGGCGGGCCGGCCATCCTGAGGGGCGCGAGCCGCAAGCCCGGCGACAAGCCCAACCTCCTGTTTTTGTGGACCGACGAGCAGCGGGCCGATACGCTGGCCGCTTACGGCAATCACCGTTTCCGGGTACCCACGTTGAATCAACTCGCCGCCGAGAGCGTGGTGTTCCGCCGCTGCTATGACACCCAGCCAGTGTGCACACCCGCCCGCTCCACCGTGCTTACGGGGTTGTGGCCGCACCAGAACGGGTGCGTGCAGAACAATATCCCGTTGCGCGCGGAGACGAAGACGCTGCCCGAGTTACTGAACGACGACGCTTACCGCACCGGCTACATCGGCAAGTGGCACCTGGGCGATGAGATCTTCCCTCAGCATGGCTTTGAGGAACGCGTCAGCACGGAGGACACGTACTCGAGATACTTCTCGCCGGCCCGGGACAAGAACGCCCGCAGCAGCTACCATCAATTTCTGCTGGAGCTGGGCTACAAGCCGAACGACACGAAGAACAACAAGTTCTCCCGTAGTTTCGCCGTGCGGTTGCCCGTGGAGCATTGCAAGCCGGCTTTCATGGCGCGCGAGGCCACCCGGTTCCTTCTGCAGCACCGCCGGGAACCGTGGCTGTTGCACGTGAATTTCCTGGAGCCGCACATGCCGTTTTACGGCCCCTACAACGACCTCCACACGGCCGAGGAAGCGCCTCTGCCGGCCAATTATCCCGGGACACCTATAGAAAAAGAGCCAGAGTATTATCAGCAGAAGCGCCGGGGTTACCTCACCAAAGGCTTCGGAGGCGAGAGCCTGAAGACGCGGGCGGGCTGGCAAAGGATATGCCGCAACTACGCCGGGCTGTGCAGCCAGGTGGACCAGGCAGTCAGCCGGATCCTGTGGGCGCTGGAAACCTCGGGCCAAGCGGAAAATACGATCATCGTTTTCACCAGCGACCACGGCGACCAAATGGGCAGTCACCAGCTCCTGGCCAAGGGGGTGATGTACGAAGAGGCGGTCCGGATCCCCTTCCTGCTGCGAGTGCCGTTCCGGCGGCAAGCTCATTTCACCGTGGACCGGCCGGTCAGTCACATCAGCGTTGTCCCGACACTGCTCGAATTGATGGGTAAGCCGGTTCCGGACAACCTGCCCGGCGAGAGCCTGGTTCCGGTGCTGGAAGGCAGGCAACCACGGCAGCAAGACATTTTCTCGGAGTGGGACAGCCGCGGCAAGGGTCCGAACGGGCGAGCCATCTTCACGGCCGACGGGTGGAAGATGGCACTCTACGATACCGACACCTGCCTGCTGTTCAACCGGCGGGAGGACCCACTCGAGTTGCACAACCTGTACTACCGGAGCCAGTACCGCGATGTGGTCCGGCGGCTGCGGGCCAAGATTGAAGCCTGGCAGAAGCAGGTCGGGGATACGCAGCGGCTGCCGGAGCCAATTTGAAGCCAATTCAGGGTTGGCACGAACTCTGATTTCCACAGCCTATCTAACTGATACGACAGGAGATAAGGTAGAATTGGGTTCGAATCCTCACTTTTTTGTGCGAGCAGATCACGCGGCTTTGGCGGAGGCAAACGGCCGAGCGGTTTGGGATTCCAATGAAACGGTTGATTCAGTTGTCAGAGATCGCGGCGACCGGCGAGGCAGCCGGGCCGGTTTGTTTATACCACGGGCGCGGCCGAAATGAAGGGGTGGCGGCGGGCAAGCGGCGTGTCTGCTATGAGTTCGGCGTGGCCAAGGGGGGTGAATGGGGAGAGGTTGGCCGGGGGTGCCTGGTCGCTGGTCGCTGGTCGCTGGTCCTTGGCCGGTGGTCTTCGGGCTGGATTGGCGGGAGCAAGACTGCCGCGCGGAGGGGAGAGTCCGGCCCACGGGCCGCACCTTGTGCCTGGCTGTTCGCGTGGCAAGGACAGTCCGCGGCGCCGTCACCAGCCAGAGCGAGGAGAGGAGCGCTTCGGGCGGCAGCGGTAGCGTGGGGGAGGTTAGACTGGGAGTAGGCCGGAAGTGGCAGCTCGAAAGGAGGCCGGGGCCATGACCGCTGGAGACAGATCCGCGAGCCGCCGGGAAGCGCTGGGGCGGCTGCTGCGACTGAGCGGGACGAGCGCCGCCGTGGCGGGCGGGGCCGTCTGGTTGCGGAGCCGGAGCCGGCGGCCCGAGGAAGTTGCCGCCGGGGCGGCCAGGCCCGATTTCCGGGTGCCGCCGGATGCGCGGCTGCCGGAACTGGTGGTGGCCCGCGGCGGGGAGCCGGAGGGGCTGGTCCGCCGGGCCATGGAGGAACTCGGGGGCATGGAGCGATTCGTCACCCGGGGTGACGTGGTGGCCATTAAGCCCAACATCGCCTGGGACCGGGCGCCCGAGCAAGCAGCGAACACGAACCCAGACGTGGTGGCCGAAACAGTGCGGCTTTGCCTGGCGGCAGGCGCCGCCAGGGTGATCGTGACTGATGTCAGTTGCAATGAACCGCGCCGGTGCTTCCGCCGGAGCGGGATTGGCGAAGGGGCGCGCCGGGCGGGAGCCGAGGTGATCCTGCCGGAGCGCCAGAAATTCAAGAAAGTGGATCTCGGCGGCGACGTCCTCGGGCAGCACCTGGTTTTCACGCCCTTGATCGAAGCCGACAAGGTGATCAACATTCCGATCGCCAAGCAGCACAGCCTGACGCGCGTGACACTGGGGATGAAGAACTGGTACGGCATCCTGGGCGGGTTGCGGCACCGGCTGCACCAGCACATTCACGAAAGCATCGTAGACCTGGCCGATTTCATGCGGCCGACGCTGACCCTGCTGGACGCTTACCGGGTGCTGTTGCGCGGCGGTCCCACCGGCGGGAACCTGGAGGACGTAGCGCTGCGCAAGACTCTGATCGCGGGGACCGATGCCGCGGCCGTGGACGCTTACGCCGCTAAGACGTACTGGAACATCGAGCCCGAGGAGCTGCGTTACCTGGAGCTGGCGCGCGCCCGGGGCCTGGGGAACCCGGATTTCCGGAGCGTGCGAACCCGGTTTGTGACGCTGTAGCGGGGGACGGGAGAGGAGCGGCGCGGGTGGTCATTCTCACGGGCGGCTGACACAGGAGTTGCCAGCGATCAGGAAACGCAACGGCCAATCGGCGCAGCGACGGATGCCGATCCGGGGTGTCGTGTTGACCTGGAATTCCGGCTCGGTGCGGAAGGCGCGAACGGTGAGGGGGCCGCGGGTGAGATCGGCACCGTAAAGAGCACGGGTAATTCCCATGGCAAGGGTGAGCTTGCCGGGACCGGAAGCCAGCTCCTCCGGCCGGCGGGCCTTCGGGCGGCGGCGACGCATGATTGCAATGCCGGATAACGGCTCCAAGGCGCGGATGAGAACACAGCCGGGGGTTCCCTCGGGTTCAGCCACCAGGTTCAGGCACTCATACATCCCGTAGATGAAATAGACATAGGCGTGGCCCGGGGGGCCGAAGAGGACTCGCGTGCGGCCGGTGATCCCGCGGGAAGCGTGGGCCGCTTTGTCATCCAGGCCCAGGTAAGCTTCGACTTCGACGATGATTCCCGCCGTTGGGCCGTGGACCAGGACTTTACCAAGCAGGTCGCGGGCCACGTCGGCGGCGGGCCGGGCGTAGAAGGAGCGCGGCAGGAGGGTGGTGAGCGCCTCGAGGCGGGGGCGCGGCAGCGGGTCGCGCCAGTCGATTGAAAGGCGGGAGGATTTCATTCGACAATAGGGTACGTCATCCGCCTATGCGCCTGTTCACCGCTATTGCCCTGCCTGGCGAGATCCGCGAGAAGCTAGACTCGCTGGTTCACGATCTCCGGCCGACAGCCAAAATCAAATGGAGCCGGGCCGAAAACCTGCACGTGACGACGAAGTTCATCGGCGAGTGGCCGGCCGCGCGCCTGGAGGAGCTGACGGCCGCCCTGCGGCGACTGGCGCCTCGGGAGCCGATCGCGATCAGCGTACGCGGCGTCGGCTGGTTTCCGAACGCACGCGCACCGCGAGTGTTCTGGGCCGGCGTGGAGGCAGGGCCGGGGCTGGCGGCGCTGGCGCGCGACACCGATAGCGAACTCGGCCGCCTGGGCATAGAGAGGGAAAGACGGAAGTTCTCACCGCATCTCACGCTGGCTCGTATCCGGAACCCGGCTTCTCTGGAGCGGCTTACCCGGGCCGTGGAGGCGCTGCCGGCGAGTGAGTTCGGCTCCTTCACGGCGGACCGGTTTCATCTCTACCTGAGTGAGTTGCGGCCGACTGGCGCGGTGTACACGAGCCTGGCCGAGTTTCCGTTCCAGCGGTCATGACAGCAGCCTGGATCCTTGTTCTGGCCTACCTGGCGGGCGCCGTGCCGACCGGCTACCTGCTGGTGAAGTTCACCCGCGGAGTGGACGTGCGCAAGATCGGCAGCGGGAATATCGGGGCTACCAATGCGGCGCGGGCGGCAGGGATCGCCGCGGGCGTCCTGGTGCTGCTGATCGACGCGGGCAAGGCATACCTGGCCGTGTGGCTGGCCGGGAAGATGACCGCGGACTCGCCGTTTTGGACGGGCGCGGCGGCGGTGGTGGTTATGCTCGGTAACGCGTACCCGGTTTTTCTGAAATTCCGCGGGGGAAAGACGGTGGCGACGTTTGTTGGCGCTTTTCTCCGCCTGACGCCGGTTGCGACGGGCGCTGTATTGCTGGTGTGGTTGGGCACGGCGGTGATCAGCCGCCGGGTATCAGCCGGGTCGCTGGTAGCGGCCGCGACGTTCCCGCTGGGGGTCTGGCTGATCTTGCATCCGGGGACCGAGCTGGTGACCGCCTCGCTGGCCGCCGCGGCTCTGATCATCTGGCGGCACCGGGACAATATCCGGCGCCTGCGCCAGGGCGCCGAACCTGCTTTTTCGCTGAGCAGGAAACCGAGATGAGGATGTCCAGCGCCACGCGGCGGCCGGGCGCCTTCCGGAAAGGCCGGTGAATCATCCAACAGCGCGGCAAAAAACTGTTGAATTTTGCTGAGACTTCTGCTATTTTTTGGCAACCAATGTTTTCTCCGCGGTGGTCGCGCCAGGCAGGGCGCCAGCGGGCGGGCACCAGCGGACACGGCGGCGGTTGCGCCGGCGCGGGAAGGAGACCGGGAACGTGAAGAAACGGCCGGCCGGCAAGAGGAGAATTGGGAAGAGATTCTACCGGGGCCTGCTGCTCGACAAGAAGAAGGATCTGCTTTCGCACCTGGGCGCGAGCTTCGACACGCTTGCCAATCCGGGGCGCGTCAATGAAGAGGACCAAGCCCAGCTCTCCCATGACGAGTTCATCACCCTGCATCTAAGCCGACTGGATTACGAACTACTGCGCCAGGTGGAGGATGCCTTGCACCGGCTGGGAAGGGGGGAGTACGGCACGTGTCTGGAATGCGGCGAACCGATCGCCGAAAACCGGCTCCGCGCGGTGCCGTGGGCGATGTTCTGCGTGCGCTGCCAGGAACGCGTAGGAGAGAGGGAAGAGGCCGAGCCCGCCGAGGTTCGGCGGAGGTGACAGATCAGGTCTTCGCCTGCCGGAGCTCGTTGACGAGTGCGGGGACAACCTCATACAGATCGCCCGCGATTCCATAATCGGCCACCTCGAAAATCGGGGCATCCGGGTCCTTATTGATCGCCACGATGACGCGGGAGCCCTTCATCCCGACCAGGTGCTGGATGGCCCCGGAAATGCCCACGGCGACGTAGAGTTTCGGGGAAACGGTTTGCCCCGAGCTTCCCACCTGGCGGTCCATCGGCAGCCAGCCGTTGTCGCAGACCGGCCGGGAGGCAGCCAGCTCGGCCCCGAGCTGGCCGGCCAGTTCCCGCAGCAGTGACAGATCGTCTTGGGCGCGGACGCCGCGTCCGGCGGCGACGATGGCATCGGCGGCAGTGAGATCGACGGCCTGTTTGGACTCGCGAAATGGCTCTTCGGGACGAGTACGGATCCGGTCCGCCTCCAACGGCGGGGTGAAGACCTCGATCGGGGCCGAGCCGTCCCCGGCCGGGTCAGCCCGGTAAGCGCCCGCCTGCAGGGAGGCGAACCAGGGCGGTGGTCCGCTGGGCCGGACGTCCGCCATCAGCTTGCCCTGGAACAACTGGCGGACGAACACCGGGGAGCCGTCCTCGATCCGGTGGCCGACCACGTCGCTTGCCAATGCCCGCCGGAAGCGTGTGGCGAGCTTCGGTGCGAAGTCCCGCACCTGGTAGGTATGCGGGAACAGGACCAGTTCGGGGCCCGCCTTCTCAATCAGGGCATGCAAGGCCGCCGTGTAGGCATCGGGAGTGTAGGCACCGAGCAATTCATGCTGGACCGCGTAGACGCGGTCGAGTTTCTTTACGGCGGCCTCAGCGGCCGGGCCGCTTGCCTGGCGTCCGATGACCGCGGCCGAAACCGGCCTGCTCATCCCGGCGCCGAGCTGCTGGGCGGCGGTCAGGGCTTCCCAGGATGCCGGATGCCAGACGGAACCGGAATGTTCCAGGACGACCAGGACGCTCACAGAGCCCTCGCTTCGAACTTGAGTCTTTCGACGAGCTTGGCGGCCGCCTCAGCCGCGTGGCCCTCGAGCATCTGGGTGCGCCTGGTGTGCGGGGGCCGGTAGAGCCGTACCAGCGTGAGCCCCGGCTCCGGTTCGACGCCCAGTTCAGCGGCGGTGAAGGTCTGCACTGGTTTCGAGCGCGCCCTCTTGATACCCATAAGGGTGGCGTAGCGCAGCTTGCTGATACCGGACTGGATGGTGAGAACGGCCGGCAGGGGCATCTGGATGAACTGGGAGAAGCCGGCCTCCAGTTCCCGCCGGACGCGGATACCGGCGGGAGTTTTCTCGATCTGCACGATGATGGTGGCGTGCGGCCAGCCGAGCAACTCGGCCAGCACGACGCCGGTTTGCCCGGCACCGAGGTCAGCGGACTGGAGGCCGGTCAGGATCAGGTCGGGGGCCTCTCTCTGCGCTGTTTTCGCCAGCAGTTGCGCCACGAGGAGGGCATCGGCCCGCTCGATCTCCTCTTCCTGGATATGGATGGCCCGATCGGCGCCCTTGGCCAGCGCTTCGCGGATTGCCTTAGAGGCGCGGGCGGGACCGGCGCAGACGGCGACCACCTCATCACCATGCTGCTGCTTGAGCTGGAGGCCGGCTTCCAGGGCGTAAGCGTCCGGCTCGTTAATCTCGAAGCTGAGGTCTTCCTCGTCGATCCACCGGCGGTCGGCCCGCACACGGAAGGGCAAATCAGTACTGGGAACCTGTTTGAGTGCAACCAGAATCTTCATCAGGGCTTAGCCGGTGAATCGCTTGAAGACCAGGCAACCGTTGGTGCCGCCGAAGCCGAACGAGTTGGTCAGGGCGTAATTGATCTCCATGGGCCGGGCCTGGTTCGGCACGTAATCCAGACCTTCGCAGGCCGGATCGGTAACGAAATGGTTGGTGGTCGGCGGGGCGATCTGATCGCGGATGGCAAGCACGGTGATTCCGGCCTCCAGGCCGCCCGCGGCTCCCAGCAGGTGGCCGGTCATGGACTTGGTGGAGCTGACGGCCACGCGGGACGCGCGGTCTCCGAAGCAGCGGCGCATGGCCACCGCTTCGGCCCGGTCGCCGGGCGGGGTCCCAGTGCCGTGAGCGTTGATGTAGTCCACCTGGCCGGGACCGATTCCAGCGTCGGCCATGGCGTTGCGCATTACGCGGACGGCACCGTCGCCGTCCTCGCTGGGAGCGGTGATGTGATAGGCGTCCCCGCTCATTCCGTAGCCCACGATTTCGGCCAGGATCGGCACCTGCCGGCGGCGGGCGGTTTCGAGTTCCTCGAGAATCAGGATTCCGGCGCCCTCGCCGACGATGAAGCCGTCGCGGTCTTTCTCCCATGGGCGGGAGGCGTGCTCCGGATCGTCGTTGCGCTGGGACAAAGCCCGCATGGCGGCGAACCCGCCGATACCCATCGGGGTAACGCAGGCCTCGGTGCCCCCGCAGATCATGACGTCGGCCTCACCGCGCTGGATGATCCGGAACGAGTCACCGATGGAGTGGGCACTGGTGGCGCAAGCGGTGGCGGTGGCCGAGTTCGGCCCCTTGGCGCCGGTCCTGATCGAGACGTAGCCGGAAGCCAGGTTGACGATGGTGGCCGGAATGAAGAACGGCGAGATCCGGTTGGGACCCTTCTCCAGGAACACCTTGTGCTCCCTCTCGATCACCTCGAAGCCTCCGATTCCGCTGCCGATATAGACGCCGGTGCGTTCGGCGATGGCGGGCGAAACTTTCAGCTGCGCGCTCTCGAGGGCGAACTCCGAGGCGGCGATCGCAAACTGGATAAACCGGCCCATCTTGCGCACCTCTTTCCGCTCGAGGTAGAGGAGCGGATCGAAGTCATTCACCTGGCCGGCGATGCGGCAATTGAATTGCGAGGCGTCAAAGGCGGTGATCGGGCCGATGCCGTTGACCCCCTTAAGCAAGGCGGTCCACGTCTTCTCCGTACCCACTCCGACCGGGGAAATCAGTCCGACACCGGTAATGACGACTCTGCGAGACAATGCCTTTCTCCGTCCGGCAAATCAATGAAGAAGCGGCGTGAACCGAGCTACTGCTGAGGCGCTTTGGCCTTGATGTAGTCGACCGCGTCCTTAACCGTGGCAATCTTCTCGGCGTCTTCGTCGGGGATGTCGATATCGAAGGCCTCTTCAAAGGCCATTACCAGCTCAACGATATCGAGTGAATCCGCCCCGAGGTCGTCGACGAACGATGCGGAGTCGTCCACCTGGTTCTCGTCGACTCCCAACTGCTCGACGATGATCCCTTTTACTTTCGCGTCAACATCCATGAATCCTCCAAAAGGCCCACAAAGTGATTGATTCTAGCGACCCGGAGCCGTCTCCGCAACTCAGGCCCTGCTCATCTTGCGCAGCCGGTCCAGATCATCGTCACTGCCGAGGACCACGAGAATGTGAAATTCCCGGATCCGAAACTCCGCCGAAGGATTGATTTTCAACTCGTCGCTGCGGCCATCGCGGATGGCCAGGACCTGGATATTGAACCGGTTGCGGAGCCTCAACTCAACCAGGGACTTACCCAGAAACTCCTTCGGCGGGGTAATCTCGTGGATTCCGTAGCCCTGGCCCAGCGGGATGTAGTCGAGCACGTTGGTATCGCGCAAACGGTTGGCGAGCCGCTCGGCCGCCTGGCGCTCGGGAGAGATGATCTCGGAGACGCCGATCAGCTCGAGCAGCTTGGCATGATCGCTGGAGGCTGCCTTGGCAATGATGCGCTTGACGCCGATTTCCTTCAGGTGCAGCGCGATCAACGCGGAGGCCTCCAAGCGCTCGCCGAGGCTGATAACCACGGCGTCGAAGTCACGGACTCCGAGGGCGCGGAGGCGGAGCTTGTCACGGCCATCGAGCACCACGGCCTGGGTGCAGTGGTCCTTGACGCGCTGGATGGCGGCCGCGTCCGAGTCGACGGCGAGCACGTCGTGCCCGCTTTCGTGCAAGAGTTTGGCCACGTGGAAGCCGAACCGCCCGATGCCGATGACGGCGAACTGAGACATGTCCTTGTTGAATTGTAGCGCCTTACGCCGGCCGGGGGACCGGGCGGGCGGCGTGAAGAGGCGCTAGCCCACCATCACATCTTCCTCCGGGTACTGCCAATCATTCAAGGGGGTTTCGCCGGCCAGCGCCGCGGCCACGGTGAGCGGGCCGAGCCGGCCGATGAACATCAAGGCCGTAATCAGCACGCGGGAGGCGGGAGCAAGCATGGGGGTGACGCCGGTGGACAGCCCCACCGTTCCCATCGCCGAAACGGCTTCGAAAAAGTAGCCGACGAAGACGCCGTGCCGGTCCACGACGGCGGCGTGGGGAGATTCCAGGATCAGCAGGAGGAACAAGCCCGTGAAAACCGTGAACAGGCCGCCGAGCGTGATGCTCAGCGCGTTGGCCAGAGTGGCCTTGCTCACCGTCCGGCGAAACGCGTTGACGTGGGTTCGCCTGCGAAGCCGGTTCCAAGCGCTCAAGGCGAGCACGCCGAAGGTGGTGGTCTTCACGCCCCCGGCGCAGGAACCCGGTGAGCCGCCGATGAACATCAGCAACATGAGCAGGAACAGGGTGGCGGGCGCCAGGGATCCGATATCCACGGTATTGAAGCCAGCGGTTCGGCACGTGATGCTCTGGAACAAACTCGCCAGCAGACGCTGCTTGCCGGAGAGTCCGGCCAGGCTATCATGCCGCTCCAGGATCCAGAACAGGACAGTGCCGGCGACAATGAGGATGCCGGTGACCGACAGAGCGAGCCTGGTGTGGAGCGAGATCGCCCGCCGCTCGGAGCGGGCCGAGCGAATGTCGTGGATGGTGAGGAACCCCAAGCCGCCCAGCACGATGAGCAAGCCCATCACGATGACGATGAAGGCGTCGCCGCCCCAGGCCATCAGGCTCGTCGGCCAGAGCGAGAAGCCGGCGTTGCAGAAGGCGGAGATGGCATGGAAGACGGCGGCGTAGGCTGCCCCGGGCGTCCCCATCTCTGCTTGCCAGCGAGCGAAAAGCAGCATGGCGCCGATGAGTTCGCTGGCCAAGGTGAAACGGATCACCATACGCAACAAGGGCCACAAGTCCTCCCAGTAGCCGACGCCGGCCAGCGTTTGCATGACGATGGAGCGGGAAACCAGCGAGAACCGGCCTCCGAGCAGGGAGAACACCAGCAGCGAGAAGGTCATGATGCCGATACCGCCGAGCTGGATGAGCACCAGGATGACGACCTGTCCGAACAGGGTGAAGCCGCTCCCGGTATCCCGCACGATCAGGCCGGTGACGCAGGTAGCGCTGGTGGCGGTGAACAAGGCGTCGATGAAGCGGATGGGCCGGTCGGGAGGGGTGGCGGCCGGCAGCATCAGCAGCGCCGTGCCGGTGGCGATCAAGGCCAGAAAGCTGGACAGCAGGAGGCGGAGAGGGCCGGGACCGGTTGCTCTCACCGCCGGTTTCCTCCGTCAAAGCCGGTTTCGCCCGGGCAGCCGGACGCCTGCCGGGCGCGGGCGATGTCAGAGCCGTTTCGCCAGAATCGCGTAGTCCAGACCTCCAAAGAAAGCTTTGCGAAATTCCTCGGGCAAGGCGGCCAGCGAGGGCATCGAGTCCGCCGCCGGCGAGAGCTGACGCACCTCGATGGCGCCAAAACCGGCTTCCTCGAGGTAGAAAACCATCAGCGAGGCCGGCACGGGGCGGGTGTGGGTTGGATCGAGGTAGAAATGGGAGGCGAAGATCGCCAGGCACTCCGGGTTCGGCGTTTCGATGGCCAGGCGGCCGCCGCGGACGAGCTTCGCGCCGGCCAGCCGGACGAGTTCCGGGACTCGATCCGGCGGGAGGTGCTCGACGAGCTGGGCGCAGAAAATGCCACCGAGGGAAGCATCGGGCACCGAGTCCAGGTACTCGAACAGGTCGGCTTGCTCGGCATCCAGTTGTTTCCGCCGGCAAATGGCGACAAATTCCTCGCTGCTATCGATGCCGCGGGCGGTGAAGCCGGCATCCTTCATCAGCTCGAGAAACTCTCCCCGGCCGCAGCCGAGGTCCAGCACCGGTTCACAACCGCGGAACTTTTCCACGTAGAACTGCTGGTTGCGGCGAACATAATCCTCCGAGCCGCGGAAACGATCCACGAAGCGGAGGTAGTCCATCGGGACAGTGCTGGCCGGGGCGGGAGGGGGAGGCGGGGGTTCGGCCTCCGCGGCGCGGGCGGCGGCCCGCTGACGCAGTACGCGAACTTCGTTATGAATCAGCCGTTCATACTCCTGCCGTATTTGCTCCAGGTCGGCCCACAAGCGCTTCTGAATCTCGAGTCCTGACTTTTCGAGCGCGGTGGTGAAATCGTCATGCTGGGAGCGCACCAGGTCCCGGAAGTTGCTTTCCATCTGGGAGACGCGCAACTGAAACGCCGATTGGAGGTCCGCCGCGCTACGCAGGAACTGGATTTCGTTGGCGGCGAGCTTCTCCTCCCATCCCTGGCGCCACTCGGCCCAGTGGGTACGGATGTCGTTGAGCTGCTCGACCTGCTCCCGCAGGGGGCCCTGGAGCGCCTCCTGGGCAGTATGGGCCAGCTTCCGGAGCGACTCATCGGCGGTCTGGCGGAGGCTGTCGTGCAGGCCCGCCAGTTGCGCCAGCGCCCGATTCGTTTCGTTCAGAGACTCCAGAGCGGCGTTGATGCACTGGATGGCCGCGCGGTTGAACTCGACCTGCTCGCGAACGTGCCAGTCCAGCGCGCGCGCCACCAGGCGCTTCACCGACTGGATCAACCGGTTGGCGAGCCCTGGCGGGCGCGGATTCACCGTGCCGATGGCGGCCACCTTGGCCTCGGCGGCATCACGGGCGTGGACCAGGGGAAGCAGGTCGGGCAGGGTTACTCCGGCCGAGCCCGCGGCGCCTTCGGGGTGCCGCGCGCGAACGCGTTCGCGGATCCGGCGGATCGTCTCCGCCAGCTCTTCCGCCTTCAGATCGGTGCCGTCGTCAGCGCCGGCCACGTTTCTTGCTCCAGGTTGCCGTGATCTTGGTGTGCATCCCGCCGCGCGGGCGGAACTCGCCGGTCACGGTGGCCGAAAGCGGCTTGGCCGCGGCCACGACATCGCGCAAGAAGCGGTTCACCGCGTTTTCCTGAAAGATGCCGAGGTCCCGGTAAGCGAGCAGGTACATTTTCAGGCTTTTCAGTTCCAGGCAAAGTTTGTCGGGAACGTATTCGAGAGTGATGGTACCGTAATCCGGCAGGCCGGTGCGGGGGCACACGGAGGTGAACTCCGGCATTGAGATCTCGATGGTGTAGCCAGGGAACTGATTCGGGAAGGTCTCGATCTCCGGCAGCCTGGCATCGATGCCGGCGCGAGCATGTTCGTCGGTGTACTGGCGTTTCATCACGCGGGCCTCGGGGTGGAGGCGAGCACCCTGGCCAGTTCCCCGAGGAACAGGCCGACGTCGGTGACTACACCGATCGCCTGACCGGTGCCCCGGTCGCTGACCTTGGTAACCACCGCCGGATTGATGTCCACGCAAACGACTTTCACCCAGCTCGGCAACATGTTGCCAGTGGCGATGGAATGCAGCATGGAGCCAAGGCACAGCACGAGGCCGGCGCCGCGAAGCTGCTGGGCGTAAGCGTCCTGCGCCTGGTTCATATCGGTGATGGTGTCGGGCAGGGGGCCGTCATCGCGCAGGCTGCCCGCCAGGACGAAGGGCACGCCGGCTCTGACGCACTCGTACAGAACGCCGCTGGTGAGCCGCCCTTGTTCGACGGCCTGGCGGATCCCACCGGCGTGGTAGATCGCGTTGATCGCCCTCATGTGGTTGCGGTGGCCGTGCTCTTCCTGGCGGCCGTCGCTGAGCCGGACGCCCAGGGAGGTGCCGTAAAGGCTGGCCTCGACGTCGTGCACGCCCAGGGCGTTGCCGGTGAGGAGAGCCTGGACGCAGCCGTTCCGGACCAGTTGCGCCAGCGCCGGGCCGCCGCCGGTGTGGATGACGACCGGGCCGGCGACGATAATCACCTTTTTGCCTTGCTCGAGCGTGCGGCGCAGCAGCTCGGCGGTCTCCCGAACCGCCGTTTCCACCTGGCGCTCGGAGGAGATGCCGTTGCTCATGAAGGCAAAGTGCAACCGGTCGCGTTCCTTGGATTCCGGGATCACCCGAATCCCCTTCATGCCCACCACGACGGCCTCGCCGGCCCGGAGGTCGCGGAGGCGGCGGCACTCGGCGCGCTGGCCGTTCACTACAATCAGGGCATCCATACGCTGGTTGGCCACCTCGATCCAGCGCCCCTGGAGCCGGATCATCGTGCGGTGATTGGTGGTGGAATAGAAACCCCTGGGAGCACAGCGGTCACGCCCGGCCAGCGCCAGCTCGGCGTCGCCACCTTCCCCTGGCGAGCAGCCGAGTTCCAGCAAGTGGGCGAGCATTTGCTCCATCCGCTCCTCGGTGGGCGCTTCCACTTTGAGGCGGAGCCGGGACGGGTCGCCGTTGGTCCTCCCAATATGGAAGGTCTCCACCTCGAAGCGACCGTCGAAGGCAATAACGGTGTCGAAGATCTGTTCCATGATGTGGGAGTCAATCAGGTGACCTTCAGACTCCACTACTTGGCGGAACGGCATTGATTGTGGCATGGAATTCATACTGGCCGCTGTTTTCCAGGATACCTGAAAGGACTAAGAGCCTCCGGCTTCGGCCGGGCTCGCCCGGAGCGTCCGGGCCATGTAGGCATCGAAGATCTCACCAGCCGGCCCTTGCATGACGACTCGTCCGGCTTCGATCCACAAGGCTTGCTCGCAGAGCTGCCTCAGAATGCCCGGGACATGGGAGACGCACAGCAGGATCTTCCCCTGCCGTTTCATGTCGAAGATCCGGTTCAGGCACTTCTTCTGAAAATCCTTGTCGCCGACAGCGAGGATCTCATCCAGCAAGAGGATGTCCGGGTTGGCGTGCACGGCCACGGAAAACGCCAGGCGGAGAACCATTCCTTGCGAATAAGTGCGCAGCGGCTCCCGGATAAACTCGCCGAGTTCGGAGAACTCCAGGATCTGGTCAAACGCGGCCGCAGTTTCCCGTTTGGTCATGCCGCACAGGGCCGCGTTCATCCAGAGGTTTTCCACGCCGGTGAGATCGTAATGAAATCCAGAACCAAGCTCGAGCATCGCCATGACGCGGCCGTCGACGCTGACGGATCCCTTCTCGGGGACCGTCAAGCCGGCCACCAGGCTCAGCAGTGTACTCTTGCCGGCGCCGTTGTGGCCCACGATGCCGAGCGAGTCTCCGTCGCGGAGATCGAAGCTGACATCGCGAAGCGCGTAGATTGCCTCCCGGCGGTTCTTGCCCATCGCTTCCAGGAAGAACCGGTAGAAGAACTGCCGCGACTGGCGCGTGTAAATCTTCGAGACGTTGTCAAACCGGACGTGTGCCATGCGATTACAGGTAGTCGGCAAAGTTGCGCTTCAACCGGCGGAAAACCAGGAAGCCTGCCACCAGGAAACCGAACGAGACCAGCGGCAGCTTGATCAGCAACGGGGTCGGGGGCATCTGGTTGTGCATCATCACTGCCCGGCATGCCAGCACCACGGCAGCCAGCGGGTTGTACTGGTAGACGGCCCGGTACTGCTGCGGGACCATGGCAAAGGTATAGAAAATGGGCACCAGCCAGAACAAGACGGTATTGGATGATTCCACCACGTAACGAACATCGCGAAAATAAACATCCAGGGCGGACGTAAACAGACTGAGACCGCAGACAAAGACCACCTCCAGCCCGAAGATCACCGGCAGCAGGAGCCAGTACTTGTTGACGCCGTAGCCGGAAGCCAGCGTGATGATGATCAGCAAGCCGATCTGGATCAAGAAATGTAACGCGTTGGCCAGCACGGTGGAGATCGGCAGCAGCTCGCGGGGCATCGGCACCCGTTTGACGAAGCCGGTGTTGCTGTAGATGGAGACGGTGGCGCTGCTCCACGCCAGGGAGAAGAAGTTGAACACGACCAGGCCGGCCAGCACGAACAGGTGGAAGCTCTTGATGGAGCCGCTGGGGAAGATCCGGGTAAAGATGAAGGTGATCACGCCCATCATCACCAGGGGATTCAGCAGGGACCAGAAGATGCCCAGCGACATGTTCCGGTAGCGGATCTTGAAGTCCCGGAGAACGAGATTTTTCAGCAGGAAACCGACGTTATGGCCGTACATTCAGGTCAAGTGAGGGAAATACATTATACTACACGGGCCGGCTCACCGGTCCGCCGGCGGGTAGGATTCGCGGTAGCCGTTGCGCTGGTTCAGCACGGTGAAGGAGCCGTCAGGCCGGGCGGAAAGCTTGATTCCGTACCCCCGGCAATCCTCACTGAGGTTGGCGATGTAAGTATCGGCCACGTTCGCTTTTTCGCCGGCGGCCACCGTGTAATGAAGCTGCCAGAAGCTCTTCAGCCGCGGGGAAGTCCGTACGGTTTGCCACGCCTCGGGCGAGCCGCCCTTCCTGGCGCCGTTGTTCATGACGGCCACCCGTGGATTCAGGGCGTGCACCAGGGCCGGGGAGCCCGAACGCCGGATTCCATGGTGGCTGGTCAGGTAGACGTCAACCTGGCCGAGTTTGTTGACCGGACAGACCAACCCGAGCTCAATGTTCCAGGTCAGGTCGCCCAGGTCAACGAACCGGAACTTGCCATAGGTGAGCAAGAAACCGATCGATTTTCCGTTCTCGCCCGTATCCGGCTCCTTGCGCGGCGTGGAAGCGCAAAGGGGATTCTTCCGGCCGGCGCCGGGCAGCGGGGATTTGAGCACGGCGCCGCGCGCCGAGACGACGTTCACATTCAGTCCCCGGATCGGGATCGTGTCACCCGGCTTGACGATGATGTGGTCGCCTCTGGCGCGAACCGTGTAGTAGGCAGCCGCCAGGGAAGCAGTCCTGGCGTTGCCTGTTTCCGTATTCTGCCCGTGATCAACGAAATGGATGATGGGGATCCTGTCGGCCAGCGCCGGAATCCCACCCACGTGATCGGCGTGATAGTGCGTCAGCAGCATGTAGTCAATCCGCCGGATTCCGGCGCTTCGAGCCGCGGCGAGAATCCGGTCCGCGTCGCGACCGCCGAAGCCGGCCCAGCCAGCATCCACCAGCATCGATTCGCCGGACGGTGAGACGATCAGCGTCGCCTGGCCGCCTTCCACATCAATAAAATAAATATCGAGGGTTCCGGCGCAGAACGCCGCGGCGGCGAGAGCCAGAGCCAGGAGGAGCACCGTCAGAGTCCGCATGGTTGGAATCCTAGCATAGCGGTGATTTAGTATGGGATCGGAGACGGCCCGGCGCCAATCCGCCGGAGGCCAGCGAACAAGAGTCCTCTCGAACACGTACAAGATAGTGTAGGTAGGCAAGATGCCGTATTGCAGCCAATGTGGGAGACAGGTGAGAGAACGGGATGTTTTCTGCGCCCGCTGCGGCAGCAAGCAGCCTGTGAGCGCTTCCCGCTCTTTCGGAGTCTTCTCCAACATTACGTCCCGCAACGCTTCCCTGCTCTGCTACATCCCGCTGGTCGGCTGGCTTGCCGCGATCGTCGTCCTGGCGTCGGCACGCTTCCGGCGCGAGCGGACGGTGCGATTCCATGCCTTCCAGGGGCTGTACCTGTTCGTTGCCTGGCTGATCGTCGACTGGGCCATCGGGCCGTTCTTCTCCGCCATGCCCGGAGAGGCGGTACGGATCGGCATCACCAGCGTCCTGAAAGTGGCCCTGTTCTGCATCTGGATCTTCATGCTGGTCAAAACGAGCCAGAATCAACTGTACCGTTTGCCGCTCCTGGGTGAGCTGGCCGAACGGTCCCTGGCTGAGCAGCGCTAGCTTCGCACCGCCGCGACAGCCCCAGTTGTGTTATATTTATTCAAGGGGACGTATATTTAGTCAGATGGCTGTGAACGTCGGGGTGGTCGGGTTTCGCGGGTACAGTGGCGCCGAACTGGTTCAGATTCTCGAGCGCCACCGCGAGGTGGAACCGTACCTGCTGGAACACCGCAGTGACATCACCGAAGCGCCCGGGCCGCGCGGTCGGCAAAGCCCGCCGAAGATACCCTGTGGAGCCGCATCAGTTCGCCAGGAGCGGCTCGCGGTGGTGTTTCTAGCCACGCCGGCCGCGGTATCGCTGGAGCTGGCGCCGGCGATGCTAGAGGCCGGGGCACGGGTCGTGGATCTGAGCGGGGCGTTCCGGCTTCGGACGGAGGAAAACTACCGCCGCTGGTACGGAGCCGCTCACGGCGAGCCGGCGCTGCTCGCGGAGGCGGTTTACGGGTTGCCGGAGTTCTACCGCGAGAGGATCGCGGGTGCGCGCCTGGTGGCGAATCCGGGCTGTTACCCGACGGCGGCGAACCTGGCGATCCGGCCGCTGGTGAAGGCCGGGGTGGTTGCGCCGGGGAGCGGGATCGTGTGCGATGCGAAG
>CAZXVW010000016.1:0-36514 GCA_964644025.1 uncultured Solibacteraceae bacterium | reverse complement strand
CGGAAATCCGGGCCGGCGGAACCCCGACCCTACTCAATATTATTAGCACACCCGGAGGAGGAGTGCTAGTTGTTGCCGCCAACCAGATGATTTTCAAGCCATTATTCTTCTTGACAGCGGAAGACTCAAAGCGCGGGACGCGGCTTCTCGCGGCACAGGGCAACCAGGGCATCGATCCGTGCGAAGCCGGCGCACAGGACCGTATCGGCGCCGCCCCAATAAAGTTTAAGCGTCCCGTCCGCTTCGGCCACGGCGCCGCAGGTAAACACGACGTTCGGAACGTAGCCGGTCCGCTCCCAGGGGTCTTCCGGCTGCAGAATCCAGTCATCGGCCACCAGCACCCGAGCCGGATCTTCCAGTTCGTGCAGGGCCACGCCGAGCCGGTACACCGCTCCATTCATGGTCTGGAAAACGCCGTGATAGATATTCAGCCATCCCGCGGCGGTGCCGATGGGAGGGGCGCCGGGACCGATTTTCATCTCATCCCAGTGGTAAGGCGCGGGCCGGATGACGATCCGCGAATCGCCCCAATGGATGAGGTCGGGGGACCGGGAGAGCCAGATCGACCAGGGCGCGATTCCGGAATGCGGGCGATCGAGCCGGGCGTAACGGCCCCCGATCTTCTCCGGGAACAGAACGACGTTGCGGTAGTCGGCCTGGGTGATCAGGGCGACGCGCTCGATGCGGCGGAAATCCTCCGTCCGCGCCAGCGCGATCCGGACGCCGTGGCGCGAGTAGGCGCTATAGGTGATCCACCAGGCCCCCTCGATCGCGGTGACGCGCGGATCTTCGACGCCGAACTCTTCGTAAGTGGCGAACGGCTCCCGCTCGGCCGGCACGAGCAGCGGCTTCGGGTCGACGCGGAAGCGCAGGCCGTCGTCGGACTCGGCCAGCCCGATGATGGAGCGGCCGTTGCGCAGGTGCGAGCGAAACAGCATCACGTAGCGGTCCCCGTGCTTGACCACGGCGGCGTTGTGCACCGTCTCGACCGGGTAAGGCACCTGATCCCGCGTGAGAATCGGATTGCGCTCGTAGCGCCGGACAATCGGCTCGCCAGTCATGAATCCTCCTGGGCCGTCATGGTTTCCGGTGCCGTCCCGCTCCAGCCGGCCCGGCGCGAGGCGGGCGCTCCGCCGCTGTAGCGAACCCTGGCCCGGGCGCGCGGACAAACCAGGTCCAGGCGCGGGGAACGGAACCCCTCCACCTGCACCGGGGCCGCTCCGCGGCGGCGCAGGCGCAACTGGTGTCCCGGCAGCAGGGCGACTCCCAGATCCGCCGTCACAGTCCCCATGACCAGCCGGCGCACTACCAGTGGATCGGCACCAGCGGGGCTGATCGACACCGTGTCCGGGCTCAACGCGACACGGCACCCTTGCTGCTCCGTGCTTTCCCGCGCCTCGATCGTGAAGGCATCAGTTTCCTCGTGTTGCGGGTTGAAGACAGCGACAAAGGTAGCGTTGTAATCCACCAGGTAGCCGGCGAACTCCATAACCGCCACGGGGGCTCCGTCCGGAAGGTGAAGCTCGAGCACCACCGGCTTCCCGATGAGCCGCTCGAGCAGCGGCTCGTAAGCGTTGGCCACCACGTCCACCAGCGAACCGCCCAGTTCTGTGATCCGGCCGGTTTGTCCTTTCACCGCCGTGGCCCACGGACTCCGGCCGGTGACCCGGCCGGCCAGCAGGCTCAGCGTGTTCACTACGGCGTCCCGGACCAGGTTCAGGAAGTTGCCGACGGCGCGGCCGGTCCGGCGCCACAGGGGTGGGTCGATGCTCCGGCGGATTTGCCGCTGGCGCTCGGCCAGTTCCTCCGTGGTCAGGCCCCAGACTGTGCGGCAAACCGCCACCGCCTGGGCGATCTCGTCCTGGTAAAGCAGGGCGCCGGTCTTCGCGTCGCCGCCGGCGCCGGCGAGAGCGGAATCGAACACCAGGTGCGCGCCGTTGCTGAAAACCATCATGTCGCCCCACAGTGCGGTCCGGCCCGGCGTGAGCACCGTGACGTGAAAATCGTGCATCAGGCGGAGACAGCGGTCGCGGCGCAGGCGCCGCACCAGCGCGGCCGCCAGCGTCACGACAAAGATCAGTACCACCGTGGCCCAAAAAAGGTCGTCCAGGCCGAAGCCACTCATCTCTCACTCCTTGGCGGCGGGTGCGCCCGCCAGCACGCGTTCGTAGACGCGAATGTAGTCCGTGACCATCCGGGCGGCGCTGAAGCGCTCCTCCACCCAGCGGCGGCAGCCGGCCCGGTCGATGGCCGGAACGCGTTCCAGCGCCGCCACCGCCTCGTCCAGGTCCCGGCAAAGAAACCCCGTGCGGCCGTCATCGATCACTTCCGGCATGCTGCCGCGGTCGATCGCGACTACCGGGGTTCCGCAAGCCTGCGCTTCCACCACGGACAGGCCGAACGGTTCGTCGAAGCTGATCAGGTGGAGCAGCGCCCAGGCGCCCCCCAACAGCCGGTCCCGTTTCTCCGGGCCCGCGCTGCCAACGTAAGCCACCGTGGTCCCGTCGATCCACGGCTCGACCTCCCGGGCAAAATACTCGCGGTCCTGGATGATGCCCGCCATGACGAGCTTGCGGCCGGTGCGCCGGGCGATGTCGATCGCCACGCGGGCGCCCTTTTCCGGGTGAAACCGGCCGAAGAACAAGAGGTAGTCGTCTGGCTGTTCGCGAAGAGTGAAGCGAGCCAGGTCGATTCCGTGGTGCACGGTGGCAATGTAGTCCAGTTCCGGGCTGCGGTCCGCATCACTGATCGAGACGTAATGCACGCGCCGGTTATATTTCTTGTACACCGGAAGGATACGCGGGGAGCTGAAGCCGTGGATCGTGGTCAGGACCGGCGTCCGCGTCATGGCGGTGTAAGTGAGTGGGAGGAAGTCGAAATGGTTGTGGATCAGATCGAACTCGTCACCGTGTTCGAACAGCTCGGAGATGTGGAGGCACTCCCAGACCTTCGGTTCGATATCCGGGTCTTCCTCGTATCCGCGCGGGCACACCGCGTGCAGCTTCGCCCGGGTCACCGAATCCGCGGTGGCGAACAAGGTCACGTCCAGACCCCGATCGACCAGCCCTTCGGTGAGCAAGGACACCACGTTTTCCCACGGTCCGTAGTGCCGCGGGGGCGTGCGCCAGGCGATGGGCGCAAGCATGGCGATTTTCACGGGCAGTCCCTCCGGCCGCCCGAGCCGTGTTTCTCCAGCCAGTCGATCAACTCCTCCACATTCGCCGTCGCCACGCAGATCGCCGTGTCAGCGGCCCCGTAATACATCCGGACTTGCTTCCCCGCCAGCGTCCAGCCGCAGGAAAACACGACGTTGCCGACGTCGCCGGACCGTTCGTACGTTCTCTCCGGCCCGAAGACCCATTCGGGCGAACGAGCCAGCACGCGCGCCGGGTCCTCGCGGTCCAGCAACGCCAGTCCCTGGCGGTAGATGGCGCCGCTCACCGTGTCCCGGACCCCGTGATACAGCAGCAACCACCCTCGCCCAGTCTCCAGCGGCGGCGCCGAGGCCCCGATCTTGTCGGCGTCCCACCAGCCGCCGCGACGCGCCGCCAGCAGCCGGCGGTGACCACCCCAGTGCTCCAGGTCCGGCGAGCGGGCAAGCCAGATATGCGCTCCGGCGCCCGGCATCCGGGGAACCGGCCGGTGGAGCAGAAGCCAGCTTCCGCCGAAGGAAACCGGAAACAGGGCGGCGTCTTTGTTTTCCGGCGGCAGGATGGCGCCGTGACGCCGGAAGGTGCGAAAATCGCGCGTGGTCGCCAGGGAAACCAGGGGCCCGGCCTCCCCGTAAGAAGTGTAGACGACCGCCCAGCGGCCGGTCTCGCCGAGCGGGCTGAT
The DNA here is from genome assembly GCA_964644025.1 of uncultured Solibacteraceae bacterium. GTDB lineage: Bacteria > Acidobacteriota > Terriglobia > Bryobacterales > Bryobacteraceae > CAZXVW01. The sequence continues at coordinate 32,680 of CAZXVW010000016.1, read as the reverse complement.
GCGCGGGTCCTCGATTCCCCACTTCTCTTCCGGGTAGCGTTCCGGTTCGGGCACCAGAGACGGCTCTGGGTCCAGTCGCCAGCCGGTAAGCCCGTCTTTGCTGCGCGCCACCGTCAAATGGGAAATGCCGCGCTGATCTTCCACGCGCACCAGCAGCAGCGTTTCTCCGTCCACGATCGCCGCCCCGGCGTTGAAGACCGCGGCCGCCGGGTACGGGATGTCTTTGGCCGTCAGCACCGGGTTCGCCGGGTGACGGTGGAACAATTCCTTCCGCATCGGGTTCAGAATTCCGGTGCCAACTCCACCGGCCGGCCGGTCCGCTTCGTCTCCCGGGCCAGTTCGTAGGCTTCGTTATACTGCCGCGCCACCACGTCCCAGGAAACGACCTCGTCGAGATACCGCCGCAGGTTCTCGCCCAGCGCCAGGCGGAGCTGCTCGTCACAGGCGAGGCGAATGACGTGGTCCCGCAGCATCTTCTTGGTGGTGAACAGCAGGCCGCCGCCGCTCTCCAGCGTCTGGGCGGTGAGACCCTCCATGGGAGCGATGGTGATATAGGGCTTATTCAACGCGATCACGCGGGCCAGCGTGCCGGACTGCGTCTCGTCCACCGAGGGCAGAACGATGAAATCACAGACGGCCATCATCTTGTAGTAAATATCGCCCCGGGGAACGAACTCGTGGTAATGCGCAATGCCTTTGCTCTGCAGTTGCAGGGCCTCTTCCTTCCACTTTTCATAGTCGGCGCGATGGTTCGGATCGCGCATCGTTCCGGCCGCCAGCAGATCCCACTCGGTGCCGCAGCGGTGGAGGATTTCATCATGGAGTTCCTCCCACATCGATAGCAAAATATCCCACCGCTTGTTGGACTGGATCCAGCCGATCATCCCCACCAGGTGCTGGGAAAGCCCCAACTGATCCAGCCCGAGTTCGCGCCGGAGCTTCGGGACCTCTTCGATGCCCCAGCGGCGGTCCGGCCGAGCGCCGTGCGGCACCACCATGATGTTCTGCGGCGTCTTCCACCCGTAGCCGGGAAAGGTCCAGCTCAGCCGCCATTTCTGGTAATGGCACTTGAACAGGACCACGTCGGCCCGCTGGCACATCCCGTAAATGAAATTGGCTTCCGCGTCCCGCAGCCGGCCATGCACGGTATGCGGCTCGACTACGGTCGGGTAATCGCTGATGGCTTCGAGCAGGGTGAGAAACCCCTCGTTGTTGTCCCCGACGCCCCGGTCATCCCGGTACTCGTACAGGCCGTATTCATGCTCCAGGTGAACCGCGTGGGGCTGAAGCTCCCGGATCTTCGCCGCCACCGGCTTCCACCAGTCGCGCCGCCTCATATCGACCAGGGGAAACACGCCTTCTCCCGCCCCGTCGGTGTGACTGATGACCAGCACTTCGCGCTCCGGATTCGTCTTTTGGATAAACTCCCGCGCTTCCTCGGCGAACGTAGCAATCCCGCACAGCCGAGGAGGGTAGGAACTGACGATTACGATCGGAGATGCAGGCATGACGGGCCTTTCCTCACTCGCGTAAACTCAGACGGCTTCGGCTTTCGCCGCCTCAGTTTTCATTTCGTTCAATCGGCAGATATTCAATAGGCTCAGCAGGCAGGCGAGCGTCGATTCGGCGCCCTGGTTGCGGTTGACCCCGTCGGCGGAGAGCCCGTCGCAACAACCGCCCGTACGGTAGTCATAAAGAGGCTGACTGAGATCGTTTCGCCCGAGGAACCATTCCAGCACCCGCCGCGCCTCCTTGATCCAGCGTTCGTCCTGAGTGACATTGTAAGCCTCGGTGCACGCCTCGATCACGGCCTGGGCTTCGATCGGCTGCTGGTCGTAGCGCGCCCGCTCACCTCCACGCCGGTACCAGCCCCGGTTGCCCACGGGCAGGAAATGCCCCTTGGGATCGGACTGAATGCGGAGCAGCCAATCGAGGCTTTTCAGCCCGGCCTCGATCATCTCGCGCCGCGGCAGCCATTGCCCGGAAAGCAGCAGCGCCTGGGGGATCTTGCCATTGGCATAGGTCACCTGGTCCTCGATCCACGGCCAATCCTCGGAAGCATTCCGCTCGTAAAGGTCGAACAAGCGGTTGGCCAGCGCCTCCCGCACCCGGCGCGCCTCACTGTCCCCGCTGAACCGTCGCAGGTAGGCGTGGATGCCGACCAGGCCGAAGGCCCAGGCCCGCGGGGCGGTCAGCTCAAGCAGCGCCGGCAGCGCCTTGTCGAACAGTTGGACGGCAAAACCGGTAAGGCCCTGGTGATTTGACAGCGCCACCGCCATACCGAGCCCCCAAATGGCCCGGCCGTGGCTGTCTTCCGAGCCTTGTTCCTCCAGCCACGTCCGGTCGTATGCCATGAAATTGCGAAACCGTCCGGTGGCCTCGTTAAATGCATGACCCAGAAAGCTCAGATAGCGGCAAGCCAGCTCAAATAGGCGCTCGCTCTCCGTGGTCAGGGCGGCGGCTTCCAGCGCCACGATCAGCGCGCGGGCATTGTCGTCGGTGCAGTAGCCGTGGACGCGGTCGGGCACGATGAACTTGGCGTGCTGCAGCAGGCCCACCTCATCCGTCATACGGTACAGATGGTCCAGCTTGGGTTCGGGGATCTCCAGCGGCATTTCTTGGAGCGTCGGTTTGCGGAACACCACCCGGGGCCGCCGCTCCCGTTCCCGGCGGGCCGCGGCGAAGATACCCAGGTAGCGCCGCGCCACCTCCTTCCAAACCATTTCCCGGCAGTAGTTGTAAGCGCGTTTGCGCATCGCATGCCGCTCGACTTCATGGTCGAACAAGTCGATCACTTCGCGGGCCAGGCTCGCCGGATCCCGGAACGGAACCAGGCGCCCGCGGCCCTCCGCCAGCATCTCTTCGGCATACCAGTACGGCGTCGATACCGTCGCCTTGCCGGCGCCCATCGCGTAGGCCAGGGTGCCGGAAACGATCTGCTCCCGGTTCAGATACGGCGTCACGTATACGTCGGCCGCGCCGAGAAACTCGCACAGTTCCTTCAGGTCGACAAACCGGTTGTGAAAGATGATGTGCTGTTCCACGCCCAGATCGCGCGCCCGGCGTTGCAGCGACAGCCGGTAGGCTTCGCCCTGCTCCCGCTTGACGTGAGGGTGCGTGGCCCCGAGAACGACGTAGGCCACGTCCGGATGCTTCTCGACAACCGGCGGGAGCGCGTCGATCATATACTCGAGGCCCTTTCCCGGGCCCACCAGCCCGAAGGTCAGAATGACCTTGCGCCCCTCCAGGCCGAACTGGTCCTTGTAGAAATTTGGATCCACGAACGGCACGTCGGGAATCCCATGGGGCACCACTTCGACCTTGGATTCCGCCACCGCGTACTCATCCAGCAGGATTTCCCGCGCCTTCCGGCTCATCACGACCAGCCGGTCGGACGAGCGGGCCAGCTCTTCCATTACCTTCCTTTGCCCGGCGCCCGGCTGCCGGAGCACGGTATGCAGAGTGGTCACCACCGGCATGCGCAGCCGCGCCAGCAGCTCGAGGACATACGCGCCGCTGTCGCCCCCGAAGATTCCGTATTCGTGCTGGAGGCAAACGGCATCGACCTGGTTTATGTTGAGGAAATCAGCCGCCAGCCGGTAATCGCCCAGGCTCTTCTGATTCAGCTCGAAACGCACCTGTTCCGGGTAACGGTACCCGGCCGGCACATCGTTCATCGCCAGCGCCCAGAAGTCGATCTCCGGCGCCTCCTCGGCCAGCGCCTGGTGAAGGTCATGGGTAAAAGTAGCGATGCCACACTGCCGTGGGAGAAACGTGCCGATCAGCGCAATTCCATTAGGACCAGTACGATAGAGGGAACCAGCACTCATTACACTTCTCCTCTCGAGCGTTGTCGCGAACCATGCGAAAAAGGAAGGAACCGCCTCTCTTTATATTATAATGCGGCGCGGCCGCATCCCCCGCCATCAGTGGTTCGGGTGTCCGGTTCGCGTCCCTAGACGATCTCCGCAGGGTTGGAAAGCTCGCCGATCTCCGGCACGCTGATGGTGCAAATATCGCCCGGCTGCAAGGCCGCGTCCTGGGCGACGATGATGCCGGTGCCCGTGAGCAGCACCGATCCCCGGGGAACGCTGTTCGACCGCAGCAGGTATTCCACCAGGGTCTCGATCTTGCGATTCAGCTTCGAAGTGTGGACGCTCCCGGAGAAGATCGTCTTCCCGGCCCGGCTGATCGTGCAGCTTATTTCGAGGTTATAGGGATCAGTCAGCTCGTCCGTGGTCACGATCACCGGGCCGAGAGAGCAACAACCGTTGTACACCTTCGACTGCGGCAGGTAGAGCGGGTTTTCCCGCTCGATGTCCCAGGCCGAGACGTCGTTAGCCAGCGTGTAGCCGACAATCGCCCCCTTACTGCCGAGCACCACGGCCAGCTCCGGCTCCGGAGCGGTGAATTCCGAGTCCGAGCGGATGCCGATCGGCTCACCCGGGCCGACGCAGACGCGGGCCGTGCCCTTGAAGAAAATCTCCGGCCGCGGCTCCCGGTAAACGTGAGCGTAGAAGCCCTCCCGGGTGCCGTGTTCGGCGTCCCGGAAGCTGGAGCTGGCTTCGTAAGTGCAGCCGCAGGCCCAGACCTCGGCCGGCCGCAGCGGCAGAATCGGCGGCACCTCCATCGGGTGTGCGCTGGCGAGCTTGCCGGCCACCTCCGCCAACGGCTCCTTCTCCACCTCCGAGCGCCGGATCAGATCCACCAGGGAGTAGTTCGGGATGGGCCGAACTGCGTCCTGCTCGTATACGGCGGCCGTGATCTTTCCTTCCCACTTGATCTTTGTCAGCTTCATGAATGACTCAGTACTTTAGGTAAATCGTTTTATAGTCGCTGTAGAAGTCCAGCGCCGCCGGGCCCTGTTCCTTGGGACCGAAGCTGGAATCCTTGGTGCCTCCGAAAGGAAGCTGGTACTCGACCCCGGCACTCGGCAGGTTGATGGTCAGCAGGCCCGCTTCGGCGCCGTAAACGAACTCGAAGGCGCGTGACAGGTTCCCGGTCTGAATCGAGGCGCACAGGCCGAACGGGATGGCGTTGGCGATCCGGAGGGCATCCTCAAAGTCCTTTGCCTTCATCACGCCGAGCACGGGACCGAAGATTTCCTCCCGGGCGATGGTCATCTCCGGGGTGACGCCGGCAAAAATGGTCGGTGCGATGAAGTAGCCCTTATCGTAAGCGCCGCCGGTAAGGCGATGGCCGCCGACGAGTGGTTCGCCGGCCTCTTTCCGTCCGATCTCGATGTAACGGAGATCCGTGTCAAGCTGCGCCTGGTCGATAGCCGGTCCGATCGCCACTCCCTTCTCCAGGCCGTTGCCGACCTTGAGCTGCCGGGTGCGCTCGACCAATGCCTCGAGAAACCTATCGTAGATAGCCTCCTCGACAATGGTGCGGCTGGTCGCCGTGCATTTCTGGCCGGTGGAGAAGAAGGCCGCGTTCACCACGTTATCCACCGATGCCTCGAAATCGCAATCGGCCAGCACGATGGTGGGGTTCTTCCCTCCCATTTCGAGCTGGATCCGCAGGCGGCGCCGGGAAGCCTGCTCGTGAATCCGTTGGCCGACCGGTACCGAGCCGGTGAAGGAAATCGCCTTTAGTGGCCCGGCTTCGATCAACGCCTCGCCGACCGTCCGGCCGGGTCCGGCCACGTAGTTGACCACCCCTTTCGGGATGCCGGCCTCGTGGCAGGCCTCGACGATACGCCAGGCGGACAACGGCGCCGCCGATGCGGGCTTCAGCACCACGGTGTTGCCGCAGATCAGCGCCGGGGCCAGCTTCCAGGCCGGAATGGCGCTGGGGAAGTTCCACGGCGTCACCAGCCCCACCACGCCGAGCGGCTTCCGAATGGAAAACATGTGCACGCGGGGGCGCGCCGACGGCACCTGAAAGCCGGGAAGCCTCGCTCCCTCGCTCCCGTAGTAGCGGAAGATGTCGATCGAACGGATGGTCTCGCCCCGGGCTTCGGGCAACGTCTTGCCCTCTTCGCGGGTCATTTCCTCGGCAAGCTGGTCCAGCCTGCTCTCCAGAATCTCAGCCACCTTGAACAGATACTTGCCCCGGGCCGGGGCCGCCAGGGAGGACCAGGCGGGAAAGGCGGCCTGGGCGGCATCGACGGCGGCGGTGACCTCGGCCGGAGTGGCCTCGATGTGCGTGCTGACAACTTCTTCGATGTCGGCGGGATTGCGGTTTTCAAAGCTCTTGCCGCCAACCCATTCTCCGTTGATGTAGTTGTGGCGGATTTGCGTGTTCATCATGAGTTCATCCTTTCCCCCCCCGTCCATCGGCTTCCGCTGGCAGCTCCGTGGGCCGACCGCGGCCACGAACCGGCGTTGCGGTTAGAACTGGACCTTTGGAGTCTCGCGGTCAGCGGGAGCGGTCTGGAAATAATCGTTGTTGCGTTCAAAGCCGAACAGCGCGGCGGCGATGTTGTTCGGGAACAAGGCGATGTTGGTGTTGTAGCGCTGGACGGCCTCATTATACTTGCGCCTCTCCACGGCGATCCGGTTCTCCGTGCCGGCGAGTTCGTCCTGGAGGCGAAGGAAGTTCTCGTTCGACTTGATGTTGGGGTAATTCTCGACAATTACCAGCAACCGCCCCAGGGCGGCGTCCAGGCTCGCATTGGCCTGGATGCGTTCTCGCGGGGTCCGGGCTCCCAGGAGAGCGGCCCGTGCCTTCGTCACGGAGTCTACCACCGCGCGCTCCTGCTTGGCAAACCCCTTGACGGTTTCCACCAGGTTGGGGATCAGATCGGCGCGGCGCTGCAGGGCCACGTCCACCTGCGCCCAGGCGGCCTTGATCGCCTCCTGTTGCGCCACCAGGTCGTTCCGAATCCCGACAAGTTTCCCGCCGGCGATCAAGACGACCAGCAGCACTACGCCGAGAATTATCGCAACGGTCTTCATATTGTTCCTCCCTGTTGTCCTCTTCCCGCCGGCGCTCCCTGCGCCGGGTTTCCGGGTTGCGCCCCGAGGAAACCGGAGCGAATCAAGACGTCATTTTTCCAAGCGGTCCACGGCGTCTATGATGACGTGGATTTGCTGCATATAGCCGGCAAACAGCTCGACCGGCTTCAGCGCCTTCGGCTTCACCTTCCCGTCCCGCAGATCGAGCAGGGAAAGAAACGGCGCCGCGTCAATGCCAAAATGTTCACGCGCCTGCTCGACGATCTCGCGTTTCCGGAATTTTGCGTCAATGCCATGCAGCCGGAGCGCGTGGCGGGACAGAACGCAGAACGTGGAAACTGAGTCGGCCAGCAATTTGAGCAGCAAGTCCTTGTCCTGCATGACCCCGGCGCCCTTCTGGCGAAGCCGCAGCAGCTTGGCACGAAGCTGATACTCTACCTGCGCGCGGTAGAAGGAATTGTCGATCTCCACATCTTCGATCACGTCCCGGCCGTAAAGAACCCGGCGCCGCTCCTTCATGTCGTGGAACTCGATCGGGAAGCAATCGGTCGAGGTCCGCGCCTCCAGCTCGCTCATCAACAGTGGCGATGGATTACCCTTCCCTCGCCACCAGCGAAAGATCGGCTCCGCTTCGCCCAGTTCCCGGGGGGTGATCTCACCCAGAACGGAGAAGATATTCAGATCGGAGAACTGGCCACTGTAATCGCCGGCGGCCGCTGAACCATACAGGATCACCGAGATCAGGCGGTCACCGTAGGTTTTCCTCAGCCGTCCTACGAGTTCGTTGAGAAGTTTCTCCATAACGATCTTCCCTGCCCGGCGGCCGTCTGAGCTGAGTTTCGCCGCCGGCCTCTACCAGCTTCCCGAGGCGCCGCCTCCGCCGGAGTCGCCCCCGCCGAAACCGCCAAAACCGTCGAAGGAATCAAAGCCGCCGAAGCCGCCGCCGCTGCCGCGGTAACCTCCGTACATCCCGCGACCGAGCAAATTGCCCAGAAGCATGCCGGTCAACAACCCGCCCATGCCCCGGCCCCGGGCGCCGCGGCGTCCTCCCATGCCGAGGAGCCACAGCAAGAAGACAAGACCGAAGACAAGCGAACCCCACGGGACACTCTGCCGCGCGGGCACCGGGCGCCGGCGTGGAACCGCCTCCTGAATCGTCACGCCCTTGGCTTCGGCGATCCGGTTTCCGATAGCCTGCGCGGCGACAGCCATCGCCTCACCGTAACGACCGGCCCGGAGAGCGGGCCGCATCTGGCGCAGCAGGCTGCCGGCGTATCCGTCTGGGATGTAAGGCTCCAACCCGTAGCCGACCTCCAGCCGCGTGCGCCGGTCCTGGATCACCAGCAGAAGAAGGATGCCCTCGTTGGTTTCCTTCTTCCCGACACCCCACTTGCGGAACAGGAGGTTGGCGACATCCTCAATCGGCTCACCGGCCAGCGTCGGAAGCGTCACCAGGGCTACTTCCGCCCCGCTGGACGATTCCACGGCCGCGCAGTAACGCTCCAGCGCCGCCTCAGTTTGCTGGTCGATGACCCCGGCGAAGTCGCTGACATAACCCTGCGGCTGCAGCGCCGAAAAATCCACGGCGAGGACCAGCGCGGCCACCGCCGCCAGCAGGACCCCGAATTGCAAAAGCCGCTTCATGGACCGCAACCCTAAGTGTACTACGGGCGAGCCGGCCGGCTGGTGGCAGGATCTTGGTCCCCGTAAATTTCTCCAGCGTCTTTGGGCCCGTACCTTTGCCCGCGGGTGTCGTTGTCTCACCCGGCGCGGAGACGCGGCCTATTTCGGCATCTGGGCGCTTCGCCAGTTATCCGTCCGGAACGGGGAAGCAGGCAGACCCTCCGCGTTGCGCAGCGTGTTCGGCGGGTCATCGGCCCAGGCGTAGCGCACCGCCGCCGGATGGGGCACTGCGGGGGCGGAAACCACGACGGTGGCGCCGTCGATGACGGCCGTGGCCGGACGGAAAATCCGGTCCGGGCCGGCGATCACGAAGCCCTTGAGCGTTCCGCCCTCGGCTTTCAATCCGCCGCCGACATGGTCGAACCAGAGCCGGATCTTGCCGTCTTCCCGCGTCATCTGCCGGTAAAGCGGCCCCGAGTAGACCAGTTTCCTGCCGTAGGTTTCGCCGAGCGCCCAAAGAGCAAGGCGCTTGCCGACGTCCTGCTTGTTGGTTGGATGGATGTTGGTCGAGTTGCCGATATCGATGGTGACCGCCATGCCCGTGTTGCGCAACTGGAGCGCCATGGCCTGCGCCTCGCGTAGCAACGGCCACTGGCCGCCTTCCCGGGTCCTGCCGTAGTTGGCCAGTTGCACGAACAAGAATGGGAAGCCGCCCTCGGCCCAGCGGGCGCGCCAGTCGAGGATCATGGTCTGGAACAGGCGCCGGTACAGGTAGCCCTGGCCACGGCTGGCGTTGTTTTCACCCTGATACCAGATCGCCCCGCGAATGGCGTAAGGCGTCAGCGGCGCGATCATCGCGTTATAAAGAACGGCCGGCGCGTGTTGGTGGCCAGGCCCCACCGGCGCGCGGGGGCGCCGCGGGGGCTGCCGTCCGGCGGCCTTCGCCGTCTTGGCTTTTTCTTGCCAGGCACGCAGAGCCTCCTCGTAACGGATCTTCGCCGCCGGGTAGTCTTCCAGGACCTGGTCCCACTCATCCAGCAACACGCGCAGCCCCGGCTCGGCCTTCAGGGCCTCTCTGCTGGTCCAGGCTTCGGCTGGGGTCCCGCCCCAGGCCGACTGGATCACGCCCACCGGTACGCCCAGGGTCCGGTGCAGGTGCCGGGCGAAGAAATAGCCCGCGGCAGAAAAATCGCCGACGGTTTCCGGGCTGCAAACTTTCCACTCGCCCTCGACATCCTCCAGTGGCTCCTCCGCGGTTTTCAGAGCGACCTTGAACAGCCGGATTTGCGGGTACTTCGCCGCCGCGATCTCCTCGGCCGCGCGGTCGCCGCGCTGGACCGGGAAAACCATGTTGGACTGGCCTGAAGCCACCCAGACTTCTCCCACCAGTACGTCCCGCACGGTAATCGTATTGTCGGCCTCGACGCGGAGCGCGGCCGGCGCCGCCGGCTTCATCGGCCGCAGAAAAACCTCCCAGCGGCCTTCGCCGTTCGCGCGGGTCGTTGCCTTCTGGCTGCGGAAGCTCACCGTGACGGCCTCGCCGGGATTCGCCTTGCCCCAAATGCGGACCGGAGCACCCTGCTGGAGCATCATGTGGTCGGAGATCAGCCGCGGCAACGTCACCGCCGCCTCCAGACCCAACGATGCCGAAACCAATAAGATTGCCGTTATCCAAATCACACGTTTCATGGGTTCACCCTTTTACTATCACTTTCTTGACAGACTGAAACTTGCTCACCACACTCCCGCCAGCCTATCGCCTCTTGGCCGCTGCGGACAAGTCCAGACACGGCAGCATAGTCTTGCTTCTCAGTTTTCTCCTTACCGGGGCGGCGGCTGTCCCCCGGCAGGGGCGGGGGAATCCGTGGCGGTGATCCTCGACTCTACCGTGAACTTGCGATAGTTGCGGAAGCGGATTTCGTTGCGGTTGCAAAAAGGCGTGCCCCGCTGGCAGGAGAGATTCGCCGCGTGCGTGGCGAGCAGGTACTGCTTACCGCCGATCTCGACGGGGCCATAGTCGATCGCCATCTCGATCACATCCAGCGGGTAGTCCGGGGGGATGTTCCGGGCCGACATTTCCACGCGCAGCACCCGGAAGCTCTCCGGGTCAACCCAAAGCGAACCTTCGTAGGCCGGATAGAGAAAACGGCCCTCGTAGTCCACGCGCCAGTGAGAGTTCTCCTGCTCCACCATGTAGTCGTAGACCTTTGCTTTCACCCCATCGATTTCCGATTCCCGGCGGTAACGGAACTTCGCCTGGGTGGCCGGGGAGAACAAATCCAGCAAGAGCGTGCCGAACTCGCCGGTTGACCACGTGCCGGTTCTCTCCGGGGGCGCTTCCATTTTCTTTCCGTTGCGGCGGAAGTTCCGGTACTCTTCCTTGCCGTCCACGTAAAAGACCTCGGCGGTGATCCGGTCTTCCCGGACCCAGCGCGCCGGGGTGGTTTGGCTGAACTCGCGTTCGGTCCACTGCTCGCAGGTAAAGTCGGGCAGGGTTCGAGCGAAAGCGTAAGTGTTGCCGCGCACCCGGGTGAGCAGTGGATCCAGATCACGCCGGAGGTCCCCGCTGACCCTGTCCGGGCTGGGGGAAAGCGCCTCGACCTGGACGCACTCCAGCGCCGGTTCCGGTTCGGCTTCGTCCCGAGTCTGCGGTTTCCCGCGCCGGAGACGCGGAGGCCTTTCCTCGCCACGGGGGGCTGGCTTGAGGATGTAGCCCGGCGGACAGGCGGGTGCGCCGGTACGCTTGTCTTGCCCGGCCGCCGCCCCCGGTGTTTCGGGCACCGGCCGGCCCCCTGCCTGAGCCTCGTCTCTGGCCGGCCGGGGCCTGACCTGCAGCGGTCCCCGCTGCTCCCCAGTGACAGCGAAGGCGCAGATCACCAGCAAGCCCATCACGCCGGCCGGCCACCTAGCATCACGGAGGTGGGGCACCTTGTCCTCCCGTTTCCTATTTTGTACCGGTCCGGCGCGTTGGCCAAGGCCGGACTGTTACAGGATAATGTGGAAACGATGCGGGAACGCCTGGAGCACTACTTCGAGTTCGAACGGCTTGGCACCAACTGGCGAACCGAGATTCTGGCCGGGTTCACTACGTTTCTCACCATGGCCTACATCATTTTTGTGAACCCATCCATTCTGGCGCAGGCGGGTATGCCGTTCACGCCGGTGCTGGCGGCCACCTGCGTTTCGGCGGCCTTCGGCAGCATCTTGATGGGCGTGCTGGCCCGTTACCCGATCGCCCTGGCTCCCGGAATGGGTTTGAACGCCTACTTCACGTACGCGGTGGTGGTGGCCCGGGGCCTGTCCTGGGAAGTGGCGCTTGGCGCGGTCTTTCTCTCCGGAGTGGTCTTTTTCCTGCTGACAGCCGGAGGGATCCGGGAAATGATCCTGTACTCGATTCCGACCGAACTCTACGCCGCCGTGGCCGTTGGCATCGGGCTGTTCATCGCCTTCATCGGCCTGACGAACGCCGGGGTGGTGGTCAGCGACTCAGCCACGAAGGTGGCCATGGGTGACCTTCGCCAGCCCATGACGTTGCTGGCGCTGTTCGGGCTGGTGCTGACGGCGGCCCTGCTGGTGCGGCGCGTACGGGCCGCCATGCTGATCGGGATCCTGATGACCACGGCCGTCGGCGCGGCCTTCGGGTTGGTTCGCTGGAAGCCGCAAAGCTACAGCATTTCCGATATCACCGCAACCGCCTTCCGGCTCGACATCGGCGGCGTATTGAAGGTTGACCTGGTGGAGATCGTGCTGGTGTTTCTGTTCGTCAACCTCTTCGACGACATCGGCACCCTGGTCGCCGTGGGCAAGAAAGCCGGGCTGTTCGATGAAGTCGGTCATATCCCACGGGTCAACAAGATCCTGTTCGCCGACGCCTCGGCGACCGTGGTCGGTTCGCTGGCCGGCACTTCGACCGTGGTCAGTTACATCGAGAGCGCGGCGGGAGTAGTGGCCGGAGGCCGCTCCGGCGTCACGGCCATTGTCACCGGGATTCTTTTCGTCGCCGCGCTGTTCCTCGCGCCGCTGGCTGGCGCCATCCCGGCCGCCGCCACGGCGCCGGTGCTGATCCTGGTAGGTTCCCTGATGATTTCCCACGCCGGCGAAATCGACTGGAATGAGCCTGTGGTCGCCATCCCGGCTTTCCTGACCATGATTACCATCCCGCTGACCTTCAGCATTGCCAACGGCCTGGCATTCGGTTTCACTGTCCACACGCTGCTGCGCGTGCTGCGGGGGGAGGCGCGGCGGGTTCCCTGGTTGGTTTACGCGATGACGGCGCTGTTTCTGGCCCGCTTCTTCCTGCTCGGGAACGCTTGACCGGGCTTGATGGCGCGGTGGAGAGCGATCCAGACCGTCAGTGTTGCCGCCCGGCGCCGGCCTCTTCGTGCAGAACCTGGTAAACTGCCCGCTTGGAGATCCCGAGATCTCTGGCGGCTGACTTGATCGCTTCCATTCTGGCCACGCCGTCCCGGAGCCTGCTCTCCACTGTCGCCCGGATCGTGCCGGCATCGGGCATCTGCGGGGCGCTCGAGCCGGGTTTGCCGATCAGTACGGTGAATTCTCCCTTTACCGGGCCTCGGCCGGCCAACGCATCCCGGATGCTCGCGGCGGTTCCCCGGAGAAATTCCTCGTGCCGCTTGGTCATCTCGCGGGCGGCGACGATCGGGCGGTCTCCGAGCGTCTCGCGCAGATCGTCCAGCGTCTTGAGAATGCGGTGGGGCGCCTCGTAAACAATAACGGTGGTCTTCATCTCCCGGATTTGATCGAGAGCCTGCCGACGACGTGAACCTCGCGGGGGAAGAAAACCGGCGAAGTGGAAGGAATCGGTGGGCAGGCCGGATGCCGCCAGGGCGGTCAGAACAGCCGAGGCTCCGGGAACAGGCTCCACCGGGATGCCGTTTTCCACGGCGGCCTTCACCAGCAGGTAGCCGGGATCGGAGACCAGCGGGGTGCCGGCGTCGGAGACCAGCGCGATATCGGCGCCGTGTTCGAGCTTGTTTACCAGTTCCGGGGTCCGGGCCGCCTCGTTGTGCTCGTGATAGCTGATCAGCGGTTTGCGGATGCCAAGATGCTCCAGCAGCTTGCGGGTTTGCCGCGTGTCCTCGCAAGCAATCAGATCAACTTCTCCGAGGATGCGAACGGCACGAAACGTGATGTCTTCCAGGTTTCCGATCGGCGTCGCCACCAGGTAAAGCGTTCCCGCCATCTACCTCCCAGTATGCCGTATCTAAATGATTTCGAGGTATCTACCGATAGAGAAGGTGACTGGCGTTGCGCGCAGGGCCGGTGGTCTCCGCGCGCACTGGCGGCCGCGAGGGCAGCATGGAGATGACGGAATTCACCAGTGAAAAAGCTTCCCGTCCCAAGCAAGCCTACACCTGGGAAGTTCCGGGTAAGCCGGTTTCGATTCAGATCGACTTCGACGTTGTCGAACGGCTGGGCTCGGAGGTCATGCGGGGATTCGGCGCCGTGCCGCGACGCGGCCTGGAGATAGGCGGCATTCTGCTCGGAACCGCCGAGAAGGGCAAGCGGCTGGAAGTCCGGATCGAAGACTTCGAGCCGGTGCTGTCAACGCATGCCAGCGGGCCATCCTACGTCATTGGCGAGGAGGATCGGGACCGGTTTGCCAAAGCCTTGGAGCGCTGGAAGGCGGCGCCGGGCCGGCGCTTGCGGGCGGTCGGCTTTTACCGGAGCCACACCCGAGAGGGCCTGTCGCTTTCCCCGGAGGACGTGGAATTACTGGACAAATATTTCCCTGAGGAGACTGCCATCGCGCTCCTCGTCAAACCGTTCGCCACTCGTGCCTCGGTGGCGGGATTCTTCTTCCGGGAAGAAGGGGTCATCCGGAGCGAATCTTCCTATCGGGAATTCCCCTTCCGGCGGGCGGAGCTGGGCGGTGGTGAGAGACATGAGTCCTTCCCTCCGAGTTCCAGCGAGCATGCCAGCCATGGCTCTTCTGATGCCGGGAGGGAAGGATTTTCCCCGGGCGGCAGCATTCTCGGGCTTGGTGATCCCGGGCCCGCTGAAAGGCGGGAGTCACCGCCGGATCCGGCGAATCAGGAGCCGGTTTCGCCGCGCGCACGCTCCCTGCGCCTGCGCGGCGGCTGGGTCTGGGTTCCGTTGTCGTTCATCTTCTTGCTGCTCGGCACGGTGTTGGGCTTCCAGGTGGCGCTGAGCGTCCAGTCCAAGATCACGGCCACCCCAAGGCAGGACCCGTACAGATTGAGCCTGAGCGCCACGCCTTCGGCCGGAAGTATCCATGTCCGTTGGGACCGCGCCTCTCCGGTGATTCAAAAGGCCCAACGCGGCGTGCTCGTGATCACCGAGAACAGCAAACAGAAGAGCGTCGCACTTGACGCCGGCTACCTTCGTAACGGCAGCGTCATCTATCGCCGCGCTTCCGATAACGTTCGGTTCCGCTTGGAAGTCTTCACCAGCGAGAACGTCAGCGTGTGCGAGACGATCAGCTACCAGCCCGTAACTGCAAAGAGCAATCCGGGGGAGAGCGGAGGCTGAGTCTCAGGCCGAGAGGCGCAGAGTTCCATCCGGCTGTCCCCCTGTCCAGGAAAGTTCGATATCCCTGTTTCCGTGCCTGTGGCGCACCGGTTCCCTGCCGTCGGAGACAACCGCGGCCGCTGGTTCGGGAACGATCTCCAGGCGGTCGCCCTCCGGGCTCAAGGCAACCCGGACTTTCGAACCAGCCGGGATCTCGCCATTGGCCACCTTGGCGG
Source organism: uncultured Solibacteraceae bacterium (assembly GCA_964644025.1). GTDB lineage: Bacteria > Acidobacteriota > Terriglobia > Bryobacterales > Bryobacteraceae > CAZXVW01. The sequence continues at coordinate 17,427 of CAZXVW010000016.1, read as the reverse complement.
CGAGGGGCTGCGTCAGGCAGCGGTGGATGGTGCGTTTCAGCTCACGGGCGCCGAATTCCGGGCTGGTCCCTAAGCGGAGCAAGTAATCGCGGCTGTCCGGGGTGACTTCCAGTTCGAAGGCCGCCTCGCCGCGGCGCCGGTAGATGTGTTCCTGCAGTTCCTCGATGTGCTGGCTGAGAATCGAGCGGAGAGATTCCTGGCCCAACGGCTCGTAAGTGATAATGGCGTCAATCCGGTTGACGAACTCCGGCGAGAAGCGGCGCCGCACGGCGTGAACGCCGATCTTCTCCAGCCTGGCGCTGACATCGCTGGTAGGTCCACCAACCACCGACTGGTAACCGAAATCGGGACGAATGAGACGGTGCATGTCCCGAGCGCCCAGATTGCTGGTCAGAAAGATCAGGCTGTTTTCAAAGTTGACCACCGTGTTATCGCCCAGGTGGAGGATTGCCTTGTCCAGCACGCCCAACAGAAGCCGGCGCAGTGACGGGGCCGCCTTTTCGATCTCGTCAAACAGAACAATGGACAAGTTGCTGAATTCGCCGGTGGTGGCGTTCAGCTTCTGCTGGCTGATCATCGGGTGTGTTTCGCGGTGCCCGAGATAGCCCGGCGGTGCGCCAATCAGTTTTGCCACTTCATGCTCCATCTGGAACTCCCCGCAATCGATTCTCAGCAGGTTCTTCTCGCCGCCGTGAAGCACTTCGGCGAGGGCTTCCACGGTTCTCGTCTTGCCGGTTCCGGTCGGACCCAGGAGCAGAAAAACGCCGACGGGCCTGCCTTCCGGCGCCAGATCGGCCTCATACATCTGAACATAAGGGACGATCGCGCTGATGGCGGCCGGCTGACCGACTACCCGGCGGCGCAGGGCGGCTGCCAGGTCGCCGGAGCGGTCCGGATTGTCTTTCCCGGTTGGTGAACGTCTCATCATGGGTTCCTGTGCTGCAGTAATCACCCCTCCCAGGCGAAATTATACCGGGCGTTGGAGCGGCGTCCCGTTCTCTCCGGCCAAGACTTAGGGCTGCATTAGAGGCCGGTCGGGCTGTCTATCTATCGAAGTATGAGCGGATTAGGTCACCGATGCGGTGGCTGGCGCGGCCATCGCCGTATGGGTTGTGAACGCGCGCCATGCGAGCATATCGATTGGGGTCCTCCAGCAAGGTGCACGCGGTTCGAAAAATGCGCTCCTCATCGGTGCCCACCAGCATGGCTGTCCCGGCTTTGACTGCTTCGGGCCGTTCGGTCCTGTCCCGCATCACCAGCACCGGCTTGCCGAGGGAAGGCCCTTCCTCCTGAATGCCGCCTGAGTCGGTCAGCAGCAGGTAGGCGCGGCGCATCAGGTCGATGAAAGTCACGTAGTCCAACGGCTCTGTGAGAGAAACATTAGGAAGTCCTGCGAGCCACCGGCTAACGGGCGTCCGCACCTGTGGGTTCGGATGGACGGGGTAGACAATCCGCACGTCGTCCCGCCGGGCCAGCCGTGCCACAGCCGCGCAGATCCGCTCCAGTCCGGCTCCGAAACTTTCACGGCGATGCGCCGTCACCACGACTAATTTCCTGCCGTTGTCCAGCTCCGGCCAGGCTTTTCCTCTCAGACTGCCGGCTTCGAGTTCACGGACCACGTGCAGAACCCCGTCAATACTGGTGTTTCCGGTCACGGCGATCCGCCGCCTGGGGACGCCTTCCGCGCGCAGGTTATCCGCGGCCCATTCGGTAGCGGCAAAGTGCAGCGTTGCCATGCGGCTGGTCAGCACCCGGTTCAGCTCTTCCGGAAACGGTTGCCCCAGGTCTCCGGTACGGAGGCCCGCCTCGACGTGGCCCACCGGGATCCGCTGGTAGAAAGCTGCGAGGGCCCCGCACAGGGTGGTGGTGGTGTCTCCTTGTACCAGAACGATGTCGGGCCGGGCATCTTCCAGCACCGGCGCCAGGCCCGACAGGACCCGGGAGGTGGTTTGAAACAGGCTCTGCGCGGGCAACATCAGGTCCAGGTCGTAGTCGGGCTGGACCCGGAAAGCGGCGAGCACCTGGTCGAGCATCTCCCGGTGCTGCGCGGTCACACAGACCGTGACGGCGAACTCCTCGCCGCGGCCCATCATGTGCCGAACCACCGGGCACAGCTTGATCGCTTCCGGCCGGGTGCCGAAGATGAACAGAACCTTGACCACGAGACGTCCAGAACATTAAAGTCCACTGGAGCGCCCATTCCTCTCAGGAAACGGCAGTTACGCGGTCGCCTCATCCGGCCGGGCATCCAAACGAAACCCGCATTGCCTTAGTACGCCCGCCCAGCCTCATCAGAACAATCCAGTACTGGAATTAGGACCTAAGCCGGATTGGGTGCGGCGGTCAAGTCACGTAGAATGTTCGGTTTGAAAGATTGGGAGCCGAATGAGTTCGCCGACATCGCACAAGCCTCACTACACGGAAGCCGAAGCAGCCCGGGTGCTTCAAATTTCTGTCGATCAGTTCCGGCAGTTGATCCGCAATCATATTGCGGAAAGGGATGAAGACCTGCGAAACCTCTCCCGGGCCAGTTTTCAACCTTCGGACCTGCTGGTGCTCAAGCTTCTTTCCGGGATTCCAACTGATCCCACAAACCCGGATTGACGAGATTCGGGGGCCTGTTTCCTTCCAGAGCGGCGACGGCGTTCTCCACCGCCATCATGGACATGCTTCGCCGGGTGTGGACCGAGGCACTGCCGATGTGGGGAGTCAGCACCACCTGGGGCAGGCTCAGCAAGCTCGGATGAACCCGGGGTTCCTGCTCAAAGACGTCGAGGCCGGCACCGGCGATGACGTTCTGCCGCAAGGCTTCGGCCAGTGCTGCTTCGTCCACCACCGGGCCCCGCGAGGTATTGACCAGAACGGCCGTCGGCTTCATAAGCCGCAATTCGTCCCGGCCGATCAGCCGGCGGGTCGCATCGGACAGAGGGACGTGCAGACTCACAAAATCGGACTCCCGGAGAAGCCGGTCGAGCGGCACCCAGGAAGCCTCCAGCTCCTGCTCAATCTCGCGGCGGGCGCGCACAGCGTCGCTGTACAGGACTTTCATTGAGAACCCTCTGCCGCGACGGGCCACGGCCTGGCCGATCCGGCCCAGCCCTACGATGCCCAGAGTCCGGTGGTGAACATCCTGACCCACCAGAAGATCGATCGACCATTTCTTCCACTTGCCATCGCGCAGGTAGTGGTCCGCCTCAACCACCCGCCGGGCGGTGGCCAGCAGCAGCGCGAAGGCCAGATCCGCCGTCGTATCGGTCAAAACGTCGGGCGTGTTAGTCACCAGAATGCCTGCTTTCGTAGCCGCGGGGACGTCCACGTTGTCAAAGCCGACGGCAACGTTCGCAATGACTCGGATGCCCTCCAAGTTCTCAATGACCTCAGCGCTAAACCGGTCCGTCAACTGACTCACGACAGCCTGCTTGCCCCGCAGCCTCTCGCGGAGTTGCGCCGCCGTCAAGCCATCATCGGTCTCTTCATAGTCCACCTCGCAATGCCGGCGCAGGAACTCCACTGCTTCAGGATAGATGCGCTTGGTGATCAGAACTCGTGGTTTCACGGTTGGCAATTGTCGCATACTCGCTCGCCGTCATACAATTCCGGTCCTCGCCTGGGAGGAGGGAATCCGCCAGGTCCCGTCTGTGGGGTCGAGCGCCGCCAGCCACCCGGCTCCGCCCTCCCTGGGCCGGCCTGCCCACAGGCCGGCCATCTGATCCGACGAAGGGGTCCTGGCCGGGACTTGTCGCTCATGGGGCGCCTGGCGTGGTCCCGAAGGAGGCCGCCGGCCAATGCTCGGGGAGGTGGATGGACTGCAACGCGAGGCCGGGATCAGGGTCTATGGCTGGGCTTCAGCTCGCCTTTTGGGGATTCAGCCCTCCTGGGCAGCCCTGCGGCTGCTCATCCCCGTAAAGCACGAAAATTTGGTCTACTCCTTTAGCCTCAGTGGGTTAGGAGCTGATGCCGGGTCGGGCCGCCAAAGAAAATTGAAGAAAAATACAATTTCCTGTTGCATTCCCGAAACTCATATCTTATTATTGGAAGTAGGCCGGGGAGGCAACTCCCACCAAAGCGAGACTAACCTCACAAAAAAGACCCCTGAAGCAAAAACCTCCCCGGCACCCCCAAAGCTTCAAGATGTTCCCGATCATCGTGTATTGGCTCCGTGAAGGCGGCTGTTCTGGCCGCTGAGTGCCTAGTGGAGGGGGCTGAGACGGTTACGCTACTCCTGGAGGTAGGAAAGCGCTAGCTGGAGGTGTTATGATTCGGAGGGGAGCCTGACCGGAGCCGAACCAAATGCAAAATCTGACGATCCTGGGTTCGACTGGTTCTATCGGACTGAGCACACTGGACGTGGTCCGCCGGCAGCCGGAGCGTTACGCGGTCTTTGCCCTGGTGGCCGGCTGGAACGCGGACGCCTTGGCCGCCCAGATCCAGGAGTTCCGGCCCCGGCTGGCCGTGGTCGCAACCGAGCAGGCCCGGAGGGATCTGATCGCCAGACTCGAAGAATCTCCCCTGCCGCGCTCGGTCTGGCCGGAACTGAAGGCAGGAGGGCGGGCTCGGGTGGAGGCGGCCACCGCCCCTGAGGCCGATTTCGTGATGTCGGCCATTGTCGGAATCGCGGGGTTGGAGGCCACCTACGAAGCCGTGCGCCTGGGGAAGAGAATCGGGTTGGCCAACAAGGAGGTCCTCGTTGCTAGTGGGAAACTGGTGACGGAGGCCGCCGAGGTCTCCGGCAGCGAACTCATCCCGGTGGACAGCGAACACAACGGGGCGCACCAGTGCTTCAAGGCCGGCCGGCGGAGCGAGGTGGCGCGGCTGATTCTGACGGCGTCCGGTGGCCCGTTCCGCGACACGCCCCGCCAGGAGCTCGAAAAGGTCACTCCTGAGCAGGCCTTGCGCCACCCCACCTGGAAGATGGGACGGCGGATTACCATCGATTCGGCCACGTTGATGAACAAGGGATTCGAGGTCATCGAGGCGTGCTGGTTGTTTGGGCTGTCTCCGGACGAGATTGACGTCGTGGTGCATCCGCAATCCTCCGTCCATGCGATGGTGGAATATGTCGACGGCAGCATTATTGCGCAGATCTCGACCACCGACATGCGCATGCCCATCCAATACGCCTTGACGTACCCGGACCGGACCGAGGGGCCGGTGCCGAGGTACGACTGGTCGAGACCCCACGTCTGGCAGTTCCAACGCCCTGATCTGGAAAGGTTTCCATTGCTCAAGCTTGCTTACGCGGCCCAGCGGGCGGGCGGTTCAGCTCCTTGTACGTTGAACGCCGCCGACGAGGTCGGCGTGGAATCCTTCCTCAACGGTGATCTGTCTTTTCCCGGGATCGCCGAACTCGTCGAGGAGACGCTTTCCCGCGTGCCCAACCGGCCGGCATCCTCGGTGGCGGAGGTTCTGGAGATCGATCGTGAGTCCCGGCGAGTGGCCCGCGGCATTCTCGAGGCTCGCTGGGGCACACGCCTGCACCGGTCCCCGGTGGGGAAGGCATAACTCTTCATGGCGTTTTTCGAGAACATCTGGTGGCTGCTGGTCCTGATCGGGGTCATGATCATGGTCCACGAACTGGGCCACTTCTGGGCGGCCCGCTTCTTCGATGTCCACGTTGAAACCTTCAGTTTCGGCTTTGGCCCGCGGCTGTTCGGCTTCAAGAGAGGGGAGACGGATTTCCGCTTTTCCCTCATCCTGTTCGGCGGCTATGTCAAGATGCTTGGCGAACAACCAGGTGAGCAGACGAGCGAGGACCCCCGGAGCTTTCAGGCGAAGCCACGCTGGCAACGCCTTATCATCGCCTCTGCCGGGCCGCTCATGAACGTGGTGCTGGCGGTGGCTTTGCTGACGGGCTTGTTCATGCTGAAGTACCCCAAGCCGGCGGAGGCTTCTCAAGCCGGTGTCGTCGGTTACGTGATGAAGGACTCGCCGGCGGCGAAGGCCGGCATCCGGGCCGGTGATCGCATCATCGAAATCGACGGCGAGAAGAACCCCACCTGGGACGATATTCTCATGAAAGAATTCGCCAGCGCGGGCGTGCCTCTGCCGGTGAAGGTCGAACGAGCCGGCCGCGTGCTCTCGTTCACGGTTACACCGGAGCTGGATGAGAGAACCGGCGTGGGCAACGCCGGCTGGGCCGAGGAACAGGAGATCCAGGTCGCGAGCGTGCTCGAAGGAATGAACGCTGAAAAGGCCGGATTACGGGCCGGAGACACCATCTTGAGCATCAACGGCAAACCAGTCCACTCGGTGGGCACATTGCACGAAGTGATCAAGGCCAGCGGTGGGGAACCGGTGGAAATCATATACTCCAGGAACGGCATCCGGGACCACGTGAGCGTACGGCCGGAGCTGACCACCATGGAGGGCGAGCAGCGTTACATGATCGGAGTGCAGCTTCGAGAGAAGGTTGTCTACATCAGCCTGTCGTTCCCGGAGGCCCTCGCGCAATCGGTCCGGCACAATCTGAAAAGCGCCACCTTTATCTACGAGTTCTTGCGAGGCGTGATTGCCCGGCGAATGTCGGCCAAGTCGCTCGAGGGGCCCATCCGCATCGCTCAATTATCCGGCGACGCCGCCCGCGAAGGGCCATTCGCCTTCATCGGCTTGATGGCGATGGTGAGCTTGAACCTGGCCGTGTTCAACCTGCTGCCGATCCCGGTTCTCGATGGTGGAGTCATTTTTCTGCTGCTGGTGGAGATGGCAATTGGCCGTGACCTCAGTATGCCGGTCAAGGAGGCCGTGATCAAAGTCGGCCTGTTGTTCCTGATGATGATCGTCGTGTTCGTGCTTTACAACGACATCATGAAAGTGCTTCCCTCGGGCGGCTGATCAGCGGCGCATGTCCACCCTCCTTGGCAGGAAATGGCAGCCGGCTGAGCTGTTACTTCTGTTCCAGTTCGACCTCGACGAACTTCTCTGCTTCCAGAGCTGCCATGCAGCCGGCGGCCGCCGCGGTGATCGCCTGCCGGTAGGTTCTGTCCTGCACGTCCCCGGCGTGGAAAACCCCCGGCACGCTGGTACGGGCGCCCCCCTTGGAAATGATGTAGCCGTCCTCGTCGAGTTCGAGCTGCCCCTTGAAAACAGCCGTGTTCGGGATATGCCCGATGGCCACGAAGACTCCCTCGACCGGGTGAAACCAGGTCTCACCCGTCTTGACGTTTCTCAGCGTGACGCCGGTGACCACGCCCTTTTCGACGTCGTGAACTTCCTCGATGACCGCCGGCATGATGAACTTGATCTTCGGGTGGGCCTTGGCCCGCTGTTGCATGATCTTCGAGGCCCGCAACTCCTCCCTCCGGTGAACCACGGCGACTTCCGTGCCGAAACGCGTCAGAAAGATGGCCTCCTCCATCGCCGAGTCCCCGCCGCCGACCACCATGATCCTTTTGTCGCGGTAGAAGAAGCCGTCGCAGGTGGCGCAGGAGCTGACGCCGTGGCCGATCAGTTTCTGCTCGGATTCCAGCCCTAGCCACCGTGCCGAGGCGCCGGAGGCGATAATCAGGGTTCGGGTCTCGACCCACTCGCCCTCGATGTTGAGCTGGAAGGGACGCTGGGAGATATCGGCCTCGATCACGGCGCCCTGGTGGTACTCGGCGCCGAACTTCTCGGCCTGTTTCCTCATGTTCTGCACCAGCTCCAGCCCGCCGATGCCCTCCGGAAATCCCGGAAAATTCTCCACATGCGTGGTCAGCGACAACTGCCCACCGGGTTCACGGCCGGTGACCACCAGGGGGTCCAAGGAAGCCCGCGCCGTGTAAATCGCCGCGGTGTTCCCGGCGCACCCGGACCCGACAATCACTACGTTTCTCATAGTTCTATCCAAATCTCCTTTTAAAGGAATATGTTAGCATTGCGGACCTGGTCGGCCCCCGCGGCGGGACGGCGCCCGTCAATTCAGCCAGGCGGTCACCACCCGGTTGGCCACGAAGGCGCTGGTATAAGCCACCAGGTCCATGTAGGCGAACTGCAGTAAGGGCCACTTCCAGCCCCCGGTTTCCCGGCGAACGACGGCCACCGTGGCCATGCATTGCATTGCGAAAGCGAAGAAAACCAGCAACGCCACGGCTCCGCCCGGGCTCAGGTCCCGGCGCAGGGCCTGCTGCAGTCCGGCGGAATTCTCGTTGCCCTCCATCCCGTAAATAGTTCCCAGCGTGCCGACGATCACCTCGCGCGCGGCCAGGGAACTGATCAATCCGACGCCGATTTTCCAGTTCAGCCCCAGCGGCTTGATCACCGGCTCGATGGCGCGGCCCATGGTGCCCGCGACGCTGTGCTCGATGGGTGGCGCGGCGCCATTGATCAGCGGCAGGTGCGCCAGCACCCACAGCACGATGGCGACACCAAGGATTACCGTGCCCGCCCGGCGCAGAAAAATCTTGGAACGATCGTACAGCCGCAGCACCAGCGAGCGAATGGTGGGACAGCGATAAGGGGGCATCTCCAGCATGAAGGGAGTCTGCCCGCTCTTCAAAATGGAAGATTTCAGCAACCGGGCCGTCGCCACCGCCGCCAGAAAGCCGAGCAGGTACAATCCGATCATCGCCGCGGTCCGGGTCGAAACGAAGGGCCCTAAGAACCTCTCGTCCGGAATGAATGCGGCAATGAACAGCGCATAGACGGGCAACCGCGCCGAGCAGGTCATGTAAGGAGCAATGAGGATCGTCGCGATCCGGTCCCGCTTGCTCTCGATGGTGCGGGTCGCCATGATGGCGGGCACGGCGCAGGCGTAGGCCGACAACAGCGGAATAAAAGACTTGCCCTGCAAACCCACCCGGGCCATCGTGCGATCGGCGATGACCGCCGCCCGGGCCAGGTAACCGGAATCTTCCAGGATCCCGAGGAACAAGAACAGCAGCAGAATCTGCGGGAGAAAGACCACCACCGCGCCCACCCCGCTCCAAGCACCTTCCACCAGCAAGTCCCGCAGAGGCGAGGGAGGCAGGGTGGACTGGAGCCAGTGCCCGGACCGGGACACCAGGAATTCCACCCCGTCGATGAGAGGTTGCGCTCCCGCGAACACGGTCTGGAAGACCGCCACCACCACTACGCCGAAAATCAGCGGGCCAGCCAGCGGATGCAGAAAGACACTGTCCAGGCGCCGGGTCCATACCGGCGGGGCGGGCGGGCGGTAGGCGGCTTCCTTGCCGATTCGAATGGCCCATTGCCGGCACTTGGGCAAGTCGTGGATCACAGGGAGTTCGACCGGTGTCGGAACGCCAAACTGCCCGCTCAGAAATTCCCGCACCGGCTCAATCCCCTCGTCGTTGACGGCGCTGATCAGCGCCACCGGCGTGCCCAGTTGTTGCGCCAGCGCCGCTGTGTCCACCTCACCGCCCCGCGCCCGGAGAGAATCCGCCATGTTCAGTACCACCAGGGTCGGCAAACCGAGGCTCAAGACCGGTGCGGCCAGCACCAGGTGCCGCGCCAGATTCGTGGAATCCAGAATCAGGATGACGGCCTCCGGGCGCGAGATGCCGGGCATGGCGCCGGTGAGCACGTCGCGGGTCACCCGTTCATCCTCGGACCGCGGGTCCAGGCTGTAGACGCCCGGAAGATCAATCAGGTCGATTTCCTGCCGGCTGGCCAGCCGGACCCTTCCCACCCGCTGTTCCACGGTAACGCCGGGGTAGTTGGCAATCTTTTGCCGGAGGCCCGTAAGCTGGTTGAATAAGGTAGACTTGCCGGAGTTGGGGGGGCCGACGATGGCCACCACATGGGGGTTGTGCGGCGGCTTGTCTCGTGTTTCCGGCAAATCACTGGCAGAAGGCGAAGACTGGCTGCGGCAGCCGCTCATGGTGTGGAGTGCGTTCCGGCCTGATCCTGCCGGAGGCGCAGACGAGCCGCGGTCTCCTTTCGCAGAGCCACCTCCGTCCCGTCCACGCGAAACACCAGGGGATCACCGCTCGGAGCGCTGCGAGCCGCAATAATGGTGCTGCCCGGCAGGAAGCCCAGCTCCATCAGCCGGCGAGCCACGTTCTCCGGCACCTCCAAACGTTCCAGAACTCCCCCTTCTCCGTGCCGCAAATCGGCCAGCGTGGCCGGCTTGGAACGTTCCCGCTGTTCCGACCCCTGATTCCCTGAATTGAAAACCAGTTGCAGCACATCTTTAGTATGAACGCTGGGGATCACGGGTGTCAAGCGGCCTTCGGAGATTTCCGGAACTGAATATCTTCCCGGTGCACCGGGCCGGCCGGCTCGATCCGTATCCCACCGTTGCGCTGATCGCGCGCCACACGGGGCGAGAGGCGTGCGGAAGCGGGCATGTTACAATTGCACCCGTGAGCGGCGATGGGCCCACCAGGACCTACTCCCGGAAGGACGTCCGCCGGTTGCTCAACCTGACGGAACGCCAGCTCCAGGGCTGGGAAAAGCAAGGGTTGGTCTCTCGCCTGGAATCATACAGTTTTGTCGACCTGGTGGCTCTGCAAACGCTCGCCCGGCTGAGAAAGGCGAGGATCTCCACGGTCAAAATCCGCCGGGCGCTGACTGCCCTGCGCGACAAGCTCCGGGAGGTGGACAACCCCCTGGTGGAACTCAGGATCTTCAGTGAGGGCAAACAAATCCGCGTCCAGCTCGGTGGCCGGACCATGGAACCCGTCTCCGGCCAGTTGCTGCTGGATTTCGGCGAGGAGGAACTGAGAAAGCTCCTCGCCTTCCCCGTCGAGCAGGCCGGCCGGGCCGGCGCCGGAGAGCGGGAAAAGCAACGGCTCGCGGTGGACCGGTTATTCCAGCAGGCGCTTGAATTGGAGCAGAAAGGAGCCGTCGCCGAGGCGGTTGGAGTCTATGAACGGCTGCTGGAGCTGGATCCCGGCTACGCCGGCGCGCTGGTAAACCTTGGGACCATCTTTTTTGCCGCGCGGGAACTGGGTAAGGCCGAGGATTATTACCGGCAAGCGGTGGAAACAGACCCCGAATACGCCCTGGCGCATTTCAACCTCGGGAACCTGTACGACGAGCTGGGCGATCGCGCCGCGGCGCTCGCTGAATACCAGACGGCCCTCCGGCTGAATCCGAGCTACGCGGACGCCCACTACAATGTCGCGCTGCTCTACCAATCCAGCGGGCAGCCGCTGCGGGCGGTCCGCCACTGGAAAATGTACTTGAAGCTGGATCCGGCCAGCCCCTGGGCGACCATCGCACGGCGGGAACTCGACCGCCTCTACCGGGAAACGGTGCTCGTGAACCGCGAACGCGGCCGCTGAGCCGGGACAGGACGGATCACCCGCCCTCGGAGCCGGCCGGCTCGGGCAGGTGAAGCGCTTGGCGAACCAATTGGTAAACCTCCTCGATGGACCGGGTGCCGTCCACGCGGACCAGCATCTGTTTTTGCTCGAACAGCTCCAGTAACGGCGCCGTATTCTTTTCGTACTCCTGGAGCCGCACCCGCAGCGCCTCCGGATTATCGTCGGCGCGTTTGGAAGAATCGCTCCCTTCGCCCACCCGGGCGCGGTGCATCACCCGCTGGTAGACCACCTCGCTGGGAACGTCCAGGTAGATGGCTTTGTCCAGGTTGTAATTCTCAAACAGGAATTCGGCCTGCGCCCGGGTCCGCGGGAATCCGTCCAGCACGAACCCGTAGTTCCAGTCGTGCTCATCCAGGCGCTTGCGGACGACCTCGTGGACAATCTCATCAGGAACCAGGCGTCCCTGGTTCATGATTCGCTGGACCCGGGCGGCCAGCTTGGTGTGGTTTTTCATGTTCCACCGGAAGATGTCGCCGATGGAAATGTGAACCAAGTCATAGTCCTGGCACAGCAGGCGTGCCTGGGTTCCTTTGCCGCAGCCTTGCGGGCCCATGATGATGTATTTGTGCATTTCGTCTGTGTCCGTGGTAGAGCTTCTCTTCGCACGCATTTTATACCAATTCCACCGGCGGCCGTCGCCACGGGCGGCTCGCGATACCATAGCCGGTGAGGATCAGTGTTCATGTCAATGACGGAGCTGAAAACGCTGGAGCGAATCCGGAAGAAGATTCCTGCCACGCGCGGCACCCGCCTGGTGGCCGGCATCGGGGATGACTGTGCCATTCTACGGACACCGCGATCCCGGGAAGACCTCCTGCTGACCACGGACCTGCTGGTGGAAGACATTCACTTCGAGCGGGCCACGCACACTGCTTCCGCCATCGGCCACAAGGCGCTGGCGCGAGGTCTGAGCGATATCGCCGCCATGGGCGGCAAGCCACGCTTCTGCCTGGTTTCCCTGGGGCTTCCGAAATGGGCGGGGACGCGCTGGATCGACGGTTTCTACCGGGGCCTGCTGCGCCTGTCCGAACAGGCCGGCGCCGTTCTGGCGGGAGGCGATCTGGCGCGGTCCGAGAAGCTGGTCTGCGACATCGTCGTAGCCGGGACGGTTCCCCGCGGGACGGCGCTGTGCCGCGACGGGGCCCGCCCTGGGGACGCCATTTACGTTTCCGGCGTGCTCGGCGGCTCAGCGCTCGGGCTGTCCAGCCGCCGCGGGGCGGCCTGGCGCCGCCACTTGTGGCCCGCCCCAAGGCTTGCCTTGGGCGAGTATCTGCGCCGCAGCGGCCGGGTCACCGCGGCCATGGACCTGAGCGATGGTCTCTCGATTGACCTCCACCGGCTGGCGCTGGCGTCCGGGGTTTCGGCGGTGATCGACCGGCCCATTCCAGTGTTTCACGGCGCCACGCTCGAGCAGGCCCTCCACGGCGGCGAAGATTACGAGTTGCTGTTCACGGCTCCGGTCTCGGCCAGGATCCCGAGCCGGCACCGCTCCATTCCGTTGACGCGGATCGGAACGGTCCGGCAAGGCCGCGCGGGCAAGCTGGAACTGTTCGGCTGGCCGGTGGCTCCGCTCGGCTGGGATCACCTCCGAGGGGTGGGTGATGCGCCACGGCCAGACGTGACATAATGTCGAACGATGCTGAGAACGTTATTGTTAGTGCTGATCCTGGCCGCGAGCAGTTTCGCGGCTGTCACCATCGAGAAAACCAGCTATAAGGGCTGGCCGAACTGTTACCGCATCACCAATGGCACGGTCGAACTGATTGTCACCGGCGATGTTGGCCCACGCATCATCCGGTACGCCTTTACGGGCGGGCCGAACCTGTTCAAGGAGTTTCCCGAGCAGCTCGGCAAGAGTGGCGAGAAGGAATACCAGCTTCGGGGTGGCCACCGGCTCTGGGTGGCTCCGGAAACGCTGAGGACCAGTTGGGCGCTCGATAACGGACCGGTCAAGATCACCGTCCGGGGGAGCGTGCTGGAGGCGGTCCAGCCGGTCGATTCCGCCGGGCTGGTCAAGAGCATCATCGTAAGACTGGCCGATTCCGGCAGCCGCGTGGAAGTGATTCACCGGATCAAGAACACCACGCCCTGGACGATCGAGTTCGCACCCTGGGCCATGACGCTGATGGCTCCGGGCGGGCGGGCGATTACCGGGTTTCCTCCCCGTGGCAAACACCCCGAGGTACTGCTACCCACCAACCCCCTGGTGATGTGGGCCTACACGGATCTCTCCGACAAGCGGTGGGGGTTCACCAAGAAATACCTGACCCTCCGGCAGGACGCCACCGCCCCGGAACCGCAGAAGATCGGCCTGTTCAACCCAAAGACCTGGGCCGCCTATCTGCTGGGGACGAACCTGTTTCTGAAACAGACCACGGCCAATCCAAACAAGACCTACCCGGATTTCGGGTGCTCGTTTGAAACCTTCACTAACAACGAGATGCTCGAAATGGAAACCCTGGGGCCACTCAGCCCCGTGCCTAGTGGGGCCAGCGTGGAGCACCGGGAGTATTGGACGCTGCACCGGAACATCAGGATCAGCTCCTGGACTGATGAAGAGCTGGACAGCGTGCTGTTGCCTTTGCTGAGCCACTGAAGCGGAAGCAGGCCGGCTTGTGGTGGTACTGGCTGCGCCTTGCCGCGCGGGTGGCTGGTGTGTCGGTCAGGACGTCGGCGGCTGGGTTCCCGGATCGCTGGACTGCGAGACCAGGCAGCGGGGATCTAGCAAGTGAAGCGGCTTGTAGTTCCTCTGGGACCACTTACAGCCCGGCTCGAACTCGACGCCGAGAAAGTAGCCGATCTCGCGGTAGACGCAGTAGCGGACGCGGCCACAGAGCTCGCCCCCCGGATAGCTGATCCGCAGGTTCGTCTTCAGCGGGATCGCCACATCGAGTTGCAGGCAGGCTCCCGAGAGCGAGATATCCTCCAGGTTCGCAACCGTCCTTCGCAGCCGGCCGCTCTTGTCTCGCCACTCGACATCCACGAGGTCAGCACACAGCATTCGCGGTTCAGCACGTCTGTCCTGCATATACCCAATTATCGGCGCGCTCGCCGAATTCGATTAGCCGTGATCCCGACCACTATTTTGCCCTATTCCGGCTCAGGCAACCACCCGAAAAACCGGTACGGGAGTTTGCTGATTGCCTCCGGGTTTTATTGTACTTCTGCCGGCGATGGAGATGCTGGCGCCGCCGCCTGGCCTGGCGGCGTCTGGATGCGACCGGCTTACCCGTCGGGGACCTCCGGCGGGCGCCCGGTACAACCGCTGGCGTTGCGCGGGTCCAGGCCGTGGTGGATAATTGCGTCAATGGTGAGGAGAATCTTCTCGAGGGCGCCGTGTCGCGTTGACCTGGCAGGCGGCACCCTCGATATCTGGCCGCTCTGCCTGTATCACGACGACGCCGTCACCGTGAATTTCGCCGTGAACCGTTACGCGAGTTGCCTGCTTGAGATGCGGAACGACTCGCGCATCGTGCTGCGCTCGCGGGACCTGAAGCGCCAGGAGGAGTTCGACTCCATCGACCACCTTCGCCGGGCGAAGCGCTATAAGCTGCCATTGCTGGCCTACCAACTGCGTTTCTTCCGCCCCGAGACGGGCCTTACGTTGGAAACGGACTCCGAAGTGCCCGCCGGGGCGGGGATCTCCGGCTCCTCGGCTCTCATCATTGCCATCAACACCGCGCTGAACCGGCTCACGCGGTCCGGCTATAGCCTGGAAAAGATCCGCCAGATCTCACAGAACATCGAGTCTCAGATCATTCGCGTGCCTACCGGGCCGCAGGATTACTACCCGGCGATGTACGGCGGCGTCAACGCGGTGGAGCTGAGCCCGGCGGGAGTGCGCCGCAAGCCGATCGCGGTTGACTACGAGGAGCTGGACCGCCATGCTGTCCTTGCCTATACGGGAGAGCCGCGTTATTCGGGAATCAATAACTGGGATGTGATGAAAGCTCATATTGACGGCGACCGCCGCGTGCACCGGAACTTCGACCGGATCGCGGCCATCGCCGGGGCCATGCGCGCCGCGCTCGAGCGAGCCGACTGGGAACGGGTGGGCGAGCTGCTGCGACAGGAGTGGTCGCACCGGCGCCGTAACGTCCCCGGGATCACGACCCCCCTGATCGACCGGCTGGTGAAGGTGACTCGCCGCGCCGGGGCCATGGGCGCCAAGGTCTGTGGTGCCGGTGGCGGGGGGTGCGTGTTCTTTCTCGTCGAGAAAGGAGCCAGGCAAAAGGTCTCTGCGCTCATCGAGCGGGAAGGGGCCCAGGTCCTCCCCGTGCGGGTGGCACGGCGTGGCGTGCGCGTCACCACGGTCTCGCAGTAAGATTCCCACATGCGGGACCTCCGGTCAAGTTCAAAGCTCGGCGTCGCGCTCCGGGTCGGTGTGTTCACTTTTTTTGTGATCGCCGGGCTGCAGATTTTCACTCCCCTCATGTACCTGGTTTCGGGTGCGCTCATCGCCGCGACGCTCAGCGGGTTCGCCGCGGCCGGAGTGGCCAACGCGCTGGCGCTGAGAATTTACGAGCGCGGGCGGCTGGCCGACATCGGAATGCACTGGAGCGCTGCCTCCCGAAGAAACCTGCTGCTGGGGCTGGCCGGGGGCGCCGGCGCGGCCTGCCTGGTCCTGGTTCCGCCGCTGGTGTTTGGCCTGGCCGAGCTGCGGCCGGACCCGTACTACCCGGCCAGCGCCGCCTCGTTCGCCTTCGTTTCCCTGGCGCTGCTGTTCGGGGCCGTGGGCGAGGAAATGATGTTCCGCGGCTACGGGTTCCAGGTACTGCTGGCCAGGCTGGGCCCGTTCGCCACCATCCTTCCGGTGAGTGTTCTGTTCGGCCTGTTCCACGCTGGCAACCAGAACGTCACCGCGGCCGGCGTCGCAAACACCGTGGGCTGGGGCATCATCCTCGGGGTGGCTTTCCTGCGCAGCGGGGACCTCTGGCTGCCGATCGGCCTGCATTTCGGCTGGAACTGGATGCTGCCGGTATTCGGAGTGAACCTGAGCGGGGTTACAATGAATATAGCGGGTTACGCCATGCACTGGAAGGTCAGCGATCTCGTCAGTGGTGGCGCCTACGGACCGGAGGGGGGCGTCCTCACCAGTATCATACTCATCGCCCTGGCACTGTACCTCTGGAAAGCTCCGATCCATGGACAAGAAGCCTTCCTCTTGCATGCCCGGAAGGAGGACTGAATGACCAGGTTCAGGCCACTCTGCGCCATGGCGGTGTTTGCCGCGCTGGCCTTGCTGGTTCTCCCGGCGGCCGCGGGCCCGCGGTACAAGTACTCGCTCCAGGAGAGGATCCAACTCACCCGTGACCTCAGCGCCGAATACGCGACCGCCAAGGTAACCCTGCCGCGCTCGAAAAAGCCGCTTCCAGTCTACACCTCCGGCAAGATCGATACGGAACGCTGGACCGACGCCCACCAGGAGTATGGCCCGGCGGCGCGCATGGGAGACCTGGTCCAGATCACGAAGCTCAAGTTCGAGGACAACAGGATCGTGTTCGAGATCAACGGCGGCTTCAAGGGCGGGCGGAAATGGTATGAACGGATTCAGATCGGTATGGGCGGCATGGGGGGCACCGTCGCCCCGATTCACACCGGCCCGGTCAGCGCCCGCCCCGTTGGAACCGTAGTGGCGCTGGTGTTTCCGGACGGTGTGCCGGAGCTCGAGGCCGCTGACATCAAGGAGATGCTGAAGCCGATCCTGGATTTTGAAAAGCACAGCGCTACCGAGCAGTACGTGGAAAGCCTGCCGAAGCCCATTCAGGCGGCGATCAAGGAGAACCGGGCCGTCGAGGGCATGGACCGTGATGCCGTCCTGCTGGCCCTGGGCAAACCCAACCACAAGGTGCGGGAAACCAAGAACGGCATCGAAACGGAAGACTGGATTTACGGCAAGCCGCCGGGGAAAATCACCTTCGTCACTTTCCGCGGCACCAAGGTGGTCAAGGTCAAGGAGACTTACGCCGGGCTCGGCGGTTCCGTGGCCCCACCCCTGCCTCCGCAGTAGCCCGTCCCCGGGACCTGGGTGCGGCTGCCTTGCCCGCTGAGCCATGCTAAGCGGAAACCCGGCCGCGGTGTGGAGCGTGCGTCTGTCTCCCAGGTGAGGCTGAGTCTTGCTCAGCGCCGGACTCGGAGTCCAGCAAGAGCCGCAATTGGTTGAGCCGGAACCGGTTGCCGG
>CAZXVW010000015.1:0-37097 GCA_964644025.1 uncultured Solibacteraceae bacterium | reverse complement strand
GCTGGTCGGCGTTGGGGTCGCCGGGCCCGATCGGGCGCCCGGACAGGGCAGTGAACGTTTCCAGCGACGGGCACCTCTCCCGCAAATACTCGGCGTCGGAAGGCTCCAGGTACTTCCGCTTCCGGATTTCTTCCGGCAGCCGCCCGAAGCTGGCCGACATCGAGAACCGGGAGATATAGTAAGTGCGCGAACCCATCCCCTCAACCCGGTGAGCAATGTAACCGTTCAACCCCTGAATAATCGCGGCGACCGAGATTACCGACGTTACCCCGATCACGATTCCCAACACGGTGAGAGTCGAGCGGACCTTGTGCGCGCGCAGCGCGGCCGCGGCGACCATCAGGTTCTCATGCAGTTCGTCGCGCGTCATCTCTACTCGCTCCGCAAGGCGACCACCGGATCCAGCCGGGCGGCCCGCACGGCCGGATAGATGCCGAAAAACAGGCCAATCGACGAGCTGAGAACCACCCCGAGGACGGCGACCCCGGTTTGCACGGAGGCCGGGAACTCGGTGAAGGTTTCCAGGGTGATGGCCGCAGCAAAACCGGCCAGGATGCCAAGCGCCCCGCACAGCAGGCACTGCAGAACGCTCTCGGCGAGAAACTGCCGGAGAATGTCATTCCGGGTGGCTCCGGACGCCCGGCGGATGCCGATTTCCTTGGTCCGCTCGGTCACGCTGACCAGCATGACGTTCATGATCACGATGCCGCCGACGATGGCGGAAATGGCGCTGACCATGATGAAGACGGCGAAGAAAGCGGTGCTGATGCTCTCCCACAGCGACATATAGCTGGAAGCCGTGCCGATGAAGAAATCTTCTTCCTGCTTCGGGCCAATGTGGCGCCGGGCCCGCAGCACCCACCGCGCTTCGTCAATGGCCTGCTGGAACACGGCTCCGCCAGCGGCGGCCTTGACCTCGATCACGATGCTCCGCCGCGTGCCCAGCATCCGCCGGAAGGCCCCCATCGGAATGATCAGGAAGTTATCCTGGTCCTGGCCGAGAATCGTGCCGATCTCTTCGAAGATCCCGATCACCCGGAACTCGGTGTTGCCGGCGCGAAGCGCGCGGCCGATCGGATCGATGCCCGGAAACAGCTCTTCGGCGATCCGGGCTCCGATCACGCAAACCCGGGCGCCGTGCTGGTCCTCCACGGGGGTGAAGTAGCGGCCCTGTTCCAGCGTGCGCGTGTCAATATCGACCATGGATGCGGTTTGGCCGATGAGCCGGACGTCGACCAGTTCCTGATCCCGATAGCGCGCGCGTGTGGTGGAGGACAGGGAAGCGCCGATGGCCTCACAGGCACCGCAACGGCGGGCGATCGCCTCCATATCCTCCAGCGTCAGACGCTTGTTCCGGCGGGCTTTGAGCAAGGTGGAGAAATCGGTCACGACGAACGGCATCCGGGAAATGCGGAAGACGTCAACACCCAGGTTGGCGATCTTCTGCTCGACGTAAACGTTTGCTCCCTGAATGATCGTCACCACCGAGATGAGCGTGGCCACGCCCATCGTGAGCCCGAGGATGGTCAGTGACGCACGAAGCTTGTGGGCCCGGATGGCATCCAGCGCCAGGCCCAGATTGTCACGCACCGGGAGCATGAGAGGTTACGCGATCACGCGTCTCCAGTTCCGCCCAAGCCGGATAATGTATTCCCCGGGAGAGGCCAGTGTAATGAAGCTGGTGACCTTGTTTCCGTCAACCTCGACCGCGCCTGCCTTAAGCTTCCGGGTGGCTTCCGCAACCGAGGGAGCCAATCCGCTCCGGGCCAGGACCTTGTCGATGCGCAGATTGCCGCCCTCCAGCCGGACGGTGCGGATGTCGGCCGGCACCTGCCCGCCGCCCACCACGCGCTGCCACTCCGCGGCGGCGCGCTCGGCTTCGGCCGCCGAGTGAAAATCCGCCACGATCCGCCGGGCCAGCTCGGTCTTGGCTTGCTTGGGATGAAGATCTCCCGCGGCCACGCGCTGCTTCATCCGGCCGATCTCGGCCAGGCTGCTGTCGGTAAGCAACTCGTAATAGCGCCACATCAGCTCGTCGCTGATGGACATGATCTTGCTAAACATCTCCTCGGGCTTCTCGGTAATGCCGATCGCGTTTCCCTTGGACTTGGACATCTTCTCTATCCCGTCCAGTCCTTCCAGAATCGGCACCGTGCCAACGATCTGAGGGGGCTGGCCATAGTCGCGCTGGATCTCCCGGCCCACCAGCAGGTTGAACTTCTGGTCCGTGCCGCCGAGCTCCACATCGCAGTGCAGCGCCACCGAATCATAGGCCTGGGCCAGGGGATAGAGCAGTTCGTGAACCGAGATCGGCGTGTTCTTGCTGAAGCGGGAAGCGAAGTCGTCGCGCTCGAGCAAGCGGGCTACGGTGTAGCGGGAAGCCAGGCGGATGATGTCCGGGAACCGCAGCGGCTCCAGCCACTGGCTGTTGAAGCGGACCTCGGTCTTGTCCGGATCTAGGATCTT
Organism: uncultured Solibacteraceae bacterium; assembly: GCA_964644025.1. Classification (GTDB taxonomy): domain Bacteria; phylum Acidobacteriota; class Terriglobia; order Bryobacterales; family Bryobacteraceae; genus CAZXVW01. Next base: position 34,631 of record CAZXVW010000015.1, on the reverse strand, counting down.
GAAAACCTGGGACTTGTACGTTTCCGCGTTCTCGGCGATCTGTTCCCGGGTCATGGGTGGCCGGGCGGTGTTACGCCCCGAAGGATCCCCGATCAGTCCGGTCATGTCGCCGATGACGAAATAGACGGTGTGTCCCAGATCCTGAAAGTGCCGCATCTTACGGATCAGCACCGTGTGGCCCAGGTGAAGGTCCGGCGCCGTGGGGTCGAAGCCCACCTTCACCTTCAGCGGACGTCCCAGGGCAAGACGCTCGCGGAGGTCTTCCTCGCGGATCAGTTCCGCCAAACCCTTGCGGATGTATGAGATCTGTTCGTCGATGGAGATGTTCGCCACCATCCTATTGTACGATCGCACCGCCTCTCCTTTCCCTCGCACCGCAGGCACGTCATCGGAAGCAGGAGTTCGCGGCCCCGGGGTCTTCCATCCTTGGCGATCTCAGGCGGGGCGCGGATGACCGGCGTGGAACGATGGGGCGCGTCACCGCGCCGGCTGAAGCCGGATGGATTGGAAGTACATGAGGTCGCGGCCAACCGCAGCCGCCGGCTGGATCCGGACGGCATATTCGCCGGCCTGGCCGAATTCAACGCTCCCCAGGTGGAACTCCTTGTATTCGTACCAGTCGCCGGTGTTTTCAACGGTTCCGGCAAACTGCTGTGGGCCGACTGTGACGCGGTACTCCCCGCCCGCCTGGTCGCCGCGGGCGGCGTAACGGAGAAACACGTCATAACGTCCCGCCCGGTTGATCCGGAACCGCCAGGAAGCGCTGTCGCCCGGCGCCGTCCACTTCGAGATGTGGAACTTGCCCACCCGGTTGAACCGCTTCACCGCCCGGCCCGAGGTGACAGCGGTCAGGTAATCCAGCTTCACGGCGGAGCCGCCATGCTGAACTACCACCGGCGGGTCAACCTCTGGCGTCCCGTCGATTTCCAGAACAATCACCGTATCGTCGGCGTCCAGTGGCTGCTCCGGCAAGCGGATCGAGACCGTCGAGCCTTGTTTGCGCACCTCCAGAGCGTGGGAGGGTTCCAACAGCGGATATGCCCGCCCAGCACCGTTCCGAAGACCGCTGAGCCGGAGAACGCCGTCTTTGGGCCAGTCAAACACGTGCAAGTAGAGCTTGCTTTGCTTCACCGTGCAGTAGCCCCAATCCAGTCTCGGGAACGGACCGGCCGAGGCGCCGTAGATGCTCTCGCCGTTCCATCGGACCCAGCTTCCCACGCGATCGAGAATCGACAGCGTGGGCGTTGGAATCGTGCCGTCGCCTTTCGGCCCGATGTTGAGCAGGTAGTTCCCGCCCTTGCTCACGATTTCCACCAGCCGCCGGATGACGGCGCGGGACGATTTCCACCGGTGGTCGAACTTGCTGTACCCCCAGGTCTCGTTCAGCGTCTGCGGCGTCTCCCAGTACTCCTCGATGCCGCCGGGCGGCATGCCATTGTCGTTCATGTCCTGGTAGTCGCCCATCAGCTCCTGGCCGTAGTTGCCGACCCGTCCGTTAATCAGGCAGCGGGGCTGAAGAGTGTGAACCAGCTCGACGAATTCCCGGGCCTGGCGGGGGGTGTACAACCCGCGGTCGAACCAGATGAGGCCGAGCGGGCCGTAGCCGGTCAGCAGCTCCCGGACCTGCGGTTTGGACTTCTCCTCCAGGTACTTCCCGAAGTCTTTCTTGGATTTGTCAAAATCCCAGAAGTTGCCGTAGGCATCCGGCTCGTTCCAGTCTTCGCGGTGGGAGTAGTAGACACAGAACCGAATGCCGTGCTTCCGGCAGGCCACGGCCAGCTCCTGAAGCGGGTCGCGGCCGAACGGCGTCCAGTCCACGATGTTGTATCGACTCACCTTAGAGTGGTACATGGCGAAGCCGTCGTGGTGCTTGGCCGTAATCACCAGGTATTTCATTCCCGTCCGGGCGGCCAGCTTCACCCACGCCTCGGCGTCGAACTTGACCGGGTTGAACCGGCGCGCCGCTTCGCGGTACTCGGCCACCGGGATCTGGAGGATGTGCATGATCCACTCGGCGTTTTCGCCGACCTTGACCCGCCGGCCCTTCCATTCCCCGGCCAGGTTCGAGTACGGCCCCCAATGGATGAACATGCCGAATTTCGCTTCGCGGAACCATTGCAGCCGTTGCCCGGCCGCTGCCTCATCGCCGCCGGATCGTTGGACGCCTGCGGCCGCCGGCATGGCGGCGGCGGCCAGCCCGAGTACGAGTGTTCCGAGTCCGGTGAGCCTCATGACTTGCTACGATAGCATTAAGCCCGGATGGATTTCTTCTGGCAGGAGAGTAGGGAGATGGTCAAGACCCGGTACTCACTCCCGGAGGACGATGGCTACGAAGGAAGCGGATCTTTCGGGGAAGGTGCCATCGACGTGGAATCGGAACTCCTCCAATACGATGCTGACGAGGAAGACGATGAAGCGGAGCCCGGCATCGCCGCGCCGGTTTCACAAGATGGAGCACTCCCGAAAAGACCAGCCAGCCGGAGTTCACCTTCTACGCAGGGGCCTGGGAAAAGACCGCGAGCCGGCGCCGCAGGCCGGAAAAGAAAAGCAAAATGACCGGGGCGCAGCCGGGGCGGGTGCACCTGGTGCTCCGTGACTTTACGATTTGCCGGGTTCACCGTGCAAGATGGCCCGGCACCGCTTGAATAGCTGCAGCAAGGCCTCGGCGTATTCTTCCGGGTTCCGCGTCGGTTTGCTGGAGAACCCGGCGGCGGGAGCCCCCTTGCCGTATCCGGTAGTGATCGCGACGAACTTCATCAGCTCGAGGGCGATTTCATCCTTGCTGCGAGGCGCGGCCACCGGCACCGTCTCCTCAGTCATTCCTGCTGCGCTCCTTCGCTTTATGGTAAACAACTAGATTACCCCATTTTCATGCCGGTTCATGCCCGACGGCTTATCCGGAAAATGCGCGGCGGCGCCCAGGCCCACTTGCTGGAGGCGGATGATGGCCATTTCTACGTGGTCAAGTTCAAGAACAACCCGCAGCACCGCCGCATTCTCGTCAATGAGCTGGTCGCGAGCATCTTTCTCCGTTACCTGCGGATCTCGACGCCGGAAGCGATGCTGGTGGAGGTAACCGAAGAGTTCTTGCGCACCAACCCGGAGGTGGAAATCCGGCTCGGCAGCCGCCGTCTGCCGATCGCCCCGGGCTGGCATTTCGGTTCCCGTTTCCCCGGAGACCCATCTCGGGACGCCGTTTACGATTTCATTCCTGACGCGCTGCTCGACAAGGTCGCCAACCGGGATGATTTCCTGGGCGTGCTGGTTTTCGACAAGTGGGCCGGTAACGCGGATTCCCGCCAGTCCATCTTTTTCCGGACTCCGCTCAGGGAATGGGCTTCCGCCGGCCAACCCGGGACCTCCCGGCTCGGCTTCCTAGCGCAGATGATGGACCACGGTTACGTCTTCGGCGGGCCTCACTGGCAGTTCACGGATTCGCCCATCCAGGGGCTGTACTTCCGCCCGGTGGTCTACCGGCGCGTCCACTCGCTCGAGGATTTTCAGCCCTGGCTGGAGCGCGTGGTGCACTTCCCGGAAGAGGTCGTCGATGAGGCCTACCGGCGAATCCCATCGCAGTGGCTGAACGGAGACCGGGGAGAACTCGAGAAGCTCCTGGCGCGCCTTCTGCGGCGGCGGCGCCGGGTTCCTGATCTGATTCGGGATTGCCGGCGCGGCCGCGTGAACCCGTTTCCCAACTGGAAGTGATGAGGCCGGCTCCGGGCCCCACTGGAAGCTCCTACTTCGTTCTCTCCAGCGTGGGCAGTGACTGGCGCCACTGGATCACCATTTTCGAGAGGCGCCGGGCCACCTTGGGGTACTGGTCCGCCACGTTATGCTGTTCGTGCGGATCGGCATCCAGGTTGTAGAGTTCCAGCCGGGTGCCGTCGTAGTTGATCAGCAGCTTCCAGTAGCCGTCGCGGATGGCCAGGTTCGGGCTTTGGTCCTTCGGCAGGCCGGGTTTCAGGTAGGTCTTGTCGCGGCCGTATTCCCAGTAAAGAGGCCGCTCGCGTTTTTGGGGCTTGCCCAGCAGCGCCGCACTCATATCCTGGCCGTCGAAATCCGCCGCCGGGGGCTTCACGCCGGCCAGCTTACAAAACGTGGGGAACAGGTCCACGGAGCCCATCACCGTCTGGCGGTCGACGACGCCAGCCGGAATCCTGCCTTTCCAGCGCGCCAGCAGCGGCATCCGAATGCCGCCCTCGTACAGGCTCCATTTCCGGCCGCGGAAGCCGGCGGTGCTGCCCGGCGGCTCGTAGCCCTCCTTATAGTAGCGGGGCCAGGCGGTGGGGCCGTTATCGCTGGTGAGCATGACCAGGGTCCGGCCGGCCAGGCCCAGTTCGTCGATCGTGTCGAGCAGCCGGCCGATCTGGCGGTCCATCTCATCGAGCACGGCATAGAAACGCTGGACGTAAGGGTTGGCTTTGAACCGCTCGTATTTGGCGAGCATCTCCTGGCTCGGCAGGTGGGGATCATGCACATCGTTGGGGCACAAGTGCAGGTAAAACGGCCCGTCCCGGTGCCGGCGGATGAAATCGATGGCGCGGTTCACGTAAATCTCGGTCTTCTTGTGCTTCGGCGCCCAGATGAGCTTGCCGCGGTCGAGTCTCGCGCTCATTTCCGAGAGCCGGTGGTCCGGCTGCAGCACCCGGTCCCCGAGTCCTTCAAAGGAGACCAGTGATTCGTCGAAGCCGTAGGCTTCCGGCAGCGGGGCGTCGCCTACGTCCCGGCCCCCGCCCATGTGCCACTTGCCGAAATGGGCGGTGGCGTAGCCGGCGCGCTGGAACGCGCGGGCGACAGCCGGGGCGGCGGGGTCCAGGTAATCCCGCATGCCGCGCTCCCGGTTGCGCTTGCGCGTGTTCAGGTAGGAATTGATCAGGTTCCGTGCCGGGTACTGGCCGGTGGTGATTGCCACCCGGGAGGGGGAGCAGATCGGGGAAGCCACGTAAAATTGCGTGAAGCGAATGCCTTCGCTCGCCAAACGGTCCATGTTGACCGTGCGAACGTCCTTGTTGCCGGTGACGGTCAAGTCGCCGTAGCCCATGTCATCGATCAGAATGAAAATAATGTTGGGCCGGCTCGGTGGCGGGGCGGCCCGCAACAGCGGTGACGGGACCAGACCCATTGCCGCCACAGCCGAGATCAAAATACGGGGAAGCCACCAGCGTTTCATTTCATTCGATTCCTGGAGACTCATTATATCTTCAGAGATTGCTTCCCTGGTGCAATTGCTCTCTGGTAAGCTGATGTAGCGAAGATGATTCAACAAGAAGGACAACCTGCGCAGAGCGGGAGGCCGGCTTGGCGAAGCGCGGTGGTCGCCTCGATGCTATGCCTGGCGCCGCTCTGGTTATCTTGCGGGCCCGCGACCGAAAGCGGCCCGGCAGCGGGCAATCGAAAAGGAGTGATTCAAGTGGAACCGTTCGGAAAACTTCCCACGGGAGAAGAAGTTCAGCTCTACACCCTGGCAAACAAGAGCGGGATGGAAGCGCGGATCATGAACTATGGCGGGATCCTGGTCTCGCTCAAGGTTCCCGACCGCCAGGGCCAGCTCGGTGACGTGGTTCTCGGATTCGACGGGCTGGATCGCTACGTGAAGGAGAATCCTTATTTCGGCGCGCTGATCGGCCGTTACGGCAACCGCATCGCCGGCGGCAAGTTCGAACTAGAGGGCAAGACCTATACCCTGGCGCAAAACAACGGTCCCAACCATCTTCATGGCGGGCTGAAAGGCTTCGACAAGAAGCTCTGGAGCGCCGAAAGCGCGGATTCCCCCGACGGCCCACAACTCATCCTGCGCTGCGTCAGCCCGGACGGTGAAGAAGGCTACCCCGGCGAGCTGCGGGTGAGGGTCACCTATACGCTGACCGATGACAATGCGCTGCGGATCGATTACGAAGCAACCACCGACAAGACCACTATCGTCAACCTTACGAACCACTCCTACTTCAACCTGAAAGACGCCGGCGCCACTCCCATCCTGGATCACGTGCTGATGATCGACGCCGACCGGTTTACCCCGGTGGACGAAACGCTGATCCCGACCGGCGAGCTGCGGCCGGTGGAAGGCACGCCGTTCGACTTTCGCCAGCCGACGCCCATCGGCGCACGAATTGACGCGGATGATCCGCAGCTCCGCTTCGCCGGCGGCTACGACCACAACTTCGTGTTGAACCGGACCGGCGAAGGACTCACGCTGGCGGCCCGCGTCTACGAGCCGGCGACCGGCCGGGTCATGGAGGTGTTGACCACCGAGCCCGGCATCCAGTTCTACACCGGCAACTTCCTGGACGGGACGCTGACGGGCAAGAGCGGCGTTGTTTACCAGAAGCGGTCCGCCTTGTGCCTGGAGACGCAGCATTTCCCGGATTCCCCGAACCACCCGCAGTTCCCTTCCACCGTGCTCAAGCCGGGTGAGACTTACCGCTCGACCACGGTTTACAAGTTTTCCGCTCGCTGACGGTTCCCGGACTCGGCGAATCCGCGGTGACCAGCTCCCCCTGACCCGCGGGGCGATGAGGTGTCCCGGCTCGGCCCGGCGATGTATGATGGCGGAGTCATGTGGACACGACGAACATGGCTCAAAACGGCCGTGGGGGGCGGCGGTGCGCTGGCAGGCAAGGCACGGGCCGAGCTGGCGAGGATGAAGATTACCCGCATCCGCTTTTACCACTCGCCCATCTCGCGCCCGATCTTCAACCAGAGTTCCCACATCGTCACCGTGGAGACGGACCAGGGAATCACCGGCATCGGCGAGGGAGGCTCCCGGGATACCATCGTGCAGTGCGCCGGGCTGCTGATCGGCCGGGATCCGTCCCGGATCGAAAATCTCTGGCAACTGATGTACCGCGGCCATTTCTACCCGCCCGGCCGGGAGAAGATCCATGCCTTGGGCGCGCTGGACGTGGCGCTGTGGGACATCAAGGGCAAGGCGCTCGGCGTGCCCGTTTACGAACTGCTGGGCGGGCTAACGCGCGACTACGTCGAGTGTTACGCGACTGGCTTTCCCAGCCAGGGAAGCCTGAAGGAAACCGCCCGCGCCTGCATCGAGGCCGGCTTCCGGGCCTATCGCACATCGGTGGCCGACCCGGGCAAAGGCAAGCCGTTCGTGGCAAATCACATCGTCCGCACCACTTACGAACGATGCCGCCAGATTCGCGAGGGCGTGGGCGATGACGGCGACTGGGCCATCGACTACCACACGCGCCTCGATTTCCCCGACGCGGTCCGGCTCAGCACCCTTCTCGAGCCGCTCGAGCCGCTGTTCTGCGAGGACCTGGTGCGCTCGGAAAACAAGGGCGTTTACCGGCAGCTCCGCCCCCAGGTGAAAGTTCCGATCGCCGTCGGCGAGCATTTCGGCGACCGCTGGGAAATCCATGAACTGGTCGAGAACCAGTTGATCGACTACTCGCGGGTGACCATTCCCAACGTCGGCGGCATCACCGAGATGATGAAGCTGGCGGCGTTGTGTGAAACACACTACGTCGGCCTCGTCCCTCACTTCACCGGCCCCGCCTCCGAGGCGGCCCTGGTCCACGTCCTGGCGTCATTTCCGGGGCCGGCGCTCATGGAAATGACCGGCGCCGGTCCGAGGGACGTGCCCTACTTTCCGCAACACTTCGATTTCAAGAACGGGAAGCTCTGGCCTAACCGCCGGCCGGGCATCGGGGTGACATTCGATCCCAGCCGCGTGAAGCTGGTGGCCGAGATCACCGAGCCCTCCCAACCGGTCCGGGTCTTTCACCGGCCCGATGGTTCCATCACCAACTGGTGAACGAGTGGCCGAAAGTGGCCGGAAGGTGGAGCCGATTGGCATCTGGGTGGGCGGCGTGGCGGGGGCCCGGTGAGAAAGCGGCTTCGAACGGGCCCCGGGTGGCGGCAAAGTGGAGAACTCTGACAACGGGATGAAGCGATGAATCGAAGACGATGGCTCGGCGCTGCAGGCGCAATGACGTTACTGGGGCCACTGGCATCGGCAGCCAAGGAAGCCGCGCGAATCACCGTCACCGGACTGGAGGTGTTTCGCGTTCACGTGAACCGCCGCGGAAACTGGGTGCTGTTCCGGCTGCAAACCAGTGCCGGGCTGACCGGCATTGGCGACGCTTCCCATGGTGGCCGGGACGACCAGCTTGTCATCTCCATTGCTCGCCAGTTTCTAGAAGGGATGAAGGGCAAGAGCATCTTCGACGTGGAACGACTGCGGCAACTGACCCACCCGGTGGTGGCGAGAAAAGGCCGGCCGGCGGCCGTGGCTCTGGGCGGCCTGGAGCAGTGCCTGTGGGATCTGCAGGGTAAGGCGCTCGGGGTGCCGGCTTATCAGCTCTTTGGAGGGATGCTCCAGCGCCGGATCCGCTGCTATGCCAACATCAACCGTTCCACCGAAGATCGAACTCCGCCCGGATTCGCCGCCGGCGCCGCGCGGGCCGTCCGGGCGGGTTTCGACGCCGTCAAACTGGCCCCGTGGGACAGCATGCCGCGCAAGGGCCAGCCCGCGCTTCTAGAAAAATTCACCCGCCTGGGCGTCGATTGCGCCACCGCGGTTCGCCAGGCGATCGGGCCTGAGAACGACCTGCTGCTCGATGTCCACAGCCATATGGATCTCGAACGCGGCCTGGCTCTGGTGCGGCGGTTGGAACCACTGCGCCTGTTCTGGGTGGAAGAAGTTTCGCGGCCCCTGGAGAACCTGGTCGCCATCAATAAGGCGGCGAAGATGCCCACCGCCGGTGGGGAGTCGCTGTTCGGAGTCAAAGGCTTCTACCGCTACATTTCCGCCGGCGCGGTCGACATCGTCATGCCGGACATCAAGTACTGCGGCGGAATGTTCGAACTAAAGAAGATCGCCGCGATGGCCGAAGGCGCCGGCCTGTTGGCCGCCCCGCACGGCCCGGCCAGCCCGGTGGGCAACATGGCCGCGGCCCACGTGTGCGCCACGCTGCCGAACTTCTCGATTCTCGAGTTTTCCTTCGGAGAAGTGCCGTGGCGCGCCGAGCTAGTCGAGCCGCCCGAACAAGTCGAAAAGGGCCGTCTCACAGTCCCGGACCGTCCGGGCATCGGCTACGCGCTCAACGAAAAGACAGTCCGGCGCCGCGTGCCCTAAAATGGAAGGAGATCTCCTTGCGCGGAGAATCGGGGAGGCGTGTGGCGAATAACTACATATTGGTGATTTTCGATAGCTGCCGGCTGGACACCTTTCTCCGCGCCAACCCGCGGACGATTCGCAAGCTGGGCCGGGTGGAAAAACGCTGGTCCTACGCCTCCTGGACGGCGCCGTCGCACTACAACTTCCTCATGGGGTTGATGCCGCACAAGAGCCCCAGGCACGTCTACGCGTCCGAGTATTACAAGCGGGAGTTTTTCAAGTTTAACGAGCGGCTCGGCGTCGAGGGCGTGGAATTTAGGTCTCTCGTGCCCAAACTTTACTTGCCCACGTTCCTCCAGGAAAAGATGGGCTACCGGACGCACGCCATGGTCTCCTTGCCTGTCCTCAACCCGCGGACCGTGCTCAATCAGGGCTTTGACACCTACCGGCTCATGGAGAAACACAACGACATGCGGGCCATGGTGCGGCAGATGAAATTTTCCAAACGCCAACCGAGTTTCTACTTGCTGAACGTCGGCGAAACGCACTATCCGTACGCGTTACCGGACGAGCCTCCGGACCAGTGGCCCCGCATCAGCGGCGTCCACGGGGTGTTCAAGCACCTGGATGATCACGTGGTGGGCGGCAAACTCGTGCGGGGGAAGGAGAAGTTCTTCGACCAGGCCAAGCTGCGAAAGCTCAAGCGGCGGCAGATCGAAGCCGTCCGCTACCTGGACGGGGTGGTCGAAGAGCTGTTCGACATCGTCCCGGAAAACACGTACATCACGATCACTTCGGACCACGGGGAACTGTTCGGCGAGGACGGCTACTTCGGCCACGGCCCGATCCAGCACGAGAAGGTCTTCGAGGTCCCCTTCTTGGAAGGCAAGTTGCGATGATCGGATGGCTCATGGCGATCGCGGGGGCGGCTGCGCTGCTGGCCCCGCACCCGGAGGCGGCCGGCACCGGGGCTGTTCACCTCGCCTATATCGGCCCGGGCGCCGGCTTCGCCTTTCTCGGCTCCTTCCTGACCCTGCTGTGGGCTTTCCTGCTCAGCGTCGGCACGCTGCTGACCTGGCCCGTCCGGATGCTGTGGCGCGCCGGCCGGCGGCGGAAGGGCATGAAGAACGCCCGCGTCAAGAAGTTGATTTTCCTCGGGTTGGACGGTATCGATCCACGGCTGACCGAAAAACTCATGGCCGAGGGCAAACTCCCGAACCTGGCGCGGCTGCGTGAGCAAGGCTCGTTCCGCCGGTTGCGAACCACGTTCCCGTCGCTGTCGCCGGTGGCCTGGTCCACTTTCGCCACCGGCGTGAGCCCGGCCAAACACAACATCTTCGATTTCCTGAACCGGAACCTGAAATCGTACCTGCCCGAGCTGTCTTCCTCGCGCGTGAACAAACCGCGGCGCACCCTCCAGCTCGGCCGCTACACCATCCCGCTGAGCCGGCCCACGGTGGACCTGAGACGCAAAAGCATCCCGTTCTGGAAGATCCTCGGCGAGCACGGGATCGACTGCACGGTTTTGCGCATCCCCATCACCTTTCCGCCGGAGAAGTTCAACGGGCGGCTCCTGTCGGCGATGTGCACGCCGGATCTCCGCGGCACCCAGGGCAGCTTTTCGCTGTTCTCCACCCGGCTGGCGGAAACCTCTTACACCGGCGGGAGCCGTTACCCCTTGAAGCGGGAGAGGAACCGCATCACCGGCTGGCTGGAGGGTCCCGAACATCCGCTGATCCGCGACGCCGGATTGCTGCGCGTCCCGTTCTCGCTCACTCGCAACGGAAAGCCCGATACGGCGGTTCTCCAGATCCAGGACGAAAGGCACGAGCTGCGCCTGGGCGAGTATACCCCCTGGATTCACGTGACCTTCCGCGCCGGCCCGGGAGTGAAGGCGCGCGGCATCTGCCGCTTCCTGCTGAACCGGCTCGAGCCGGAAGTGGATCTCTACGTCAGCCCCATCAACATCGACCCCGAAAACCCCGCGCTGCCGATCTCTCACCCGGGCTACTACTCGGCTTACCTGGCCAAGCTGCTCGGCACGTTCGCCACGCTCGGCATGGCCGAGGACACCTGGGCGCTGAACGAGAGCGCCATCGACGAGGAGGCTTTCCTCCAGCAGGCCTGGCTGACCCACCAGGAACGCGAGGCGATGTTTTTCAGTGCGCTCGAGCGCACCCGGCGCGGCGTGACGGCCTGCGTCTTCGATGCCAGCGACCGGATTCAGCACATGTTCTACCGCTACCTGGAAGGCCGGGCCAAGGGCAAGTTCGAGGGAACCATCGAACGGATGTACGTGCGCATGGACGAACTGGTGGGCCGCACACTCCAATACGTAGATGAAGAAACGGTGTTGTTCGTGCTGTCCGACCACGGTTTCGCCTCCTTCCGGCGCGGCGTTAACCTCAACACCTGGCTCCTGGAGAATGGCTACCTCGCCTTGAAGAACGGAGGCCGCACCGCGGGACCGTACTTCAAGGGCGTGGACTGGAGCCGCACCCGGGCCTATACGCTGGGGCTGGCGGGAATGTACCTCAACCTGAAAGGCCGGGAAGCGCAAGGAATCGTCGCCCCGGGTGAGGAAGCCGAGGCGTTGAAGAGAGAACTGATCGAGAAGTTGAGCGGCCTGCGTGACGAGGAGTGCGGCGCCACGGCCATCCGGCGCGTCTACGCCACCAACCGGCTCTACCGGGGCCCGTATCTGGAGGACGCTCCCGACCTGATCGTCGGCTACAACGACGGTTACCGGATTTCCTGGGACGCGGCTCAGGGCAAGGTCACCGAGCGGGTGATCGAAGATAATCCGAAGGCGTGGAGCGGCGACCATGGCCTGGACCCGCTGCTGGTGCCCGGCGTGCTGTTTTCGAACCGCAACATCGACGCCGAGGATCCCGGCATCGAGGATATGGCGCCCACGGCGCTGGCGCTGTTCGGTCTTCCCGCGCCCCGTCACATGGAAGGGAAACCGGTGTTCAACTTTTCCGGAAGCGCATGATGGAATCCATATCGATGTTCCCGGCGCCGGACGCGCGCGACTCCCGCTGCTCCGGCGGCCGGAAAAAGGAGGACCTATTCTTAGCAAATCCACGATCAAACTGAAGAAGGATCTCTGGGACCGGGTGAAACGCTGCGCGGAAGTAGCCGGCTACTCGAGTCCCCAGGAGTTTGTCGAGCACGTCCTGGAAAAAGAGCTGGCGAAATTCGAGGAAGCGGACTCGGACGAGGAGATTCTCAACAAGCTGAAGGGCCTCGGCTACATCGATTAGCCCGCCGGTTATGCTGGCTCCCACCATTCTCATCCTGACGAGCATCGCCGCGGGCGTAGCACTGCTCTGGGTCTTTTCGAAAACCTCGAACCAGCCGGCGATCCGCGCCACCAAGAAGCGGTTGCAGGCCCGGCTGCTGGAACTCCGCCTTTACGCCGATGACCCCCGGGTGGTCTTCCAGGCCCAGAAGTACCTGCTGCTGGAGAACCTGCGCTATTTCCTGCTGATGCTGCGTCCGGCGTTGTTCGCCACGCTGCCGATGGTGCTGCTGCTGGTTGTCCTGGAAGGTTTCTATGGGCACCGGGCGCTCATGCCGGGGGAGGCGGCCATCGTAACGGTCCAGATGCGGACGCCGCTCCCGGAGGGGCCGGCGCCCCGGCTGCTCGCGCCCGACGGCGTTAAGGTCGAAACGCCGGCCGTGAGGGATCTGGATGAGCGTCAGGTAAGCTGGCGCATCCGGGCCGAGCAGTCCGTCAACGGGCAGCTTCGCCTGCTGGTCGCCGGGCGTGAGTTCCGCAAGAGGGTTGCCGCTGGCGGCGGCTTTCGCTACCTGGCGCGCCGGCGCGTCCGCCTGAGCCCGGAATGGTTGCTTTACCTGGGCGAAGCGCCCCTCGACGGCGACACTGTGGAATGGATCGAGATCGGCTATCCGCCCGGAGAGGTGAGCATCTTCGGGCTGAGGATGCACTGGCTCATCTGGTTTCTGGTAATCTCGATGGCCGCTGCCCTCCTGCTGAAAGGCAAGTTCCGGGTGACGGTGTAAGAGGGCAGTTTGCCGCACCGTTCCCCCCGCAGCCGAATCGAGCATGTGGTCTCCCGGCCTTTCCGGAGATCGTGGCGGTCTCAGTCTGGGCAGCCGTGACCCGGTCGCGCTACAGCAGTTTCGTGCTCACGCCTGATAAACTAACGCACAACGGACCGCCACACCGGCGGCCGGCGCTCCGTCATGCGAAGAGCTCTTTCCGTGTCCATCGGCGGAAGTTCTGTGAAGCCCCGCTCCGCGGAGAGAAAACCCCAGGTGGTGATTCTCGGCTGCGGTTACACCGGGGAGAGAGTCTCCCGCCGTCTCTTGGAACAAGGATATCGGGTCCTCGCTACCAGCCACCGCCCGGAACGGCTGGTTGCGCTGGGCCGCGCCGGAGCGAAAATCGAGCGTCTGGACGTTGACCACCCGGGCAGCATCACCGCGGCGCTGGCCGCGGTAGAGCCGGGGGCGCGAGTGCTCCACTCAATCCCGGTGATCAGAGCCGAGGACGGCCCTTTCGATCCGACGCCGCGCCTGCTGGAGGCCCTCGGTGCCCGCCCGGCCCGCCTGGTCTACCTGTCGACAACGGCGGTTTACGGCGACACCTTCGAAGTGGACGAGACGACGCCGGCCTCGCCCCGGGACCTTCGCGGCCGTCTCCGCCTCGCCGCCGAGCGGGCCGTGGCCGCTGGCCCCTGGTCGTGGCTGGTTCTCCGGCCCGCGGCCATCTACGGTCCGGGCCGCGGCGTCCACGAGTCGATCCGGCAGGGGCGGTTCCGTCTTGCCGGCGACGGCGCCAACTACGTCAGCCGGATCCACGTGGAGGATCTGGCCGCCATTGTCGAGGCGGCCCTGGCCTCTTCGCTGACGGGCTTCTATCCGGTGGCGGATGCCGAGCCGTCGACCGCGCGCCGTATGGCGGAGTTCTGTGCAAGCCTCCTGGGTCTGCCGTTGCCCTCCTCGGCGCCGGCGGCCGAAGCTCATCCCAGCCGCCGGGCGAACCGGAAGGTTGACGGCAGTGCGATTTGCCGGCTCCTGGGCGTCGAACTGAAATACCCCTCCTACCGGGTCGGCGTGCCGGCATCACTCTGATACCGGCTCGGCCCCGCGGCCCGCCGGGCGCCGTCCGGCTCAGATGAACTTGTACTTCCCCGGCACCGGGAGCGGCCGCGGTTCTATCTTCACGTCGAAGCCGAACTCCTTTGGTTGCATGTCCAGCTTCGAGGCCATGATCATCTCCCAGGTGACTTCCATGCCCGAGTAGGCTGACTCGCGCCCCATGATGCAGGTCATCGTGCTCTCGGCAACCTCTTGGCCGTGGTTGATGTAAGGCCCTTTGCCGAGAATCGAGTTCACCATGTTGATGTGCTCCTGCACCTGCGGATTGATCTCACCCGGGCGCCGCAGCGCCGGGAATTCCAGCCTCCCCTTGGTGCCAATCACGAGTTCGCCTCGGTTCCGGTAGCAGCCCTTCGGGTACTGGCGGCAGTGGCTCATCAGCCGCACGCCGTTCGGGTAGAGAAACTCGGAGTGCATGTGATCGTAGATATTTCCGTACAGCGGTTCACGCGGACGCCAGGCAATTCCGCCGGAAGCCACCACGCGGGCCGGGTGCATGCGGAACAGGAAATTCATGAGGTCGATGTTGTGAAAGTGCTGCTCGACAATCTGATCACCGCAAATCCAGACGAAGGAATACCAGTTGCGGTGTTCCCATTCCATTTCGCTCCACTTCGCGTCCCGGTGATCAGCGTGCATCACCGGGCCGCTGAGGTAGCTGATGTAAGCTGCGACCACTTCCCCGATTTCGCCGTTGCGAATCCGGTCAACGGCTTCCAGCGTCGCCTTGTGGGAACGTTTCTGCGCGCCCGACATTACCGTCAGGTGGAGCTGCCTGGCCTTGGCGGCCGCCGCCATCACTTTCCGCACGCCCACCGGGTCGGTGCCGAACGGCTTCTCGGCGAAAATGTGCTTCCGGGCTTCCACGGCCGCTTCGAAATGCAACGGCCGGTAGCCCGGCGGCGTGGTCAACATGACGATGTCAATATCGGTGGCCAGGACTTTCTTGTAAGCATCGAAGCCGGTGAACCGGTGATCCGGGGCTACCTTGAGCTGGTCCTGGATTCCGGCGAACCGCCCCTTCGGATCCCGGAGCCGCGCCAGGGATTTTTCCAGGTGGTCCTCGAAAAGGTCCCCCATCGCGACGAGCTCGACGTTCTTGTTACCGCTCAGCAGGTTGTGAACGGCCGCTGTCCCGCGGCCGCCGCAGCCGATAATGCCGGCGCGCAGCTTTTCCTTGCCAGTCCCACGCACCAGTTCGGGTTTCACGATCATAAAGGCCGCCGCGCCAGCCGCCTTCGCCACCGCCGACCGGCGCGTGACTTGCTTCTGTTCAGACATCCATTTCTCCTTTCTGCCCCGCTCCCGTCCGCTCGAAAGGGCAGGCGACTGCTTCGCGCACACCCGGTTCGCCTTCCGAAGACAGCGCGAACGGTGCAAGAATGATATTCTCACCGTCCTGAATCTGGAGCGGTGTGGCCGTTCCACATTCTATACGAGTTTGGAACAAAGACAACGCGGTCCTTTGGCTCACCGCGTGTGTGCGATAGCGATCATCATGAAAACGAACATGCCCCCCGAGGAGTTCCGCCGTTATGGCCACCAGATCATTGACTGGGTGGCCGACTACTTGAGCGAAATCCGTCAGTATCCTGTCTTGGCCCGCGTCGAGCCCGGCGAGTTGACCGCTCAACTGCCCGCTGCGGCGCCGGAGCACGGAGAACCGATGGAAGAGATCTGGCGGGACTTTCACGAGCTAATCCTGCCGGCGGTGACCCATTGGAATCATCCCCGATTTCACGGCTACTTCTCTATCTCGGGTTCGGCGCCTGGCATTCTTGCCGAGACGCTGATCGCGGCCCTGAACATGAACGGCATGTTGTGGAAATCCTCGCCGGCCGCCACCGAACTCGAACAGGTGACGCTTGGCTGGCTCCGGGAGTGGATCGGCTTGCCGGAGGAGTTCTTCGGCCTGATCCTGGACACGGCTTCCCTCGGCGCTCTCCATGCCATTGCCGCGGCGCGCGAGCTGGCGGATCCAGAAGCTCGCACCCGAGGGCATTCGCTGCCCCTGGTGCTCTACACCTCTGAGCAGGCCCACTCCTCCATTGAAAAGGCCGCCATTGCTGCCGGCGTCGGACAAGAGCATGTTCGCAAGATCGCCGTGGATGAGGAATTCCGCATGGATCCGGCGGCCCTCGAGCGGGCGATCCGCACTGACCGGGACGCCGGCCGGCAGCCCTTTTTCATTGCCGCCACGGTGGGAACCACCTCGGTCACCAGCATTGACCCGCTGCCGGCCATCGCCACGGTCGCGGAGAACCATTCCCTGTGGCTTCACGTCGACGCCGCCTACGGTGGCGCGGCCGCCGTCGCCCCGGAATTCCGTCACGTGCTCAACGGAGCCGCGCGGTGCGACTCGCTGGTCGTTAGCCCACAGAAGTGGCTGTTCACGCCAATGGACATCAGCGCGTTTTACACTCGCCGGCCGGACGTGCTCCGCCGCGCCTTTTCGCTCACTCCGGAATATTTGCGGACCGGAGAAGATTCCCGGGTGGTCAATTTCATGGACTATTGCCTGCCCCTCGGCCGCCGTTTCCGGGCCTTGAAATTGTGGTTCGTCATGCGCTACTTGGGCCGGGACGGGGCCGCCCAACTGATCCGGAACCACGTTGCCTGGGCCCGGGAGTTCGCCGGATGGCTGCAGCAGGATGGACGGTTCGAACTCGTCGCTCCGGTGCCGCTTTCCCTGGTCTGTTTCCGCTATCGCGGGAGCAATGAGGAGAACCGGCGATTATTGGAGTCGGTGAACTCCTCCGGCCGGGCGTTCCTGTCTCACAACGTGATGGACGGCCGTTTCGTCATCCGGTACGCGATAGGCAATGTCGCCACTGCACGCGAGGATGTCGAGGCTGTCTGGGGACTCGTGCGGGAAGCGGCCGATTCGCTATGAAAGCTGCCCGGAAGCCACGGCTTCCACGCGCGGCGGACTTCCGCCCGGTTCGCAGGTTCCCACCGGCTCCTGGCTCCGGGCTACCCGGCCGCCGGCGAAGCTCTCCACGACGGCGATCAGCCCCTCCCGGCTGATCGGCTTGGAAATATAGCCGTCCATCCCCACCTCGAGGCAACGCTCCCGGTCTCCCCTCATGGCATGCGCCGTCATCGCCACGATCGGCACATTCTTCCAGCGTGATTCCCGCCGAATCAATCGCGTGGCCTCCAATCCGTTGAGGGTGGGCATCTGAATATCCATCAACACCAGGGAAGCCTCGGTCTGCTCCAGCGCGGCCAGAGCTTCGCTGCCGTCGCTGACAGCCTTCACCTGGTAGCCTCTTTGCTTCAGGATTGCGCTCACCACCCTTTGGGTCACCAGGTTGTCCTCAACCACCAGCACGGTGCCCGGCGAGCCAGAGCCGGGACCGCTCACCTTCAGCCCGGTGAGGGCCCTGGCGCCCCTTCGGTTCTCCACTGGAGGCGTGTCGATGGCTTTACACAGGATCAGAGCACGGAATGTGCTTCCTTCCCCAAGCTTGCTACTGACTGAGATTCTCCCGCCGTGCATCTCCACCAGCTTCCGCGTGATAGCCAGCCCCAGCCCGGTGCCGCCATATCTGCGGCTGATGCTCCCGTCGGCCTGCGTGAACTCCTCGAAGATGGTTGGCAGTTTTTCCGCCGGAATCCCTGTGCCCGTGTCAGTGACTTCGATAATGAGTTCCCGCCGCCCGGCGGCGTCCGCACCCTCCGCGTCCACCCGAACCTCCACCCAGCCCTGCTCGGTAAACTTCACCGCGTTGCTCAGCAGGTTCGTCAGGATTTGCCGCAGGCGGAGCGGGTCCCCGCTGATTCTGGCCGGAACCGCAGGCGTCACCACCGGGCGGACGCTGATTCCCTTCTGCCGCGCCCGGGGGAGCATCGACTTCACGCACTCCTGAATCAGCGGCCGCAAGTGGAAAGGCACATCCTCCAGGACCATCTTTCCGGCCTCGATCTTCGACAGATCGAGTACGTCGTTCATCAAAGCCAACAGCGTGTTGGCGCAGCTCTTCGCCGTGAGCAGATGTTCCCGTTGCTCCGGATCCAGCTCGCTGTCAAGAACCATGTCGATCATTCCCAGAACCCCGCTCATCGGAGTCCGGAGTTCGTGAGACATGTTGGCAAGAAACTCGCTTTTAGCCTGGCTCGCCGCCAGCGCTTTCTTGGACACCTCTTCCAGCGCTCGTGTGCGTTCCCGGATACGTTCCTCGAGAGACTCCTGGTACTGGCGGATCTGGTCCCGGCTCGCCGCCAGATCCTTGATCATTGCGTTGAAGCTTTCTCCGACGAACTCGATCTCATCGCCCGTTCGGCTCACCTGGATCGGTTCGAGCCGGCCCTGCCGAACCGCCGTGATCCCCTCTTGCAGAAGGTGGAGCGGCCGGGCGAGCACCCGGCCAGTGTAGTGGGCGATTGCCCCAGGAATCAGCAATGCCACCAGGGCTAACGCCGTGGCTTTCACCGGGTTGAACGTACTGACGGAAACGTCGTAGGCGAGGAAGATAAAGATGACGTAGGCTAGCAATAACCCCGTGAAGATAGAATACCTTCGCGCCAGAGAGCGGCGTCGCGCCCGTGCTGGCAGGCCGGTACTGTTCAGAGGCTGGGACTCCACGTTACTATGTTGGCCTGGATGGCGCCTCCAGCCTATCCGGCATTTTGCTTAGGACTACGGATTTTTGACTCTAGTACCTCGGCGCGCTGCTCGGCTGAACCAGGCGGCCCGCTTCCCCACGCTTCCACCGGGTACGATGGACCGGTTCTGCTAGACTGATGAGTACGTGACGGCTGCCGGACTCGGATCGGTCTGCGGAAAACGCATTGGTATCCGTGGGGGAGAGCATGGCTTCTGATCGCCTGGCCGCCTCCTTGTGTGGAATCGAACTGCGCAATCCTGTACTGGCCGCCTCGGGCACCTGTGCCTATGGCGTCGAGTTCGCCGGGCTTATCGATTGGAGCGCCGTCGGGGGATTGATCGTGAAAGGTTTGTCCCGGGAGCCGATGGCGGGCAACCCCCCGCCCCGGTTGTGGGAGACCGAGGCTGGAATGATCAACTCCGTGGGCTTGCAGAATATTGGCGTGCGGGCCTTTGTGGCCGAAAAGCTGCCCGGTCTACGGCGACTTGACACCGCTATTTTCGCCAACGTGTTCGGCTACACCCGGGAGGACTACGAGGAAGTGCTCCGGGTGCTCGAGGAGGCCGATGGCTTGGCCGGCTACGAGCTGAACGTTTCCTGCCCGAACACCGAGCGCGGCGGAATTTACTTCTCCTCGGAGCCGTCACTGCTCGCCGGCCTGGTGGAGGTGGCGCGAAAGGTTTCCACCCGTCCTCTCATCGTGAAACTTTCCCCGAACGTGGCCGACATCCAGCCCCTGGCGAGGGCCGCCGAGGAAGCGGGCGCCGACGCGGTCTCGCTGGTCAACACCTTCCGCGCCCTGGCCGTGGATGCCCGGCGGCGCCGCCCCCGGCTCGGAGCCGGCTTTGGCGGCCTTTCCGGACCAGCCATCAAGCCCATCGCTTTGCGTATGGTGTACGAAGCGGCCCAGGCCGTGCGCATCCCGGTCATTGGGCTCGGCGGGATCGCCACCGGTGAGGACGCAGCCGAATTCCTGGTGGCCGGCGCCAGCGCCGTTCAAGTCGGCACGGCCAGCTTCTGGGACCCGGCCGCCACGGCGCGCATCGCCGGCGAACTGGACCAATTCCTGCGGCGGGAGAAGGTTTCCCGCGTCACCGACATCATCGGCACGCTGCAGTTCGGAGAGACGACATCATGAAGCAGATCATCGCTACCAACAAAGCCCCTCAGGCAATCGGCCCCTATTCCCAAGCCGTGGTCCACGACGGCATTGCGTATGTGAGCGGCCAGATTCCCATGGATCCGGCCTCCGGCGATCTCGTCGGTGGAGACGTCGCCGTTCAAACCGAACGCGTTTTGGAGAACCTCAAGGCCATCCTCGCCGCTTGCGGCTCCTCAATGGCGGACGTTCTGAAGGTGACTGTTTACCTCAGGGATATGAACGATTTTGCGGCCATGAATCAGGTCTACGCCCGGTATTTTCCTGACCAGCCGCCCGCCCGGGCCGCTATCCAGGCCGCCCGGTTGCCCAAGGATGTGGCCGTCGAAATGGATGCGATCGCCATCGCCGGCTGATCCCCGGCGCGGGAAATTCCGGCTCCTCCAGGCGCCCCCTCTCAGTGCGCCGAGTATTGCGGCTGCGGAGGATTCAGTTTGATCTGGATGGTCTTCTCTTCCTCGTTGACATCGAACTGACCGCCGAAGGTCTGGTACTTGTCGGCGATCACCTGGATCAAGACCTTGCCTTGCGGCATGGAGGGGAACTTCGCAATCCCTTCCTGGTTGGTTTTCATTTCCCACTGCGTGCGTTTCTTCCGGCCGAACTTCTTGATGGATCGGCCCCGGACGAACCGCACGATCACCGCGGCGCGCTGGACCGGCTCGTCCTTGTGATTGGTCACTTCTACCTGCAGTCTGGTCATGGGCGTGCGGGCCAGAACAGGCAGCGCCGCGCTCCCTATCCCTAAGAACGCCCTTCTGCTCCACATGCTTCCAGTATAAACCGCGGCTTTGAGCTGTATCCTCAAAAACGCGGGTCCCCGCCAGGCTCGGCGCCCTAGGCGATATCCGGCACCACGAACCTCTTCGGCTGTCCAGCCGCGCGGGTAACTGCTTCGGCGGCCAGGTAGCCGCTGCGCACGGCCCCTTCCATGGTGGCCGGCCATCCCGTCCGGGTCCAGGCCCCGGCCAGGAAGAGATTCCGGAACCGGGTTTCCGCCGGGGGCCGGAGAGGGGCCAGGCCGGGCCGGGCGGAGAAGGTCGCCCGCACTTCCTTTACCACGTGGTACCGTTCCAGCCTGGCTTCCCGGGCGCCGGGCAGAAACTCGGCCAACTCGCGGGCGGCCAGGGCCGCCACCTCGGAACGCGGCGTTCGCAGCAGCCGCCGCGAAGCGCTCACCACGGCCTGCAAGTAACGGCCATCCTCCTTGGAGAAGAACCACTGGATAGTCCGGTCGAGCAGCGCCGCGTGGGGCAGTTCAGTCACCGGGCGATCGAACCACAGGTGAATCGCGGTGATCGGCGAGTATTCCCAGGCCCCTGGATCGAAGCCCACCTCGGGCGCCAGCTCGGGCAGACGATGGAAAGGGACAGCCAGGACGTAGAAATCGGCGCGGCGCGCCGTCCCGTTCACCAGCGCGCTCACCACCCGGTCCCCCTGGATCACCAGGTGGTCCGCCGCCGCGTGCAGTTCCACGGTGGCCTCGGGCCACCTCGACCATCTCCGGAGATGGCACAACTCGCCCAGCGGGACCTGCGGGACGCCCAGCTCATAGCCGCGCCGGCTGGCCAGAAATCCGAGCCACATCACCTGGAAGCCGTGCGCTGCCGCCATCCGGTCCAGCTCCTCGTTCACCGCACTGACCAGAACCGGCCGCCAGAAGCGCTGGATCGCGCGCGGGCTCTGGCGCTTCCCGCGCAACCAGTCGAGCATCGTGATACGGTCCAGATCATCCCGTTCACGCCGCTCCCGGGCGAGCGCCCGCAAACCGCGCGCGATCGCCAGCTTGTCGCCCGGGCCCAGGAAGCGCAACCGCAGGAAGGAACCGGTGAACTGAAGCGGCGCCGGCAGAGCGCCGGCCTGGAATCGGGAAAGCCGACCGCCGGATTCGAGAAAGTGAAGCTGCCGGTGGAAACGGATTTGCGAACCGCTCCCCAACCTCTGGTAGAAATCTAACAGGTTCCGGCAGCACCGCAGTAAGATGTGCGGGCAGTTATCGATGATCTGTCCGGATCCCGGGGCGGGATAAGAAGTGGCCCGGCCGCCCAGAAATCCCCTGGCTTCAACCAGTTGAACGCGAAAACCGGTTTCAGCCAGCGCAGCGGCACAAGCCAGACCCGCCAGGCCGCCGCCGATGATGATCCCGCTTGGCATTCATGCTGGGATTCGCGCCCGTTTCCCACCCCCATCGTTGTCATCGAAGTAGAGAGCGAGCCAGATACAAACCACCAGGAACAGAATATAGATGATGTCTCCTGGGTCGGCCATCCTCTCCCTCAGTATGGAACGCGTGGCCGGCCGGCCGCAACCGGCCTGGCGCCAGCCGTACTAGCGTCGCTTTCTTGCGTGGCCGTAGAGCCGGACCACGTTCTGTATCAGCCGCAGCCCGCAGTCCCGGTCCAGAGTGAGGATCGATTCCGGATGGAATTGCACTGCCTCGATAGGGAGTTCGCGGTGCCGGATCCCCATGATGACGCCGTCGTCGGATTCCGCCGTGATTTCCAGGCAATCGGGAAGCTTCTCCCGCAGGGCGTACAGCGAGTGGTAACGGCCAGCCTTGAATCGTTCCGGCAGCCCCGCGAAAACCCCCTTCCCATGGTGGCGCACGATGGAGGGTTTCCCGTGCATCGGATAGTCCAGCACGCCCAGCTTTCCCCCGAATGCCTCCACGGCCCCTTGCAGTCCCAGGCAGACCCCGAAGACCGGTATCTTGAGCCGGGCCGCGTGCCGGATGAGCGCGGGCACGCCGAAATCTTCGGGGCGCCCTGGTCCGGGCGAAATGAGCACCAGGTCCGGATCGAGTTTGTCGAACAGTTCCAGCGGGAACCCAGCCCGGTAGGTGACCACGGCGGCGCCGGTTTGCCGGGCGTAGTTCGCCAGCGTATGGATAAAGCAGTCATCGTTATCCACCAGGAGGAGTTTCACCCCGGCCCCGGGGCGCTCCCGCGGCTCCCGCCTGACTTCGACGGGCGCGGCCTCCTCCCGGATGGCTCGGAAAAAACTGGTGGCCTTCAGGCGCGTCTCCCGCTCTTCGTTCTCGGGTACCGAATCGTAGAGCAGCGTGGCCCCCACCGGGTATTCCGCCATTCCGTCTCTTAGGTGGACGGCACGGATGAGGATTCCCGTGTTCATGTCGCCGTTGAGCGAAAGCATTCCGACCGCCCCGCCGTACCATCCCCGGGCGCTCTTCTCCAGGTTTTCAATTGCCTGCGCGGCGGCCTTCTTAGGGGCGCCGATCATGGTGACCGACCACATATGCGTCAGGAACGCATCCAGTGAATCAAAGCCTTCGGCAAGCGTGCCCACCACCTGGTCCACGGTGTGGAACACGCCGGCATAGGCTTCGATCAGCCGCCGGCCGATGACCTTGACCGAGCCCGGCACCGAGACGCGCGACTTGTCGTTGCGGTCCACGTCGGTGCACATCGTCAGTTCGGACTCCTCCTTGGGCGAGGCCAGCAAGTCCCGGATATTGTCGGCGTCGCGCAACGGGTCGCCCGTTCGTTTCGCCGTGCCCGAAATCGGGCTGGTTTCGATCTGCCGGCCCTCAACCCGGACGAACATCTCCGGCGAAGCGCCCACCAGTTGTTCATCGCCGAGCTGCAGGAAAAACTCGTATGGACTCGGGCTGGCCACCTGGATGCGTTTGAACAACGCGGAGGGCTTGCCCGCGTAAGGGGTGCGGAAGGTTTGCCGCAGAACCACTTCGAAGTATTCTCCCCGGCGCATCCCGGCGCGCACCGTTTCCACCTTTTTCATGTACTCTTCCGGCGTGTGGTCCGAGACAATCGCGGCCGGCGGCAGCCGCGGCGGCCCCGGCACGGTCTCGCCGGTGCGGGGGAGGGAAACGGTGCTCAATTCGCCATGGATGAAGTCGTACTGGAATCGTTCGATGATTTCCTTCTTGCGATCCATGAAGCAGATGTCGTCGCAGAAGAACAAGTGCAGGTCCTTGGTTCGTTCCCGCGGCAGTCGCGGTTCGATCGGGTCAAAGCGGTACAGCAGGTCGAAGCCGAACGCGCCGACCAGGGCCAGGTGCGGGTCCTTGCCGGCGCGGAACTCCTCGATCAGCGCCCGAAGTACGGAAAACACCGAGGGCTGGCGGCTCCGCTCTTCTTCGGGGAACAGGGCGGGCAACGGCTTCAGGATGCCGCGCAGAGACCCGTCCACGGCTTCGAGGATTTCCCAGTGCGGGTGAGGTTCGAGGATGGGCAGCAGGATCCGGTTCAATACTTTGCCCCGGCGGTTCAGGGGCCGGAACTCGACCTTGCGTTCGAAGGCGATGATTTCGAGTGGCGGACAAACCGAGGCGATGTCCCATCGCGAGTACCGTCCCGGATACTCGTAGCCGGAGGAAAGGTAAATGCCCCGGTTGTCATCGAGCTGGTGCAGGAGGCCTTTCAGCCCTCGCTTATAAGGAAGGCGGCTCAGCTTGCGCACCACCGTGATGCCGCTGCGGGTTATGAATTGAGACACACGCACGAAATACCCCCGATGCCGGCCGCCGGCACGGCGGAGCTTTTCAGAATAACACGGCCCGGCCATCCCCGCTGCGCTTGACTGCCGCCCCGGGCGCCGCTATCCTGACGGCGTGGTGATGAGACGACGGATCTTTCTCCAGGCGGCCTCCACTTCCCTGCTGGCCGCCGCCGGACGGGCGCAAACCCCTCCCCCGAAGAAGGCGAAGATTACGTCCTCGGTAATGCTGTGGACCTTGAAAGGTTCCTTCGAGCACAAGCTGGAGACGGCGGCGCGCGCCGGGATTCAGTCGGTCGAGCTGGTCGGTGAGTACAGCGGCTGGACGGATGCCGATATCGCCCGCGTCAACAAGCTTCTTGGATCCTTCCGGTTGGGAATCGACCTCATCAGCGCCGTTCCCGGATGGAAAAAGATGCCGGTCTCCATGGTGGACCCGGCCCAGCGGGACAACCTGCTGCGGGAAGTGCGGAAGAACATCGGCTGTGCCCGGAAGCTGCACGCCCCGATGCTGTTGCTGATCAGCGGGCTGGCCATGCCCGGCCGGCCGCGCCGCCAGCAGTACGCCAGCCTCCTGGAAAGCTCGAAGCGCTGCGCCGAGCTGGCCGAGAAAGCCGGCGTCAAGGTCTTGCTCGAGCCGTTGAACAGCAAGATCGCGAACCCCGGTCCCTTCCTGAGCACCTGCGGGGAAGCGCTCAAGCTGATCCGCGAGGTGGACAGCCCTCATCTGCGGCTGTTGTTCGATATCTACCACGAGCAGGTAGAAACCGGAAGCGTGCTGGATGCCATTCGCCAGGCCGCGCCCTATGCCGAGGTTTTTCATGTCGCCGATGTCCCCGGCCGTCACGAGCCCGGCACCGGGACGATCGACTACCCGAAGGTTTACCAGGCGATCGAGGAGACGGGGTTCGAGGGCTACATCGCCATGGAGTACCTGCCCACGCGGGACCCGGTCGCCAGCCTGATCGCCAGCGTCGACCAGATGCGGGCGGCCCTGGCGGCTGCCTGAGTGCTTGGATTGCCGCTTCGCGGCCGGCGAAACGCAAGAGCCACCCTGGTGGCGATTGCTGTTTGGGAACGAAGCTGGCAGGCGCGGCAGGACTCGAACCTGCGACCCTCGGCTTAGAAGGCCGATGCTCTATCCAACTGAGCTACGCGCCCGGAACCCTTTCTGTATCCAGTCTAGCATCCGGCACCAGTCTCCGCGGCCACCGGCCGCCCCTACTTCGCCAGCCGCAGTTTGGCGAAGTCGGCGCCGGAGATGACGTAATACCAGTCGGCGAAGCGGCGGTTGAGCGAGCGCGCCAGCCGCTCGGCGCTGCTGTTGCCAGAGGCGTTCGCTCCCCCACTCCGGGCGTGCACCATCACCAGCAGGTAGCGGTCCTGCTTCACCGGCTCCGCTTCTTTCCCGGCTTCGGCGCCGGTTTCGATCCCGGTCTCGGTCCCGCCGCGAACGATTTCGCCGAATTTCAGCGTGTAGATGAGGCCGCGTGTCGTCTCCACCGTCATCTCGCCTTCGTTAGCCAGCAACTGCCCGGCGGGCGTGATGAAGAAACCGCGCTGCCGCAGCGACATCACCGTCTCCAGCGTCATCTGCAGCCGCCCGTTCCGTAACTGCCGGGCCAGCAACTCCGGCTTCGGACGCGCCCCGACAATCCGGATCCCGGCGAGCGTGGCAACGGCCGCGCGGATCGCTGAGGAGCTGATCTTCGCGGAGCCCTCACTCGTCCACTTCTTCCCGCTCTTGGTCAGGACCACACGATGCACGTTCGCCAGCCGGCCGAATGTTTCGTCGATCGAATAGCTGTTGATCGTGACCTTCTGGATCTGCGCGGAGGACAACTGGAGCAGATTCCCGCTCACCCAGTCCTGGAATCGCGCCGAGGGGTCGGCTTCGGTCTTCACCGCGTAGGTGCGCCGGTGGCCGGGCAGACGCAAGTAGCGATAGCCCGGGTGGTCCGGCACCGGCTTGCCGAGAACCACATCGGCCAGCACTTCTCCCTGGCCGTTGCGAAGCGTCACGCGCTTGCCGCGTCCGGTAAGACTGGTCACTTTCATGTCAAGGGGATCAATGACCCCGTAGGTGGCGTGGTCTTCCAGCCGGTCCGAGACGACGATGTCCTTGTGCAGGTTCAGCAGCGCGCCGGCCGTCTTGTCGAGACGCTCGGCGGCCTCGGCCGGGTAGTCGTTGTGCGAGGGCAGGATCCAGCGTCCCTGGCGGAACTCCACCTTGAGCGGCCGTGCAACCGCCTGTGCCTCGTCGTAACCGACCACCTCGATGGCCTTCACGTCGCTGATGTTACGAAACTCCGGGAACAGCGGCTCGCCCTCGTCGCTTAGCATTTCCGGGCGTGCCGCTTCCGGCTGCACCCAACTGGCCGCCGCCACCAGCGCCAGCGCCACCGCGACAAACAATCCGGTCTTGACGAGTTCGCTCTTCATGCCGCCCGCCTTTCCACCCGCCGGTCCATGGCAATCCGCGCCCGTTCCCGCTTTAGCTTCCTGAGGGAAACCAGAATCAACACAAAGAAGGCAGGAATCGGTGGCAACCCGACGGCCAGCAGTTTGATCGTATTCTGAATCCGCCGCACCGACGCCTCCATCGAAATGCGCGCATTTTCGATCTGGCGGTCCCGCTCGTCCTCGATGTTGGCCCGCGCGACCTGCAAGCGGCGTTCCTCGGCCGAGCGCACGTTGGAAATCATGATCCGCTTGGCCTGATCGTCGAGATCCGTGCGCCGCTCGATCCGGGCCACCGCGGCGTCCAGCCGCGCCTGCGCCTCGGCCAGCCGCCGCTGCGCGATCGCCTCGGCTTCCTCGGTCTGCTTGACGCGCTGCTGCTCGTAGACCCGCGTGCGCGCTTCCACGGCCTCCAGCGTGCGCAGCTTCGGCCGCCGCTTTCGCAGCGCGATGAAGGAAGGATCGCCGGCGAGATCGTCCACCGCGTTCAGCAGGAACGTAACGTTGTCAAAGTTGAGGTTCTCGATCCCGCGCCGGCGGAGTTCAAAGAACTGTTCGCCCATCATGTCCGCGTCGGCCACCACGATCGCCTTCACCGTACCGGTCTTGCCCGCGCCGGTGACCCGTGCCGCCAGCGTGTAGGTTTGCTCATCCGCCTTGTGCGGCACGCCCCGCGCCAGGGCCATCCCAAACAGCGTGCGCTGCACAAGCTGGCTCCACCGGAGAACTCCGGAGTCCGGCCCCGTCGTCATCAACGGCTCAAACCGGGTTGCCGCCTCCCCGCGTGCCTTCAGCGTCCCGGCATACAGCATCACCACTTCCTGCAAGCCCGACGTGACGTCGTCTTCTTCCTGGAACGGCATCGCCGCCTGGCTACCCTTCCCCACGAAAACAACCTCCTGGGGAAGTTCGCGAAGCTGCGGATGGGGGTTGTAGTGATCCCACACGATCTGGTCGTTGCGCCACTCGATGCCCAGCGTCTCCAGCAGCGGCTTCAGATCCACCGGAGCGGCCACCGCAGTAGCCGGCTGGCCGAAAGGACCCGCCGGGGCGGAAGCGGCGGCCGGGGAAAGGTTGATGTTGAACGCCGGAAGCGGATCGAGCAGGATCAGCGCCGGATGGCCTTGCTGCACGTAGTCGGTGAGCCGCGCCAGCTCATCACGCGTCAGCGTAGTCGGCAGCACCACGATCAGAGCGTCGAGATCGGGCGGGTAGGCGTGGTCGGGCGCCACCTTGCGCACCTCGTACTGCTTGCGCAACTCGGCGATAATGGACCAGTCCCGGCTCTGGCGTTTCGTCTCAAAATCGAAGCCTCCGAACAGGTGAGCCTTGGTATCCAGGATGCCCACCTTCCGCCGCTTGGCCCGGGAGACGACCCGGATGGACCGCATCAGCTCGTACTCGACCGGCAAGCCCCGGTCAAAGAACGGGATCACGAACTCTTCCGCTCCACAGGTAAACACTAGGCCGAGGAAAATATCATTGCTCGCCGAACCGCTGGCCTCGGTGGCGGGAACCCGGTAGGGCTGGATCCCGTAACGCTCGCGAGCCTCCCGCGCCTCGGGGGAGTACTTCACTGTCTCAATCACCCGGCTCTGGATGCGCTCCTGTCCGATGGCGCTGAACTCGCGGAGAAAGGAAACCAGGTTACGGCGCACCGTCAGGTAATCGCGCGGTACGGCCGGGCTGAGGTAGGCCCGGATGAAGACCGGCTGCTTCGGGTCGATACTCCGGATCAGGGCCACCGTCTCCGGAGAGAGGGAATGGATCTGCTCGGTGGTGATGTCCACCCGCCCGCCAACCCGGCCCGCCAGCACCGTGGCTGAGCCGGCAATGGCCACCAGCGCCAGCGCCCGGACGAAGACGTGCGCGCCGAGCCGCGGAGCACCCGCGCGCGCCGGCCATCGCAGCCGCCCGGCCAGCTTGACGCTGATGTAGAAAACCCCCACCGCCATCGAAACGAAGTAGACAATCGCCGAAGCAGTGACCACGCCCGTCGACAGGTCCCGGAACTGCTCGATCACCGAGAGCTGCTCGGCCAGCCGCTGAGCGCGCCCGGAAAGGATCGCCCCGGCGTGCCGCAGAAACACCGGGACCGCGCAGAACAGCGCGCCGAGGATGAACGCGACCGTAAGGTTTTCAGTGAGTTGACTGGCCAGCAGCCCCAGCGCCAGCAGCGCCGCGCCCATCAGCCAGTAGCCCAGGTACGTCGCGGCCAGCATTCCCTGGTCCGGATTGCCGAGAAACAGCAACACCACGACGTGGCTGAGTGAAAAGGCCAGCGCCACGGTGTAGATGCCGAGCGCCGCCAGGTACTTTCCCGCTACTACTGCGCCGTCGCTGGCCGGAAGCGTCAGCAGCAGCTCTTCGGTACCCTGCTGGCGCTCTCCCGCCCAAAGGCCCATCGTAATGGCCGGTACCAGGAAGATCAGCAGGTACGGGAAGTACTTGTTGAGCTGATCCAGGCTGGCCACGTTGTTGAGAAAGAAACTCTCTTGCCAGAAGGCCGCCACCGCGCTCAGGAAGACAAACAAGGTGATGAAGACATAGCCGGTGGGGTTGCGAAAGTAGCTCGTGAACTCGCGCTTGAAAACGGCGGCGATCACTCTTCGGCGGCTGGGCATGTTTCCTCCTCGCCGGCCGGATTCCCGGTCAGCTCGTAGAAAGCTTCCTCCATCGAGGTGTGATCCGCCAGCATTTCCGCCGGCAATCCGTCGAAGACGACGCGCCCTTCGTTGATCAGGATCACGCGGTCGGCCACCGCTTCCACCTCCTGGAGGATATGCGTGGACAGCAGGATGGTTTTCCGCTGGCCCAGTTCGCGGATCAGGCCGCGCACCTGCCGGATCTGGTTGGGATCAAGCCCGGTGGTCGGCTCATCCATGATGAGCACGTCCGGTTCATGGAGCAGCACCTGGGCCATCCCGACGCGCTGGCGGTATCCCTTCGACAGCTTCGAGATGCTTTTCTCCAGTACGCTATCGAGCCCGCACTCGGCAACCACGGCCTCGACCCGCTCCCGGAGCCGGCGGCCCTTCAGCCCGCGCGTCTCGCCGAAAAAGCGCAGCAGGCCGAGCGGTGTCATGTCCGGGTACAGGGGTCCGTTCTCGGGCAGGTAGCCGAGCCGCGAGGCGCTCTCCAAACGCTGAGTGAACACATCGAACCCGGCGATGGAGGCCGTACCGGCGTTCGGCGCCAGGTAGCCGGTCAGTACCCTCATCGTGGTGGACTTGCCGGCGCCGTTCGGCCCCAGGAAAGCAGCCACCTGGCCGCGCGGAACCGAGAAGGTCACGTCCCGGATGGCGGCGAAGTCACCGTAGAACTTGCTCAGGCCCACCGCTTCGATCATCGGTTGGCAAGTGGCGTCTTCCATCTTCGTTTCCGCGGTATGCAAGGTGAAAAGGGGCAGTGGCCCCACCCCTTATTATTTAGAATACGGCAAACCCCGGCCCAGAGCGTTCTGCGAGCTACGCCACCAGGCGCGCGGCGCCGGTGGCCGCTCCAGTGTCAGAACCGGGCTTCCAGGATCGCCGGCGAGTCTTGCGGCCCGGCGCGCAAGTGCCGGAACTCGCGCACGCATTTGCCTGGTTCGCCCACCCGGACAGTAAAGGTTCCGGTCTTGCGGAACACCTTCGGCCGCCACGATGTCCCGTGGATCCGCAGCGTATACACTGGTTCGCCGGTATCTTCGCTGATCACCTGGATCACCGGGTTCCTCATCCCGGTCACCTTCACCGTCGGGAGCCAGGCCACCGCCTTCTTGGAAAAGTTGTCTTCCAGGGAGATGGTCTTCGGCCAGCCCGGAAACTGCCGGGCGCCCGGCTGGGAGGCGTCCACCAGGATCGGCCAGCATTCGATGGTGATCCTTCCCGTGTCCTTATGGAACCGGACGATGCCGTAGCCCGAGGCCTTGTCCATCAGCATTTCGAGTGGATCTTTGCGCCATTTCTTCTTCGGGTTGGCCACCGCCCATACCGTGATCTTGTTGCCCAGGCCGTCGACGTGTTCGCCGGTATAGTCGGGCAGACCCGGCTGGCGATTGCGGCCAGGCTCATCCGGCTCATACAGGCGCGGATAGCCGGCGGCGATCGAAGGCACGCAAAAACTCCAGCCGGAGTCGTTCCAGTCCTCCACGCCGTGATGGAGGATCGAGGGCAGGTGCTGGTCACCGCCGATCATGAAAACGTAACCCTTGCGCAGCTCCCGCAGCGCGCGGTCACGCGCCGACCGCGGCCAGCCGTTCGAATCCAGGTCGGCCACCAGGCGCATGAAATTGCCGCCGTGCGTGGTGGCGGCGTTGGCGAAGATCGTCTGCGTGAGCGAAGCCTTGAAATCCGCGCCGGTCCAGTCCGCTGTCCAGTGCTTGATGAAATCGATCTGGCGTTCCCCCAGGATCGTCGCCCCGGGAGGATCGTAAGCGTCCCGGTCGAAGTTCGGGTCGGTGATGTGGTCCGGCCGACCCCCGGTCGGCGGGCAGATGCCTTTCGGGCCGGATTTGAACTTCCGGTCTTCGATGATGCCGAAGCTCACCCGCCCGTAAAGCAGCTCCGTGTAGTAGACCGTGATGCCCTGCTCCACCGGGCGCGGGTCATACGGGTCCGGCAGGTGGGAACTCTGCGTCCGCTGCACCGCGTTGACCCACTCCGCGGGCATCACATAGCCGCCACGCTCGTGCTCTTGCTGGGTAATCTTGCGGCCGCCGCCTCCCCAGATATTGCCCTGGTAGACGTCGTGATCATCCGGCATGCAAACCGTGACACGGTCGCGCATCAGGTCGCCGAACGCCCAGCCCACCAGCCAGAACTTGCGCAGATAGTCGAGCGTTGCCGTCTCGACCGGGGCCCGCTGCAGACCATAGCCGGCCACGTCCTCGTAGATCTGGTCTCCGGAGAAGAACAGCACGTCCGGATCGTGGAACCGAACGTTGGCCACGGTGTGGGTGTTGGGGAAGCCGGTGTCCTTGTTGCCCGTGAAAGCGGCGACCACGATGGTTTTCTTCTCCACTGGATCGTGGCGGACCGTGCCGGTCCAGTAGTGGTCCTCAGCCTTTCCGTCCGGTCCGATCAGCGAGTACACAAGCCGGTAGCTGACGTCTCGCGTGGAGTCCCAGCCAGGGACGCGGAACGTCGCCGTCCGCGCCAACGTGTGGATATTCTCCTCATCGATGGTTTTCCACTCCCCGCCCTCTGGCTCGCGAATCTGGAGCCGTACCGTCTGATTGTCGGTCACCCCCAGTGGCGGCATCAGGGCGGTCATTTTCATCACACCCTTGCTCAGCGTGTACATTGACCAGAGGATGGGGCCGAAGGCGCGGTCCGGGTGCGCTTCCACTTTAGTGCCGGAAACGCGCCAGTCCCGAAACCAGAAGCGCACGTTGCCGCCACGCCGGTTGCCGGCCGCCTGGTAGCTGTTCTGGCTCGAGGGTTTGCGTTGCGGCGTATGGTCGCACACCAGGGCGAGGTTGCCGGCGAGCTGCCCGGCCGGTACGCCGTCCAGATGCACCTCGCCGCGCTTCTTTCCGGAGGGCGTGAACGCCGCCAGCGAGAGGCGATACCCGCGAGAAGAGGGCATGGCGGTGAGGCGCAGTTCCACATCTCCGACCGGGGTGCGCGCCGCCCGTGCAAGCGCCG
The DNA here is from genome assembly GCA_964644025.1 of uncultured Solibacteraceae bacterium. Taxonomy (GTDB): domain Bacteria; phylum Acidobacteriota; class Terriglobia; order Bryobacterales; family Bryobacteraceae; genus CAZXVW01. The sequence continues at coordinate 2,090 of CAZXVW010000015.1, read as the reverse complement.
CCGCGCCCATCTCATCGCCGATGAACAGCCGCCCGCCGGTCGTGATGCCGGCATTGATTCCGCGGCCGCGCAGGGCCGCGTACCGGTAGTCCTGGATGGCGCCCTGGATGCCGATGCGGAAGCCGGCCCAGCCGGGGTCGGGCTTTTCGCTCGCCGGCCCGAGCCGGCCGAGGCGGACGCTCATGCGCAAATCGCCGGTGCCCGCGCTCAACTGCCGGGTGAGCAAGTTCACGTTGCGGTTGGCCCCGCTCACCACGCACTCGATGCGGCCGTTGGCCAGGCGCCAGTCCTGGAGCGGATTGGCCCAGTAGTCGGCCCCAAGCCAGACGCGCTCCACGTCGGCCCGGAAGGCGCTATGGAACTCCGCGCCCGCGGCCGGGCCGGCCGCCAGCGCGAGCAGGAGAATGAGGCAAGTAGTTATGATCTTCATGGCGTTGTTATGTGCAGATAGCTGTCCTCTCGTATCATTTTCATCGGCTCCCAAGACGAGCAAAATGGGGGACGCCGGATCGTGATTCCGGCATCCCCCGCAAGCTCTGGTCCCGGAGTGGATCAGAAGATGAATTTCAGCGCGAACTGGATCACCCGCGGTTCTCCGGCGGAAGTGATCTTGCCGAAGTTCCCCGAGGACCGGTTGGTGTTCGGATTGCCTAGGTTGACGTTGTTGAACAGGTTAAAGAACTCGCTGCGGAATTGCAGCTTATAGCGCTCCGTGATTGCGAAATTCTTGAACAGGCCGAAGGTGACCGACTTAAACCCTGGCCCTTCGATAATGTTGCGGCCCGCCGTGCCGAACGTTCCCGGCGCGTTGACCGCGAAGGCATCCGTATTGAACCACTCGGCCAATTGCTCATCCCTGGATCTTCCGCCGGGCAGGCTGGGGTCGCCCACCAGGTCGGCGCGGTCCTGGTTCACACCGCTCTTGGAGTTGTCCTTCCCGGAGGTAATGGTCATCCAGCGGCCGCTCTCCAGCGTGATGATGCCGTTGTTCGACCATCCGCCGAGCACGTGACGCAGAACGGCATTGTGACCCTCCAGCCGCGGCAGTTCCCAAATGTAGGAGAGCACGAACCGGTTCGTAATGTCATAGTCGGAGTGACCCTTCTCGTTGGCGATGTTCCAGGGGTTCGCCGGCGCGTCGCCATCCGAGGAGGCGTCGTCCAGCAGTTTGCCAAACGTGTAATTCGCCAGGATCGTGAACCCTTGCGTCATCCGCTTATTGAGCGTGAGCTGCAGCGCGTGATAGGTGGAATTACCCTGGCTGCTCTGGTTGCGGATCCTGCTGAAGGTCGGATAAAGGGGACGCCGCTGATCCGTATTGCCGGGCAGCCCGAAGATGGCCGGATTCAGCTCGTTCGCCATGAACAGGTGGTTCCCTTTACTGCCAACGTAAGCCGCGGTGACCACGTAACTCCTGGCAATCTGCTGCTGGATGTTGAAGTTCCACTGCTGCGCGATGGCGTTACGGAAGTCTGGATCCCACTGGGTTACCTGCATCGGCGTCACCCAGTGGTAGTTCTCGATCTCGTCCTGTGTGTGGGGGGGCCGGAACGGGAAGGGATTGCCGATTCCCTCGTACGGCTGCTCCAGGCCGCCGGGCGGATTGTCCACCGTCAGCTTGAGCGAGAACGGCTGGTTGGTGGAGATCTGGTTGTGCGCTTGCTGGCGAATCTGGGAATAGAAAATTCCATAGCCGCCGCGGATGCTGGTTTTGCCGGTGCCGAAGGGATCAAAGGCGAACCCGAAGCGCGGCCCCAGGTTGGCCCAGCGCTTGCGAACCATCGAGCGAGTCATGCCGGGGTCCCCGGGGTAGAGGATCCCTTCCGGTGCGGTCGGGTAGACCTGGGATTGCCGGCCGAGATGCACCTGGGCAAACTTGTTGGTGACGTCGATGAAGGGAAAGTACGGCTCCCAGCGCAGTCCCAGATTCAGGGTCAGCCGCCGGCTGACTTTCCAGTCGTCCTGGACGAAGAGGGCCAATTCCCACGTGCGGGGCTTGTTGCTGTCCAGCGCGATCTGCATGAACTGGGCGGGCTGGCCCAGCATGAAGTCCGCCGCGGCGTCCCCGGTGAACCGGTTGCGAAACCGCA
>CAZXVW010000014.1:29849-38092 GCA_964644025.1 uncultured Solibacteraceae bacterium | reverse complement strand
GTGCGGAGCAGGCCGGGTTGTTACACTGTCATTTGCTCCGCTTTCTCATCTCTGGCGTCACCCTCGGACTGGCCTCGGGCCTGTCGCCGGGGCCGCTGCTGGCGTTCCTCGTTTCCCAGACCGTGCGGCACGGGCGGCGGGAAGGCATCAAGGTGGCGCTTGCTCCGCTGTTGACCGACGTCCCGATCATCACGGTGTCGCTCCTGGCGCTGTCGGAACTGCCTGACCCGGATCAGACCCTGTCGGCGATCTCGCTGTTGGGTGGGCTGTACGTGGCCTGGCTGGGGCTCGGCTCCGTCCGCCGCCGGCCTGCGTTTTCGCCGGTGGCGGAGACCTCGCCCCACACGCTGCGGAAGGCGATGGCGATCAATTTCCTGAACCCGCATGCTTACCTGTTCTGGTCGGCGGTCGGGGGCCCGATGATTCTGCGCGCCGCCGGCATGGAGTTCGGCTTCGCCGCGGCCTTCGTGGCCGGTTTCTACGCGCTGCTGTGCGGTTCGAAGACCGTGGTGGCGCTGCTGGTTCACCGTTCCCGGGGCTTTCTGGCGGGGCGGCTCTACCTGGCGATCGTCCGGGCCCTGGGCGCGGTGCTGGTTGGATTCGGCGCCTGGCTCGCCTGGGAAGGCCTCCGCTATTTCATCCGGTAGACCTGGAGAGCGGGCAGAGAATTTCCTCCGCCGCGGTTTCCACCGGCCGGCCGGGGCGCCTGGCGCCTCACCGGTAGTGGCCCCGGAACTGGTTCCAGCGGATGCGGATCAGGTCCAGGAACATGTTCACGCTGTCGCCGATCATGCTCACCTTTGTCCCTTCCACGTGGTTCCACCGCACCGGCACTTCGATTGTCCGAAACCCTAGCCTGCGGGCGATGAACAGCGCCTCCACGTCGAAGCCGAAGCCATCAATTCGCTGCCGCCGGAACACTTCCCCGGCGGCGCGCCGGGAGAACAGCTTGAAGCCGCACTGCGTGTCCCAGAACGGCAAGCCGGTCAACAGGCGCATCAGCAGGTTGAAGACGCGGCCGGCTTGCTCACGAAACACCGACTGGTGGATCCCGATCAGCGACCGGTCCAGCGCCCGGGACCCGATCGCCACCTCCGCACCCTTTTCCTGAGCGGCCTCGTAGAGCTTATCCAGCTCCTCGATGGGGGCCGACAGATCCGCGTCGGTGAACAACACCCAGTCACCCGCGGCCTCGAGCATTCCGTGGCGCACCGAATACCCCTTTCCGCGATTTCCCGGGTTGGCCAGCACACGGACCGGCGCTCCTTCCGCCTTCCAGCTCTCGGCGACCGCGCGCGTGGCGTCCGTCGAGCCGTCATCCGCTACCAGCACCTCGGCCGGCGCCCAGTGCTGTTTTCCGGCCAGGTAGGCGAGAACCGCTTCCAGCGTGGAAGGCAGCCGTTCCTGTTCGTTGTAAGCGGGAATGACGACGCTGAGGGCAGCCACCGGTCGATTATACCTGGATTGTTCAACTACCCTGAAATGCGCTGGCAACCGGGTCCGTCTGCTGCGCCGTTTATAATGGTTCCTTTCAAGGGGTGATCCTTGTCGCTTGAAGAGGATATTCTCAGCCAGCGTCTCGCGCGCGTCAAACAGATCGAAGCACTTGGTTTTAAGCCATACGGCCACCGGTTCGACTTCACGCATACGCTGGCCCAGGTGCGCCGGCAGTACGGCGCCCGGGACCGGGAGGAGCTGGAACGCGACCCGGTGACAGTGCGCGTCTGCGGCCGGATCCAGACCATCCGCCGCATGGGAAAGGCCGGCTTCGCACACCTGGCGCAAGAGGGGGAACGGCTCCAGATCTACGTCCGGCGGGACAACGTGCCCGCTGAGCATTTCACCCTTTACAAGAAACTTCTCGACATCGGCGACATCATCGGCGTCGAGGGCCGCCTGTTCCGCACCAAGACCAACGAGTTGAGCGTCATGGCCGAAAAGCTCTACTTCCTTTCCAAGACGCTGCTCAACATGCCCGAAAAGTGGCACGGCCTGGAAGACGTGGAAACGCGCTACCGGCAGCGCTACCTCGATCTGATCGCCAATCCCGAGGTGCGCCGCGTCTTTCTCACTCGCGCCCGCATTATCGGCTCCTTTCGCCGGCAACTGGAAAGCCGCGGCTTCCTGGAGGTGGAAACGCCGATGATGCAGCCGGTTTATGGCGGCGCAACAGCTCGCCCCTTCATCACCCATCACAATGCGCTGAACATCGATCTCTACCTGCGCATCGCTCCCGAGCTGTACTTGAAACGCCTCGTCATCGGCGGCCTGGAGCGCGTCTACGAAATCAACCGCAACTTCCGCAACGAGGGTGTCTCGACACAACACAACCCGGAGTTCACCATGCTCGAGTTCTACCAGGCCTACACCGACTATCGCGGCCTGATGGACTTCTCTTGCGAGCTGCTCCGGCAGACCGCCATCGACGCCACCGGCTCCCCCATTGTCACCTACCGGGGGACGGAACTGGACTTCGGCAATATCCGCCGGCTCACGGTGCGCGACGCCATCATCGAATACTGGAAAGACGGCGATCCGCCCACCGGCGAACAGGTGCGGGACCCGGAATGGTTGCGCCGCCATTCGGCCAGGCCGACTCCGGGCGAAGCCCTGGTGGAGATCTTTGAGCAGGTTGTGGAAAGCCAGCTCATCCAGCCGACCATCATTTTCGACTACCCGATCGAAACCTCACCGCTGTCGAAGAACAAGCCCGATGAGCCGGGTTTCGTCGAGCGCTTCGAAATCTACGCCGCCGGGATGGAAATCGCCAATGCCTATACCGAGCTGAACGACCCGCAGGAACAGCGGCGGCGCTTCGAGATGCAGCTCGTGCTGCGCGAACGCGGCGACGAAGAGGCGCACCGCATGGACGAGGATTACCTTCGCGCCATGTGTTACGGGCTGCCGCCCACCGGGGGCGAGGGAATTGGTATTGACCGCCTGACGATGATTCTCACCGGCTCACAATCGATTCGCGACGTCATCCTGTTCCCGCTGCTGCGGCCCGAGCCGCCTCTCGGGCTTGCGGAGCGGATGCGTGCGCTGGACACCTGAAGGCCCGTGGCCAAACGATTCGAACTCTTCGTTGCTCTCCGCTACCTGAAGGCGAAGCGGAAGCAGGCCGTCATTTCCGTCATCACCGGTATCTCGATCCTCGGCGTCGCCGCCGGCGTCATGGCGCTGATCATCGCCCTGGCCATCAACAACGGTTTCCGCAACACGCTCGAGCGCGATCTGCTGGGCGCCACCGCTCACGTCAGCATCCTGGAGAAGGAACCGGGTTACGGGATCGAGGACTGGCAGCGCCTACTAGTTCAACTGAAGGCGTTGCCTCACGTGGTCAGCGCCGCGCCTACGCTCTACGCGCCGGTTTTTCTCAGCGGCCCGCTGCAATCCGACGGCGCCATTATCAAGGGAATCCGGCCCGGCGCCGCGCTGCAGCCGGCCGACGTGCTGACCCACCTGCGGGAAGGCTCTCTCGACGGGCTTCGGGATACCGCATCGCCGCCCGGCATCATTCTCGGCTCGCGGCTGGCCGAGCACACCGGCATGATGATGGACAGCATCGTCACCGTCATCAGCCCGCAGGGCGAGCTGACCCCGTTCGGACCCCGCCCGAGCTATCACCGGTTCCGGGTTGCCGGCATCTTCGAATCGGGCTTTTACGAACTGGACGCCCGCTGGGCCTATACTTCGCTGAAATCCGCCCAGCGCGTGCTGGGGGTGCCCGACGTGGTGAACTCGATCGAGCTCCGGCTGGACGATGTCAACGCCGCCCCGGAGGTGGCCGCGGCTGCCGCGCCGATCATCGGCCCGAAACTGGCGGCGACCACCTGGATGGAGCAGAACCGCCAACTGCTGAACGCTCTCCGCATGGAGCGCGTGGTCACCGTCATCACCATCGGCCTCATTGAGCTGGTGGCCGCTCTGAACATTCTCATCACCTTGGTCATGATGGTAATGGAGAAGTATCGGGACATCGCGCTGCTGATGTCGATGGGGTGCCGCCGCGAGCAGATCCGGAATATCTTCATTCTCCAGGGCGTTACCATCGGCGTCATCGGTAGCCTCATCGGCCTGGCGGCCGGCTACGGGCTCAGCTTCCTGGCCGACCATTACCACTGGATCCGGCTGGACGCCGAGATCTATTCGCTCAGCTACGTCCCGTTCGATCCCCGCTGGATTGACGCCGTCTGGGTGCCGGCCGCCGCCATCCTGATCAGCTTCCTGGCCACGCTTTACCCGGCCCGCGCCGCCACGCGCATCGCTCCGGCCGAAGCGCTCCGCTACGAATGAGCCGCGGACCGGCGAAAAAGCTTCCGCTGAGCTTCTCTGACAGTTCGGGTGGTAAGATACCGGAACGACGCGGCGGCGTCGCCCGCCCGGTACCGCAAGCTGAATGGAGGTGTCTTGACATGCCGGAGCAGAACAGCATGGCGGTCCTCGCAAACCAATCCCCGAATGCGAGAACCGACCGATGACCCATCGTGAACGAATCCTCGCCGCCCTTGATCACCGGGAACCGGACCGCGTGCCGATGGACCTGGGCAGCACCCGGGTCACCGGCATGGTCAAGGGCGCTTACGAACGGCTCTGTGAATACCTGGGCTTCGGCGAGCCCGGCCCGCTGATCGACACGATGCAGCAGCTCTACGAGATGGACGAGCGTGTACTCGAATGCCTTGACGTGGACGTGCGGGCGGTCTCGCTGGGCGCGCCGGACCGCGGCGCCGATCAAATGCTGCCCGGCGGCCGCCACCGCGACGAGTGGGGCGTCGTGCGCGTGAAGCCGCCGGGATGCCATTATTACGAGCTGCGCGAATCTCCCCTGGCCGGCCCGATCACCGCGGCTGACATCGCCCGCTACCGGTTCCCCGACCCGACCGACCCGGGCCGTTTCCGCGGCCTGCGCGAACGGGCCCGCCGTCTGCACGAGGAAACCGACTACGCAGTCATCTACAACGCCCGCTACCACCTGGTGCATATGACCCAGTACCTGCGCGGCTTCGAGGATTGGTATTGCGACCTGGGCGCGGATCACAACCTGTTCGGTTGCCTGATGGAAGCCGTCGTCGAAAATCTGATCGCCATGAACGACCGCGCCTATGACGAACTCGGCGACCTGATCGATCTCGTCGGTTTCGGCGACGACGTCGGACTCCAGGACCGTACCGTCTGTTCGCTGCCGGTGTACCGGAAGCTGATCCGCCCATACCAGGAGCGGATCGTCGAACATATCCGGTCCCGGACGAAGGCGAAAATCTTCTACCACACTTGCGGCTCGGTCTACGCCTACATCCCTGACTTCATCGACATGGGCATCGACGCCCTCAACCCGGTGCAGGTGAGCGCGAAAAACATGGAACCGGAGCGCCTCCAGCGGGACTTCGGCGGGCGGATCGCGTTCTGGGGCGGAATCGACACCCAGCATTTGCTGCCGCACGGCAGCCCGGAGGAAGTGGCCGCCGGGGTGCGCCGCACCTTCGAGATCCTGGGTCCCGGGGGAGGCTATGTGCTGGCGGCGGTCCACAACATCCAGCCGGATGTACCGCCGGAGAACGTGGTGGCGTTGTTTCAAACAGGGCGCGAATGCGTCTACGCCACCGCCGGCGCACCGATGTGATAAAGTTTTTCATCATGCGACGAATCGCCGCTGCGTTTGCGTTTCTGCTCCTGGCGACTGCGGCCGCCTTCGCGGCCCGGAAGCCGAACTTCATTATTATCTTCACCGACGACCAGGGCTACGGCGACGTCGGCGTCTACGGCTCGCCCAACATCAAGACGCCGAACCTGGACCGCATGGCGCAAGAAGGTGTGAAGTTCACCAGCTTCTATGCGGCCCCGTTCTGCGGCCCGTCCCGGGCGGCCCTGATGACCGGCTGCTATCCGCCCCGGGTCAGCCTGGCCTTCAATCACACGCCCGGCGCCAAAACCGGCATCAACCCGGACGAGATCACTATCGCCGAGCTGCTCAAGACGCAGGGTTACGCCACCATGATCATCGGCAAGTGGCACCTCGGCGATGCACCCGAGTTCCGGCCCATCCGCCACGGGTTCGATCACTGGTATGGGCTGCCCTACTCGAACGACATGTGGCCCTATCACCCGAAGATGCCGCCCCGGCCGAACGAAGACGAGCGCATGAAGGCGGCCCGCGCCCGCGCCGCCCTCACCGGCTACGCCGGCCAGGGAACTTACTTCCCGCCCGGCGGCGGATTCCCGCAACCGCTGGCGCTGATGCGCGACGACGAGGTCCTGGCGCTCAACCCTGACCAGACCCGGTTCACCAGCGATTACACGAACGAGGCGCTCAAATTTATCACCGCCAACAAGGACCGCCCGTTCTTTTTGTACCTGCCCCACTCGATGCCGCACGTGCCGCTGTTCCGCTCCAAGCGCTTCGAGGGTGTCTCCCTCCGTGGTCTTTACGGTGACGTGGTCCAGGAGCTCGACTGGAGCGTCGGCCAGATCCTCGCCAAATTGAAGGAACTCGGCCTCGACGAGGACACCTTGGTGTTTTTCACCTCCGACAATGGTCCGTGGCTGCAGTACGGCATCGACGGCGGCTCGGCTGGGCCGCTGCGCGCGGGCAAGGGCACCTGCTACGAGGGCGGCATGAGAGTGCCCGCCATCGCTCGCTGGCCGGGCAAGATCCCGGCCGGGCTGGTCACCACCGAAGTCGCCGCCAATATGGACTTGTACCCGACGCTGGCGAAACTTGCCGGAGCCAAGCTGCCCACAGACCGCATCATCGACGGCCGCGACATCTTCCCGCTCATGAGCCAGCCCGGAGCCAGGACCCCGCACGAGAACTTCTATTTCTTTGCCGGCGGACGGCGCAACCCGCGCCTGCCGAACATGAAGGCTATCCGCCACGGCAACTGGAAGCTCTGGCTGAAGATGGAGGACGGTGCCCGCCTGCGCGGCACCGAGCTGTACAACCTCGGCAACGACGTCGGCGAGAAACACGACGTCAGCGCGCGCCACCCGGACCTGGTGCGGCGGCTCGAAAAAATGGCGCAGGCTTTCGAGGACGACCTCCGGCAACACATTCGCCCGCTGGGGCGGTTGAAGGAATAGAATCCCGGTACAATGGAAGGAAACCTGACCGAGGGGGGTTCCGATGCAACGTAGATCATTCCTGCAGTTTCCGGCCCTGGCCCTGGGTTCCCGGCTGAGATTGCTGGCCGAGACTCCGATGCCAATGGCTACTCTGGGCAAAAGCGGCCTCAAGGTTTCGCGTTTCACGCTCGGCGGCTATCACATGCGCAAGCGCGGTGAGGAAAACGCCATTCGGCTCATCCACCGCGCCATGGAGCTGGGCGTCAACTTCTTTGACAGCGCGTACCTCTACCATGACGGCGCAAGCGACCGCGCGTACGGCAAGGCCATCAGCCAGGGCCAGCGGGGGAAGATCCTGCTGATGGGCAAGGCCGATAAGCGCGACGCAAAAGGCGCCATGAGCCAGTTGGAGGAGACGCTGCGCCGCATGAAGACCGATTACCTCGACCTGTGGCAGTGCCACCAGGTGATGAGCCAGGAAGAGGTGGACCAGATCCTTGCTCCAGGCGGGGCGCTGGAAGCCTTCGTCAAGGCGAAGGAGCAAGGCAAGGTGCGGCACATCGGCTTCACCGGGCACCGGGACCCGGCCGTTCACCAGCGGCTGCTGGCTGCCTATGATGGGTGGGAAACAATCCAGCACCCGGTGAACCTGGTGGACCCGCATTACAAGAGCTTCATCAAGAACGTCATCCCCAAGGCCCGCGCCAGGGGACTGGGCGTGGTGGCCATCAAGTCGAACGGGATGGGTAGCATCAGCCGTCACCGGATCGCGCCGATCGAGGAGTGCCTCCGGTTCGCCCTCAGCCAGGATATCGACACGCTGGTCTCCGGCGTCGAAACCGTGGAGCAGCTCGAGCAGAACGTCCTGGTCGTCAAGACGGCGCAGCCGATGTCGAAGGCCGAACAGGCTGCGGTGCTGGAGCGCACCAGGAAAGGCCCTTACGGGGAAGAGGTGGAGCAATACAAGAGGGCACGCTAAGCCGCAAAGGCGCAAAGAAAAGAGAAAGGGAGTTAAGGGGCTGGTATCTGTTCCGTGAGGGAGCGGCGATCCGGGGGCGCGCCCCTGGCCGGGAGGGACCTCCGCGGGCGTTCGGGACACCGCCTCCAGGCGATCTCAACACAATGGAGAATCTTTGTGATTGAGCATCTTTGTGCCTTTGCGCCTTGGCGTGAGACATCCC
>CAZXVW010000014.1:0-29749 GCA_964644025.1 uncultured Solibacteraceae bacterium | reverse complement strand
AGAATCTTTGTGATTGAGCATCTTTGTGCCTTTGCGCCTTGGCGTGAGACATCCCTTGTCTGCGTGCCCCTCCTGGACTTCCAGTCCGTTGACCACCCGGTGAATGCCGTCGCGGATGAGGCGCTCGTTGAAATTGATCAACAGGCCCAGCTTCTTGTTGGCCAGCCGAAGATAAGTCAGGAGCTGCTTGAAGTGGACCGGCGCCAGCGCGTCCACGGACTTGATCTCCACGATGACTTTCTCTTCCACCAACAGATCCGCCCGGAACGCATTCGATAGCTTCACGCTATCGTATTCGATAGTGACTGGAAATTGCCGCGCCCCGCGGAGGCCGCGCCGCCCGAGTTCGTAAGCCATCACGGTCTCGTAGACGGTCTCGAACAACCCCGGACCGAGCCTCGTATGCACGCGAAAGGCGGCATCAACAATCTGTTTGGCAATGTCGTTTTCGGACACTATGTAGGTAGTTACTCTGCCCGCGCAAAATCGCAGGAAAGTTTCCTGCCAAGCCGCAAAGGCGCAAAGAAAAGAAAAAGGGAGTTAAGGGGCTGGTATCTGTTCCGTGAGGGAGCGGCGATCCGGGGGCGCGCCCCTGGCCGGGAGGGACCTCCGCGGGCGTTCGGGACACCGCCTCCAGGCGATCTCAACACAATGGAGAATCTTTGTGATTGAGCATCTTTGTGCCTTTGCGCCTTGGCGTGAGACATCCCCTTTTTGCGCGTAACCGCCCTACTTCGTCCACCAGTCGTGCTCCGGCTGCGACTGCGGGCGCGGATCGTAGCGGGCGCGCTTGAGATACTCCTCGATCTTGGCCATCACTGCGGGGTTGCCGGCGGCCACGTTGGTGGTTTCCTTCGGATCGGCTTCCAGGTTGTAAAGCTCCAGCGGGCCGTCCGGAACCGGCCGCACCGCTTTCCAGTTCCCCATGCGCACCGCCTGCCGCGGGATTTCCTCGCGGAACTGGTGAGTCGTGTTGTTGTACCGCGGCAATTCCCAGTAAAGGAACTCGTGTTCCTTCTGCTTGCCTTTGCCCAGCAGTGCCGGCAGGATCGAGATGCCGTCGGTGTACGGCGGAATCCCCTGCCCGCTTAGCTCGCAAGCCGTGGGCAGGAAATCGCAAAAAGCGCACGGCAGGTGGCTCACCGAACCAGCCGCGATCCGGCCCGGCCAGCGCGCCACCAGCGGCACGCGGATGCCGCCCTCGTAGAAGTTCTGCTTGTGCCCCCGGAAACCGCCAGCCGAGTTGAAGTAGTCCTCCGGGTCCCACAACGGCGTGGCTGCCCCGTTGTCAGAAGTGAAGATGACCAGCGTGTTTTCGTCGATGCCAAGCTCGGCTACGAGCGCCATCATCCGCCCCACGTCGCGATCCATGCGCGTCACCATGGCGGCGTAGGCGGCTCGCGGCGCCGGCTGGTCCGCGTAGTGGCCGCGCGGGTCATGAAACGGCCGCGGCTCCGGAAACTGCCCCCGGTACTCGGCCATCGAGTCCTCGGGCACCAGCAGCTCCAGGTGAGGGATGGTGAACGGCACGTAGCAGAAGAACGGCTGGTCTTTGTGGTTCCGGATGAACTCGCGCGCCTGCTCCGCGATCACATCATGGGAGTAAGTGCTCCGGTGCTTGTTCTCATTGCCGGGCAGCGGGTACTCCTGGTCATTCTTGTAAAGAAATTCCGGGTAGTAGAAGTGGGCGTGCACCTGGTGCAGGTAGCCGAAGAACTCATCGAAACCCTGTTTCCAGGGCACGCCATCGGTGCCGATGTCGCCGAGACCCCACTTGCCGAAACAGCCGGTGGCGTAGCCGGCCTGCTTCAGGATCTCCGCCACGGTGACGTCCTCGGCCAGCAGCGGCACGCCACCCGGGTTTGAACGCACCGAGGTGTGGCCCATGTGGAGACCGGTCATCAGCACGCTGCGCGACGGGGCGCAGACGGTGCAGCCGGCGTAAGCGTCGGTGAATTTCATGCCCTCGGCGGCCAGCCGGTCTATGTTCGGCGTGCGGATCCTGGTCTGGCCGTAGCAGCCCAGGTCCCCGTAGCCGAGATCGTCGGCCATGAGGAAAACGATATTGGGAGGGCGCGCCGGTTTCTTACTTGCACACGACAGCGTCCAGCCCAAGCCCCCCGCCAGGGAGGCCGCAAGGAAATCGCGCCGGTTTTGGAATTTCATAGCAGTACGATTCTACTGGAAACCGCCGCCGGCGTTTCACCGCTTCTCGTGTACCCGCCGGTTGATCCGGCGCCCGCGCTTTCTACTGCGGCCACCGCCTACTCACTGTTGACAACCGGATTTACAGCGCCGCCTTTCCGAAGCTGGCGTTGGTGACGTCTTGATTTCCTGTCGCTTCCGGCGTCGTTTGCTCGGCCGCGCGGAGAGGGCGCCGGCAAATGCTCCGTCGGCGGGGGCGTCGCCACCCCGATGCTAAAATTGGAAGTTCATCCATGGAAATCAGCAAAGTCTATGAACCCCAGCGGTTCGAGCCACGTTGGGCAAGGTGGTGGATCGAGGCCGGCATCTTCACTCCCCGCGAAGACAGCGACGCACCCGTCTTCTCGCTCGTGATCCCGCCGCCGAACGTCACTGGCAGCCTCCACATGGGGCACATGCTCGAGCACACCGAGATCGACGTCACCATCCGCTGGCACCGGATGCGCGGCGACAACACCCTCTGGCTGCCCGGCACCGACCACGCCGGCATCGCCACGCAGATGGTGGTCGAGCGCCAACTGGCCGCCGAGGGCCTCAGCCGCCACGACCTCGGCCGCGAAAAGTTCGAGCAGCGCGTCTGGCAGTGGAAGCAGGAGTATGGCCGGACCATCGTCAAGCAGATGATTCGCCTGGGCGCTTCCTGCGACTGGACCCGCGAGCGCTTCACCCTGGACGAGGGCCTCTCCCGCGCTGTGCGCGAGGTCTTCGTCCGCCTTTACGAGAAGGGTCTGATCTACCGCGGCGACTACATGGTCAACTGGTGCCCCCGCTGCCATACGGCTCTGTCCGATCTCGAAGTGGTCTACGAGCAGACCGAAGGCAACCTGTGGCACATCCGTTACCCGGTCAATGGAACGGACCGCTACGTGGTTGTGGCCACCACCCGGCCGGAAACGATGCTCGGCGACACCGCCTGCGCTGTCCATCCCGACGACGAACGCTACCGCGATCTTCACGGGAAACTGGTGACGCTCCCGCTCATGAACCGGCCGATTCCCGTGGTTGCCGATTCGTTCGCCGATCCGGAATTCGGCACCGGCGTGGTGAAGGTAACTCCGGCGCACGATCCGAATGACTTCGAGGTCGGCAACCGGCACAGTCTTCCCAGGATCAAGGTGATCGACGAGAACGGCAGGATCACCCCTGCCGCTGGCCCCTACGCCGGCCTGGACCGCTTCGAGGCCCGCAAGCGCGTGCTGGCCGATTTGGAACAACTCGGCCTGCTCGAAAAGGTCGAGCCTTACCCGCTCAGCCTGAGCAAGTGCCAGCGCTGCAAAACCCCGGTGGAGCCGCTTATCTCGACGCAATGGTTCGTCAGGATGAAACCGCTCGCCGAACCGGCTATCGAAGCGGTCAAGGACGGCCGCATCCGGTTTATCCCGGAAAACTGGACCAAGACTTACTTCGAATGGATGTACAACATCCGTGACTGGTGCATCTCGCGCCAGCTCTGGTGGGGCCACCGCATCCCGGCCTGGCATTGCGCCGATTGCGGCGGGATCACCGTGGCTCGCGAAACCCCTTCCCGCTGCGGCCAGTGCGGCTCAGAGAACCTGACGCGCGACCCTGACGTCCTCGATACCTGGTTCAGCTCCGGACTATGGCCCTTCTCCACCATGGGCTGGCCGGACGAGACCAGCGACCTGGAAACTTTCTATCCCACCTCGCTGCTGATCACCGGCTTCGACATTCTCTTCTTCTGGGTCGCCCGGATGATCATGCTGGGCCTGGAATTCATGGGCGACGTTCCCTTCCGTGAGGTCTATATCCACGGCCTGGTCCGGGACGCTGAAAAACAGAAGATGTCGAAGACCAAGGGCAACGTGATCGATCCGCTCGAGGTCACCGAGAAGTACGGCACCGACGCCGTGCGAATGGCGCTGCTGCAAGGCGCCGCTCCGGGCACCGACATCGTGCTCACCGAGGAGCGCATGATCTCCTCGCGGGCTTTTGCCAACAAGATCTGGAACGCCGCCCGCTTGCTGTTTCTCAAGATGGAGGCCAGCGGTGTCGAGCCGTGCATCCCGGCCGGCGAGGCGCTCGAGAACGCCCCGCTCGAAGACCGCTGGATGTTCAGCCGCCTGGCGCGCTGCGCCGACCTGGCCAACCGCGGCATCGCCAGCTATCGCTATCACGAGGTCGCGCAGACTCTCTGGCACTTCTTCTGGCATGAGCTTTGCGACTGGTACCTGGAACTCAAGAAGCTCCGCTTCACCGAGAATTCGGGACTCACGCCGGACTGGCGCAACACGCTGACCGTCTTCGAGACGGCCTTGCGCCTGCTGCACCCGGCCATGCCGTTCATTACCGAGGAACTCTGGCAGCGGCTCGCGGCCGGCGCGGGGGACCGCCCCCAATCCATCGCGCTCGCCCGTTACCCGCAACCCCGCAAGGAATGGGAGGATCCGGAAGCCGAGCGCCAGATGGAGTTGCTGCAGGAGATCATCGTTTCGGTCCGCAACCTGCGCGCCCGCTTGAAATTGGATCCGCGGGAGCAGCTCACCGGCGTCCTCTATGCCCGGCCGGCGGCATACCAGGTGGCCGTGGAAAACGCCGAGGCGATCCGCGTGCTTGCCCGCGCCGAGCTCCGGCTCAGCCAGGACGAGGCGCCGGCAGCCGGCGGCGTAAAGCGGTCCACGCCCGCCTTTGACCTCGTGCTGCAGGTGCCGGCGGCCAGGCTCGAAGCGCTTCGGCAGAGCTTGCGCAAAGAGGTCGCCCGGCTGGAAAAGCTGGTGGAGAATTCGAACCGCCAGCTCGCGAGCCGGGAGTTCGTCTCGCGCGCGCCGGCGCACGTGGTCGGCAATATTCGCGCCAGGCTGGCCGACTACCAGGCGCAACTCGAAAAAAGCCGCGCGACGCTGGAAGGCCTCGAATGACGTTTGACGTCTCGCACCCGGAAATTCGCGATGCCGTTCGCCGGGCGCTCGAAGAGGACATCGGCTCCGGCGACATTACTTCCCAGGCGACTGTTCCGGCGGAGCTGGTTGCCGGCGGCAAGTTTGTCGCCCGCCAGCCGCTGGTCGTAGCCGGCGTTGAGCTGCTGCCGCTCATCTATGAAATGCGCGGGGGCGTCGAGCGCCTGGAGCTGGCCGCCGCCAGCGGCGACGCGGTGAAGGCGGGCCGGGCAGTCGCCATCGTTCGCGGGCGCGCGCGGACGTTGCTGGAATGCGAGCGCGTCGCGCTGAATTTCCTCCAGCGGCTCAGCGGGGTGGCCACTCTGGCCCACCGTTACGCCGAGGCCGTCGCCGGCACCGGCTGCCGGGTGCTGGATACGCGCAAGACTACGCCCGGGCTGCGCCGCCTGGAGAAAATGGCCGTCGCGGCGGGCGGCGCCGCCAATCACCGGATGGGATTGTTCGACGCCATTCTGATCAAGAACAACCACATCGCCGCGGCCGGCGGAGTGCGGCCGGCCCTGGAACGGGCGCGCACTACGGGCTTACCGGTCGAAATCGAAGTTCGCTCCCGCGCCGAGCTGGAGGAAGCGCTCGCCTGCGGGGCGGATCACCTCTTGCTGGACAACCTGACGCCGGAGCAGGCGCGGGAGTGGATCCGGCTTATTGGCGGCCGGGCGAAGGTCGAGCTTTCCGGCGGCATCACGCTGGCCAACGTTCGCGCTTACGCCGAAACCGGGGCTGATTTCATCTCCTGCGGCGCCATCACCCACTCGGCGCCGGCCGTGAACCTCAACTTCCGGATCGAGTTCGACCAAGCGTGACCTGGAAAATCATTTACCTGGACCGGACCCCCTCGACCATGATCGACGCCGCCCTGCATCCGCCCGGGACCGTTGTCGTCGCCGAAGAGCAGACCGCTGGGCAAGGGCGCCTCGGCCGCCAATGGTATTCGGCGCGCGGCCTGGGCCTGTACTGTTCCCTGGTGCTGGCGCCTCCCTCCCAAACGGATTCGCCGCCCGTCCTTACCCTGGCCCTGGGGCTGGCGGCCCAGGAGGCCATCCAGCGCTACGCCGGCATCTCTTGCGACCTGCGCTGGCCCAACGATGTTCTGATCGGCGACCGCAAGTGCGCGGGCATCCTCGTGCAACTGGAGGGCGGAAAGGTGATCGCCGGCATCGGCGTCAACCTGAACCACCGGCGTTTTCCGCCCGAGCTCGCCGCCGTGGCAACCTCGCTGCGCCTCGCCACCGGCCGCGAACATTCCCGGGAGGATCTGCTCCGCCATCTGCTTCCTGCCGTTGATACCTACATCAAGCTGGTCGCCGAGGAAGGGCCGGATCCGATCCTGCGCCTGTTCTCGCAAGCTTCGAGCTATGTTTACGGCCGGAGGGTGGTCGCCGGCGCACTGGAGGGCGTCACCGATGGGCTGGATGCATCCGGATTCCTGTGGCTGCGCACCGGCCGGGGCCGCCGGCGCCTGATCCGCGCCGGCAACCTCCGCCCGGCTTGAGTCAACCGGACCCCGCCCGCCGGGAACAACGGCCGCTTACACGAACTTGTACTCGCCGGGCACCGGCAGCGGCGGCACCGGGATCTTGGCGTTCGGGCCCAGGTCCTTCGGCATCAGATCCTGCTGGGACATCATGATGTCTTCCCAGGTGATCTCCCGGCCCGAGCAGGCGGCTTCGCGGCCCATGATGCAGGTCATCGTGCTCTCAGCCACCTCCATCGCCATGTTGATGTGAGGACCGTCGCCGCGGATCGAATCCACCAGCGCGATGTGCTCCTGCATGTAGGGGTCATTGCCGTCCTTGCCCATGTCGCGGCAGTTGCTGCGGCCCTTGGTCCCGACCACTTCCTCCGCCACGCGCCGGAAGATGCCGGGCTGGCGCGGATACTGGCGGCAATAGCTGGTCATCTTCACCCCGTTCGGATAGACGAACTCGGCGCTGAGGTGGTCGTAGATGTTGCCGTAGGCTTCCTCGCGGGGCCGCCAGGCCGCGCCGCCGCTGGCATGCACCTTCACCGGGTGCATGCCCATCACCCAGTTGCAGACATCAATGTTATGAATGTGCTGCTCGACAATCTGGCCGCCACAGATCCAGACGAAAGAGTACCAGTTGCGGTGCTGCCACTCGGCGTCGCTCCACTTCGGGTCACGCACCTTCGCCTTCAGGATCGGCCCGTTGCCCTCCCAGTAGGCATACGTCGCAACGATGTCGCCGATCTTGCCGGCTTTGATTTTCTCGATGGTCTCCACGTAAGGCCGCTGGAAGCGCCGCTGGGCCCCGGTGACCACCGTGAGCCCGAGTTCCTCGGACTTGCGGGCGGCGGCCATGAACCGGCGCACGTTCACCGGGTCCGTGCCGAACGGCTTTTCGCAGAAGACATGCTTCTTCGCGGCCACCGCAGCCTCGAAATGCAGCGGACGGTAGGCCGGCGGGGTGGCCAGCATCACGATATCCACGCCGCTGTTGATGAGCTTCTGATATGCCTCCTGGCCGGTGAAGCGGTGCTCGGGGTCCACCTGAATCCTGTTGACCACGTTGGCCAGTACTTCTTCCTTCGTCAACCGGTGCGGTTTACCGCCGCGGATGACCGTGGCGCCGACGTAACGGGAAAAGCGGATCTGCCCCGCGCGCAACCGCCGCAGCGACGCCTCCAGGTGATCCTCGAACAGGTCGGCCATTGCCACCAGCTCGACATTCTCATTGCCGGCGAGGAAGTCAGAAACGGCTTGCGTGCCGCGGCCGCCGCAGCCGACCAGGCCGGCCTTCAGCTTCCCCTTGCCGGCGGCCCGCACCATGTAGGGCTTGACGATAGTAAACGCCGCCGGTGCGGCCACCGATGATGAGCTCAGAAATGATCTTCGGGAAACTCTCTTGTCCTTCTCTGCCATAATTCCTCCCGTAACATCATATAAGAAACTAAGAAACGGGCGGCGCTGCAGCCCCGGCGGCGAAATTCCCGGCGACACTCGTGCGCACGCTGCCACGAATGCCGGCGAAGAGTTCATCCGGCGAACCAGCCATGACCGCCGTCGCTGTTCAGCGAGTGCCTGACCAGAGAACGGCCTTGTTTCCCGGCGCTCATTTCCTGTGCCTGCCCGACTATCATTGTCCGGGCGGAGTGTGGTAGGATGCTCGGCAGCGGGGATCTGACTATGAAAGGGAGGTAAGCAGAAGGTGTCTCGTACCAGTAACTGGACAGTGATACTGTGGCTTTTGGCGCTGCTGCCCGCCGTGGCGGTGGCCCAGACCGCGCAGGGCCGCATTAGCGGGACGGTGACCGATCCTGACGGAGCCGTAATTCCCGGCGTGGAAGTAATCGCAACCAACGAGGACACGGGCGTGCAGACGAAGGCCCAGAGCAATGAAGTGGGTCTCTACGTCCTTCCGTTCCTCCAGCCCGGACGCTATACGATTTCCGCTTCTTCAGCGGGATTCAAAAAGTATGAGCGCTCCGGCATCGTCGTGGAAACCTCGCAGGTCATGGAGCTGAATATCCAGATGGAGATCGGCGCCGTGACCGAGACCGTTACGGTCACCGGAGAAGCGCCGCTGCTGAAGACATCGGACGCCACCGTGGACCAGTTCATCGACCAGCGAACCGTCCAGGACATGCCGCTGGCCAACCGCCGCGCGCTGGAACTGGTGCGCCTGTCCTCCAACGTCGTGTTCGTCAACTACTCCGGAGACGCCAAGCCGAGGTTCGCCGTCGCCGGCGGGCGTGCTTATAAGAGCACTTACATGCTGGATGGGGGCAACATCCAGAACATCCGGATGGCCTCCGCGCAGGTCGATATCGACCCTCCGGTGGAGGTCATCAAGGAGTTTCGCGTAGTCCAGAACAGTTACGCCGCCGAGTACGGCGGCTCGGCCAGCGGCGTGCTGATCAGCACCACCAAGTCGGGGACCAATCATTTCCACGGGAGCGCCTTCGAGTACTTCCGGAACGACCGGCTCGACGCCGCGGGCTTCTTCGCGCCGACCGAGGGCACGAAGAAGGTCAAGGCCCCGCTGCGGTACAACCTGTTCGGCGGCACCATCGGCGGCCCCATCATCAAGAACAAAACCCACTTCTTCACCGGCTATGAGGGGACCCGCAAGTCCGACGGCGGCACTCAGATCCTGACCGTGCCGACCGCTTTGCAACGGGCCGGCGATTTCAGCCAGACCTTTGACAAGAACGGCAACCTGATTCCCATTTACGATCCCTTCAGCACGCAGGGCAAGGTGCGCACTCCGTTCCCGGGCAACGTGATCCCGGCCGATAAAATCGACCCGGTCGCCCAGGCGCTCACCAAATACTGGCCCGAGCCGAATCGTCCGCCGACCAAGATCACCGGGGCCCAGAACTTCGCGGCCAACCGCGCCCGGAAGTTCACCCGCGACAACATCACCTCCCGCGTGGACCATACCTTCTCCGACAACAACCGGTTCTTCTTCCGGTTCGTCTACAACCGCGATCCGTATTCCTGGACGACGAATTTCCCGTTCGAGGGCGTCGGCGATGCGCAATATCCGTTTTCTCCCACCCGCTGGGAGTCGTCGTACCTGTTCAAGGATACGTACACGGTTTCGCCGAACCTGATCATGGACGTCGGCTACGCGTTCAGCAATCGCACCTGGTACGCCAACAGCGCCGGCCTGGGCAGCGGGGTGGTGGATGAAATCGGTCTTCCTGGCGTCTCCAATGAGGCGTTCCCGGCCATCCGCGGCACTGGCATGGCGAACCTTGGCCGCAGCGCCGAGCGCAAGCAAATGCCCATCCGCCAGCACCAGGTAACGAATAGCTGGACCTGGGTCAAGAACAATCACGTCTTCAAGTTCGGCGGCGAGATCCGCAAGGGCATCAATGTCGACATCAACCGCCCGATCATCAGTGGCCAGTACAACTTCAGCACCACCGGCACCCGAAACCCGGCCACGAAGAAGGGCGGTTACCAGTTCGCCTCGTTCATGACCGGGTGGGTGAACGGTTTCTCGCTGCGCGAGACCGAGGAACTGGACCGGTACAGCTATTACTTCGCCTGGTACGTTCAGGACGATTGGAAGATCACCCCGAACCTGACACTGAACCTGGGCCTGCGGTGGGAAACCGATACGCCGGTTACCGATAAGAACAACCGCTCCAACAGCTTTGACCGCTACCAGATCAACCCGGTGAGCGGCACCCCCGGCGTGGTGAAATTCGCCGGGTTGAACGGCTGGCCGAGGTCGCCTTACTACACCGACTGGAACAACTTCGGTCCCCGCTTCGGCTTCGCCTGGCGGCCCGGCGGCTCCGACAAGTGGGTGGTCCGCGGCGGCTACGGCATATTCTACGAAGGTCCCTCCACCTCGGCTAACGCCGCCACGCTCGGCTTCGAGAAATCCGCGGCGGCTTCATCGCCCGATGCCGGCGTGACCCCTGCCTTTCTGTTGCGTGACGGCCCGACCGTGGAACTGGAAAAGCCCCCGCTCGACGACTCCTTCGGCGCGGTTCCATTCGGCGCGAAACCCAAGACGAACGTCTCGTTTTACGAAATGAACCGCCGCACCGGCTACGCTTCGCAGATGAACTTCGGCATTCAGCGGCAACTGCCGGGCAATATGGTGGTGGACATCACCTACACGGCGAACCTCAGCCGCAAGCTCCCGATCGGTACGATGAACATCAACCAGATCCTTCCGGAACTGATGGGACCGGACGCCAACCAGTGGCTGCGCCCATATGCGCAGTTCCTGAACGTGCAAGTGCGCTCGGCCGCTCTCGGCTCGAACAACTACCACGCGGGCTCGATTCGGGTGGAGAAGCGCCTCAGCCACGGCCTGACCTTCCTCACCGGTTACACCTGGGCCCGCTCGATCGGCGACGCCAGCAATACGACGAGTAGCGAGCTCGGCAACAACCAGATCTGGCAGGACATCTACAACCGCCGGCTGGACCGCGGCCCCGACGCTCTGGACATCATCCACCGCTTCACCTTCAGCTCCACCTACGATCTTCCGTGGGGCAAGGGCCGGCGCTGGCTGAATCAGGGTCTCCTCGCCACGGTCCTTGGTGGCTGGAACCTTGGTTCCATCATTGTGCTGCAGAGCGGCGGACCATTCACCGTCACCATGCAGACCAATACGACCGAGGCGTTCTCGGCGGGCGCTCTCCGCGCGAACGTGTTGCGGGATCCGAACCTGCCGAATGACGAGCGGACCATCGGCCGTTGGTTCGACACCGAGGCCTTTGAGGCCCCGCCGCCTTACACGTTCGGCAACGCCGGCCGCGGCATCATCCGGGCTGACGGCCGCGCGAATATCGACCTCTCTATCAGCAAGAATTTTGTCATTGGAGAAGGCAAGTACGTGCAGATCCGTGGCGATTTCTTCAACGCCTTTAATCACCCGGACTTCAATCGCCCGAACAGCACGATGGGGTCGGCCGCCTATGGGTCGATCAGCGGGGCCACGGCTCCGCGTACCATCCAGCTCGGCGCCCGCATCAATTTCTAGCCGGCACGGCAGGCGATTTCATTTGGGGTCATCCGGCCACGGATGACCCCAAACTTTCTCCTGGCGCTCCTATCCCTCCGGCAACCGGTTGCGCCAGCCGGGCGGCTGGTCGAAGCCCCGCAGCCGGCGGCGCTCGCCACCGCTGATCCGTGCCTATCGGTAGGATTCCCTCTTGATGAAGGCGGCGACCTGCCGCGTGAGGTCGGCCGGGCATTCGAACTCCGCCAGGGCCAGGACCGTCGAAGCCGCGGAAATCACAATCAGCGCCGTGCCCGAGTGGACGTGGAAGATTCTCTCCAGGCGCACGGCCGACAGGCGGGACACTTCGCGGAGGACACGCTGCCGGGAACCCCTGCGCCGCAGGAAGACGACGAAGGTCGAGGGACTCCACCTGAAGATCTGGTCTTCCGGTTCCAGGTTCTGCGCCAGGTGGATGCTGTAAAACGTCGCCAGCTCGTCGGCGGCGGCCGATCCAAACCGTTCGGTGATCAACTCGTAGCGGCTGAGCACGAACGGTGCCGCGTACCAGTCGGTTGAATCCCGGCTGAGCCGGCGGAACTCTCGTTCTGCGGCGGCGCGTCCGGGTAGTCCCGTGGCGGGGTCGAGTGCCTCCGGCGGCTCACTCTCTGGCGGACCCGGGCGGGCTACCGGACAAGGCTGGGTCGAGCGGCCGGTCGCCCCTGGCTCCTGGCGGGCCTCACCTGCGGCCGGCCCAACAGCCTTCCTGGCTCGCAGCAGCACCAGGGCCCCGACCGTCTCGTGACTGTCGTCGAACAACGGGAGAATATCCTCCACGCAGTGCTGGTTGCGCTCGTTTCCAGTAACCAGGGCCAGGCCTTCCCGGATGCTGGCCGCGGTTCCCTCGCGGATCGCCTGCCGGACGCGATCGGCCAGCGAAGGCGCCCTTTGGGGACCAGACAGACTCAACACTTCGCTGGCGTCGGCGCCAAGGCACTCTTCGGCCCTTTTCCCCGAAATCTCCGCGGCGGTGGGGTTCATGAAGGTCACTTTACCCTCCTGGTCGGTCACCACCACCCCATCGGTCAGCGCCTCTAGAACCAACCGCGGCAGACGCTCGCTGTGCCGCCAACGCTTCTCTGCCTCGCGCCGGACCAGCGCGATTTCCACCGTCGAGCGCAGCTCTTCCGGCTTGAACGGCTTAATGATATATCCCAGCGGCAAGGTTTTCTTGGCCCGCTGGACGGTTTCCCCGTCGGTTCTCCCGGTAAGATAAATCACCGGGAGGTCCAGCTCGGCGCGCATTCGGGCCGCCGTTTCGATGCCATCAATCTCGCCGGCGAGGCCGATGTCCATGATCGCCAGCACCGGCGAATGATTCTCGGCGGCCGCCAACGCTTCCGCACCCGAGACAGCTTGCGAAGTCTCATATCCAGCCGCTTCCAGGCTCGCCTGAATGTCCATGGCGACCACGCTCTCATCTTCAACTATGAGTAAGTGAGGCCGACTCATCGGAACTCCTCCTGTCGTCCCGCGCTACCGGAAACGTGATCAGAAACTTCGTGCCCCCTTCGCTGGTGATCTCCAGCATGCCGCCGAGCTGCTTCGTCAGCCCCTTCACCAGGCGCATTCCGAGTGATTCGCATCGCTCGATGGAGAAATCGCGCGGTAATCCCCTCCCGGTGTCTTCTACCACCAGGCGGATCCTGCCCGCCTCATCCTCGGAAACTCGTACGATAATCTCCCCCGGATTGCCTTCCGGGAAAGCGTGTTTCAGCGAGTTGGCCACCAGCTCGTTGATAATCAACCCGCACGGGACGGCGTACTTGATCCCGAGCGGTGCAACCGCCACGTCGATCTTCAGCTTAACCCCGCGGGCGCGCGAGCCATGGGAAACGAACAGGTTGTTTGCCAGGGTGCTGATGTAACGTTGCAAGTCGACGCTGGCCAAGTCCCGGGACAGGTACAGCGTCTCGTGCACCAACGCGATGGCGTTGATCCGCTCGCGGCACCCCCGAAAGGTATCCGTGATGTGGTGCAGCAGCGGGGAATCATCGCCTAGCTGCGTCCGCGCCTCCGTCCCGAGCGTGGCGGCTTCCAGGTTCAGCAGGCTTGCGGTGATCTGAAAATTGTTCTTCACCCGGTGGTGGATCTCTTTCAACAGGGTTCTTGTTTCGAACAACTCGGCCCGCAACCGTGCTTCGGTGTCTTTCTGCTCGGATATATCCACCAGGGTGCCAACCAGTTCTGGCTCGGCTTGCGCCCCTGGGGCTAACAGGCTCAGGCTGAGCAGGGCCCACGTGAGTTTCCCTCCGCGCCGCCGGAGACGGATCTCCTGGTTAGTGCAACCGGCCTCTTCCCGAATCCGCTCGATGATCCCATGCAGCGTCTGCCGGGTCACGTGATACCGCCACGGTCTCCTTCCCGTAAGTTCGTCGCGATCCTGGTAGCCCAACATTCGGGAGAAGGCGGGGTTGCACGCCAGGCAAACTCCCGTCGGCCCAAGCCGGAACACCCCTACCGGTATTGCTCCAAATCCAAACAATGATTGCCTTTTCTCCGAGGGCGCTGGAACCTCGCCACTGCCTCCGGCGGGCCTCGCGCTCATTGCCTCCCCCGGAGCGGCAAGCGTGTGCTCCACTGCCAGGATAGGGAAGGCTTTCTTGCCCGTTGGCGCTGGAGGCCATAACGTGGTGTCCTTGCTTACTGTCCCTGCCAGGGTCATTGCCGTCAATTTCCGTTACTCTCCTGTTCTCTCGCCCATGAGGCTCTCTTCGCGGTCACGGGCACCGGTGGCCTGAGCGCATGCCCTCTCCAGCCGGCTGTATCTGTTTCCCGGGGTGCGCCCGGCTCGAAGGAGGGCCTCAGCGTGCGGGAGGGACCTGGAAGCGAAGCAGGAGTGTTCGGGTGCTGGGATGATCCTCTTGGTTGCCCTTCCCACGTGAATTTTCCGCCCTTGCTCCTCGCAATCCCGGCAGCAGCCCCGGTTAACCTCCGCTGGACAGGGAAACCAGAAGCCGCGCTCCACCAGCCCGAGGAAGGAATGAATCTGACAACAGCAAACAGGTTCCGGCCTGTATCATGACAACGACTTCCGCGGGGATTGCGGTAACCGGTTTGGTCGCCCCGTATATTCTCATCGGTCCAGCCGAACATGTCTTGAAGGAAGATCCCGAGATATTCTTGACCGCCACCGGGGATAAGAACCTCATCTGCAAGTGCGCCCCGGCGAAAGCGGAGCTTTTTCGCGGTGAACCCGGGTCCTACACAAGTCCCGATTAGGGAATCATTATACCTTGGCAGGAATCCTTTTGGGAGATGGAAACTACGTCCGGATGAGAATTATTCAGGAGAGCTGTTGGCGGCTGCGGGGTCTCGGGTTCGGCCCGCCGACCCGCAGAACTCGGCCAGCTTCATCTCGGTGGCCTTCACGCGCTTGGCCACCACTTCGGCCACCCGCCGGTAGATCTCAGCCGCCAGCTTTGCGTCTTTCTCGCAGGCTGCCAGCAGCTTCTCCCCATCCAGGAACAAGGCGCTGGAGGGCTCCCGCGCCCGGACCTGGAAGACGATGTGGTGTTCGTCCAGCAAGGACGACCAGCCGAACGCATCGCCGGGAACGAGCGTTTGGATGCTGAGGCCATAATAAGGCGTGCGAATCTCCACGCAGGCGCTCCCGCGCAGCAGCAGGCAGAAATACATGGACCGCTCACCGGCGCGGAACACGATTTCGTCCCCCTCGAAGGAGACTTCGCGCGCCATGCTGGCCAGCTTCCGCAACTGCGGTTCCGGTATTCCCTTCGTGAAGGGGTGGTCCCTGAGGATGCGTATCAGTGGCATATGCCCCGCTTATGGGGGAAATCGCTCCGCCGGAGCGGCTTCGGGCGAACTTCACCACGCCCTGCCATGATTCCTGCAATTGAGCTGCCAACCTGGCGTCCCGATTTCACCCCGTGCCGGCCCGTCGCGCGCCGCAGTGGTAAAATTGACCCAAGCCCGCCTTGAGCCGGGCCGCAAGGTTCGTATTCCTATGAATGGCAAACAACTCGCGGAGGCTCTCCGCGCCGGCCGGCGCGTTTACGGAACCCTCCTCATCTCCCCATCGCCTCATTGGCCGCAGGCGCTCGCCGGCGCCGGCCTCGATTTTGTCTTCATCGACACCGAGCACATCGCTATCGAGCGCACAGTACTTTCCTGGATGTGCCGGACTTACGCCGCGCTCGATCTGGCTCCCGTGGTCCGCATCCCGGCCCCGGATCCTTACCAGGCCACGGCCGTGCTCGACGGAGGCGCCAGCGGATTGCTGGTTCCCTACGTGGAGACCGCCGCACAGGTGCGCCGGCTTGCCGGCGCGGTGAAATTTCGGCCGCTCAAGGGACGCCGGCTCGACGAGTTCCTCGCCGGCCGCGCTGCACTGGAACCGGAACTGCTCTCCTACCTGGAGCAGAGAAACGCCGGCAACTCGCTGCTGATCAACATCGAGAGCGTCCCGGCCATCGAAGCGCTCGATGATATCCTGGCCGTACCCGGCGTCGACGCTGTCATCATCGGGCCCCACGACCTCTCCTGCAGCCTCGGCATTCCCGAGCAGTATCATCACCCGCGCTTCGAGGAAGCGGTCCGCACCATCATTCGCAAGGCCGCCGCCCGCGGCGTCGGGGCGGGCGTCCATGCGTTCTGGGACAGTGTTCCCCAACAGATCGAATGGGCCAGACTCGGGGGCAACGTTCTGCTCAATTCCAGTGACCTGCTGCTGTTCCGCCGCGCCCTGATGGACGATCTGAACAGGTTGAAGCAGCCCTTCGGTGATGCGGACCATCCGCCAGCCCGGCCCCGGGAAGAGGAATCCCCTCCCGCCGTGTGACGGCGCTCTCTTGCCGCCGGAATCAGACCAAGCCGCGCAACCCGCAGATCCTCAGCAGCCCCGAGTTACGCCCGCGACCCCAGGCGCAGAAAGGCGGCGCGGAGCCTCGAGTGCTGCTGCATCAGCTTCAAGTAGCGCGCCTCGTCCCGCCCCCCCTTAGCCCGCAGAACGCGCGCCGCGGCCACCTTTTCCGCGCTGGACCACCGGGCCAGCTCCGGGATCAGGTTCAACACCAGGGCCAGGTTTTCGAAAGCCTCCCGCGCCGGCGGCGGCCAGTCTTCCACCGCTACGCCCAGCGCACCGGCCACCGATTTTGCCGCCGCCCCGCGCATCCTGTCAGCGTCGCCGCCGTAGACCTTCTGCATCCTTCTTTGCACGGCTAATCCCAGATTCCGCACCTGAAACCGGTCCCAATCCCCGGAACAAACTCGGGAAAACTCGTAAATCATCGGACTTTTTGCCAGATTTCGCAACGCCCGGGCCCGCGACCGGTAGGCGGAATACCGCCGGAGTTTTTCCTCCTCGCGGGCGCAAAGGGCCGCTTGTTCGGGCGCCACCGGCCGGAAACCTAGCTTACGGTAGAACCAAAAAGCTCCTGATTCGATCGCCTCTTCATTCCGGTAACCGATCTGGTAGGGGTCAATCGCGAAGCAACTGATGCCGAACAGTTGCCGGAACAGCCGCAACGTCCGGGCGTAAAGCCATGCGGACTCTCCCTCCCGGAACGTGTAGTAGAGGTTGAAGCCCACTTCCATGCGCTCGAACAGCGACAGTCCCTCCACGTAGCCCACCGGCACGCCGTTCTTGAAAAACACCCCGCCGTGGTAGGCGCGCAGGGGGAGCCGCCAGAGAGGTGGCACGCCCATGACGTAGATGGTCACGCCGCGCCCGGCTTCGGCGCGCAGGACCCGCGCCGCCTCGCCGAAGGTGAAACCATGAAGTTCGCGGTAGCGGACGGCGGAGGTATCGCGGGCCAGCGCCAGGATCTTCTCGCCCTCGGCCCGGCTCAACCGCGTAACCGGCAGCGGCGGTGAGGCCAGCTCGCGATCGAGCGAGACGTCGCTCCGGCGGAGAAGCGGCCCCTGGTGCACGAAAACCTTGCGGACCGGCAGCCGCCCGCGGGTGCGCGTGGCCCGTGAGTTGTCCAGCTCCCAGCGGAGCAGCAATTCCAAGGAATCGTAGATTTCGGCGGCGCGCCGAGGGCAGCTCTCGGTGCGTGACAGCCGTTCCAGCAGCCACCGCAGGCTCCCCCGGTCTCCGCAAGCCCTGCGCAGCCACTCACGATAGGGAACCACCGCCTCGACTAAGCTGTCTTCCTCCAGCAGCGGCAGCAGGCGCGCCAGCGCCCGTCCCATCGCATCCGCCTTCTGGTAATAGTCGGGATCAATCTCGACCGCCGTGTGGTGCCGTCGCGCCAGGTGCCGGGCCACGCCGTAGCTGAACACCGCGGACAGTCCTGTCCCGGCGATGCCGGAGATCTCGGGTTCCTCCATCTCGGAGAGATCTACACCCTGCTCCCGCAAGGCGCTTACCCGGTGGTGGAACCCATCCAGCAGGCGGCCGGCCACCCGATGCACCGCCCGGCTGTGGGGATAGGCGCGCAAAAACAGCAGCGCCTCGTGGAAGCGAACCAGCGAAGCCGCGTCCGGGAATCCCCGGCCCGAGAGCGCGTTGAGAACCTTGAGGACACGCTCACCGTCTGGCGGTCTGAAGGACGTCTTCAGCGCTTCCAGGCGCTCCAACAGTTGCATCAGCGTCGCCATGGCCTTGTTCTCAGACCTTTCTCTACTTTGCTCTTTGGGTCTTTGGACCTTTGCGTGACACCAAGTTCCTTTGCGCGCGCAGGCCCCATGCCGGGCCGGCTAAACCGCCCGCGGCGCGTATTTCGGCCGCACCAGCAACAGGTAAGACCCGATTCCCACCACCAGCCAGATCCCCACGCCTTTGATGGGAGCGTCGAAGCTGCCGGTTTGCTGGATCAGGATCCCGGTGAGCCAGGGCGCGACAATCCCGGCCACGTTCGCCGCCGTGTTCTGGATGCCAACGACCATTGCGATGCTGCCGCCAGGGATCAGCGTTTGGGTGAGGGCCCAGTAATTCGCGGTGGCCAGCCCCAGCCCGCACAGTGAGAACACCGCGAAAAACAGCATCATGGTCACCGAATGGGTGAACACCGCCACCGTCTGCGTCGCGGCCAGCACGAAGCCCGCAATGGTGAAACCCTTCCGGACGTTGACCGGGTTGCCGCCGCGGCGGATCAGCCAGTCAGCGGCCGCCCCGGCCAGTGCGGCCACGGTGGCCATGCCCGCGAAGGCTACGCCCCCGTACCACCCCATCTCCTTGATCGACATGCCGTGGCGCTCCTTGAAGTAGATGGGCATCCACGTCATCGAGTAGTAGACGAAGTACATGTAGCAGTACGTCCCGATGATGACCCCCCAGATCACCGGGCTGCGGAGCACTTCCCCGGCCCGGACCCTGCGCACCGCCTCCCGCGCGGCGTCGGCCGGCTGCCGGCTGCGCGGCAAGGCGGCAATGTCATCCCTCTTCACCCAGCTCATCCAGGGGACCAGCCACAAAAAGCTCACCAGGCCGATCAGCAGGTACATGGGTCTCCAGCCGTGCGCCGCCACCAGGTAGGCGCATACCGGAAAGCCGAGCGCCGGCCCCAGCTTCGTGCCCGTCATGTACAGGCCGACGGCGAAGCCGCGCTCCTTTTCCGCAAAGTGCAGGCGGATGTATCGCATGCTGGCGGGGGTGACCACCGACTCCCCCATTCCCACCAGGAAGCGAATCGCCATCAGGCTGGCCAGTCCCGTCACCAGGGCTGTCGAGGCCGTGGCAATGCTCCAGATCAGGAAGCCGATGAGGTACGGGAGCCGCACCCCGTAACGGTCCACCAGGATGCCGGAGGGGATCTGCAGCGCGGTGTAAGTCCAGAAGATCGCCGACATGGCCAGGCCCTGCTGCGCCTTGTTCCAGGAAAAGTCCCGCACCATTTCCGGCAGCGCCACCGTCAGATTGACCCGGTCGAAGTAGGCGATAATCATCCCCAGGCTCAGCAGCACCACTACCGGCCACCGCATCCGTCCCACCGTTGCCGAGGGGCTTCCCGAAACTGTGTCTGTCATCGGATGGCTCCCGCCGCCACAGGCGTTGCCGGCCTCGCTGCCCGCGTCCGCGCGACTAATCGACAATGCCACACTGCCCGGAGTGCTCGCAACCGGCCCGTCGGCCTTGCCCGGTTGCCCGCCGCGTGCCGTCCCGGCTGCAGATCCTCCTGCTTCCGCCGGAGGTGAATACGAGCCCCGGGTGGTGTATGATGCCACCAATGGGAGACCTGTTGACATGAGACGAATTGTAATTTCGGTACTGTTGATTCTCGCCTTGGGCGTGGCGGTCGCCTACGCAGCGGACTTCTGGGTAAAGAAGCCGTTTACGGATTGGTCCCAGAAGGAGGTCCAGAAGATGCTCACGAATTCCCCCTGGGTCCGCAGCGTCACGGTGACGTTGCCGGGCGGAATACGAAGCATGGGCGGACGCTCGGGCCGGGCCGGCGGTATGGGTGGAGCCGGTGGCATGGGCGGCGCCGGCGGCATGGGTGGCGCCGGCGGCATGGGCGGCGCCGGTGGCATGGGCGGTGGTCGCCGCGGTGGCGGAGGTATGGGAGGCATGCAGATGGCCCCGACCCTGAGAGTTTATCTCCGCTGGGTCAGCGCCCTTCCCGTCCGCGAGGCGATCGTCCGCAGCCGTTTCGGCGACGAGGTGAACACCGACGAGGCAAAACGGTTGCTCGACCTCGCTGATGACCGCTACATTCTCGCCGTCGCCGGCCTGCCCGGCAATGCCGTGCGCGGCGACTTCAAGCAGTTGAAGGACAAGGCCGCTTTGAAGATCAAGGGGAAGGATCCCGTCCATCCGTCCGACATTCAGGGCCGCCGCCAGAAGAACCGCGTCGAACTGTACGTCTATTTCCCCCGCGCTAAGGATGGCGGCGTAGATATCTCACCGGCGGACAAGGAAGTCGAGTTCAACCTCAAGCTGACGAACATGGGCATCAAGAAGAAATTCAAGCTTAAGGACATGATGTACAAGGGCAAGCTCGAAATCTAGATCGGCCCTGCCGGCGCGGCGCGCTCGAAAGCTAGTTCGAATCGTTGTCCTCCTCGTCCCGCAACCCGGGCGGCGGAGCTGGCGGCAGCGGGTGTTTCTCACCTTGCTGGGCCAGCTCTGCTGGTCCGTCCGGCCGCAGATGCACATCAAGCTGCGGGAAGGCGATTTCGATGCCGTGCTCGGCGAATGCCTTCACGATCGCCCGGTGCAGTTCGTCGCGGATTATTAATCGGCCGTAGGAATAATTCAGGTACACCCGCAGCTCAAAGTTGATGGCGCTGTCGCCGAACTCCATGAGCACGACGTAAGGCGCCGGGTCCGCTAATACGGCCGGGTGGGCATGCGCCACCTCCAGGAGCACTCTCTTCACCAGCTCCACGTCGGTGCCGTACGCCACGCCCACTTTCAGCTCCACCCGGGTCAGCGAATTCGAAAGCGTCCAGTTCACCAGCTTCCCCGTGATGAACTCCTTATTGGGAACGATCAACTCGCTGCGGTCCCACTTGGTAATGGTGGTTGCCCGGATGCTGATCTTCGACACCCAGCCGCCCACCTCCCCCACGGTGACCACATCGCCGACCCGAATGGGACGGTCCAGCAGGATGATGAGCCCGGAGACGAAGTTGGCGAAGATTTCCTGGAGGCCGAAGCCGAGGCCAAAGGTGAGAGCCGCCGCCAGCCACTGGATCTTCTGCCAGGTGAGGCCGAGCAAGGCGGCGGCGGCGCTTAAGCCCACGATGGTGATGAAATACCGCACCAGCGTGCTGGTCGCCGTGCGCGCTCCGGGCTCAATCCTCATCCGCCGCAGTACCGTGAACTCGAGCAGCCCCGGGATGTTCTTCGCGGTGATCAACGTGGCAATCGTCACCAGCAGCGCGAGCATGAGATCGGAAAGCATCAGCCGCGATGGCATACCACTGGCGGCCGTGGCCTGAGTGCTTTCTCCCGCGGCTTTGGCCGGTTGTGTCGCTGGTGAGACCGGCGCCGCCGTCTCACCGGCCGTCTGGCCGCCAGCCACCCCGGTTTCGGCTGCGCCCGTTTCTGCTGTTTCCACGAGCTGCACCGAGGGCCATACTTGAACACGTTTGAGAATCTGCAGCGGCGGGACCGCTTCCGACCAGATCATCACCAGTCCAAGCAGCCACGCCAGCACCAGCCCGGACCGGAACAGCCGGCGCACCTGGGCGTCCGCTTCCCCGATTTTCGCCCGCTCGTCAGGGCCGGCGACCGTGCTTGCCGTGCCTTCCCCCCCGCGTTCGGCCGCCTGCTGCGCCGCCAGGCTTTGATGCTTGAGGCTGCGCCACCGCACCAGCAATTCACCCGCCAGCACGAACGCCAGCGTCCACCATAAGGTGCACAGCAATAAGTAGGACAGCAAGAAACCAGTCACGTAATATCCGGCGGCCGCGAGGCCCGCGGGAACCAGCGTCAGCACGCTCAGCAACGGTAACCACACGTTGCGCACCCGGCCCCACCCGGGCGCCGGACCGGCCGGGAAGGATGCTCTCATCGCCTCGCCGCCGGGGCGGAAAACCCGGTAGACGAACCGGCCGGCCGCCAGCATGGCCAGGACGAAAGCGACGCGCCCCAGTGAATTGTTGAACGCTTGCAGCTCCGGCCGGGCGTGAAATCGTCTCCCTTCCGCCCCGAGGGCGATTGCCACGAAGATCAGCGGCAGGAAGACCGCCCGCAACCACCGTAACTCCCGCCGCACCGCCGCCGTCATGCCGGAGTTCCATCCGAAATGCGCCTCGGCCAGTCCCCCGGGCCGCATGAGTTCGAATACCAGTTGGAAAGCCCCCGCGATCGCGGCGGTGTAAATCAGCGCCGCTGATATCGACCGGCCCAGTTCCACCGCGTCGGCCGGGCTCAGGAAAGCGGCCAGCAGTAACAGCACCCCCGGCAACAACGCGGCCAGCCCCACCGTGGCGCCGAAGGCCGCCAGCGTGGCCCGGAACGAATCCGTCGCCGAATCCGCCACCTGCCGCGCGCTCTCTTCGAGCACGCCCCGGCAACGCGGACGCAGCAACACCACCAGCACAAGCAAGAACGCCGCGATGCTCGCCACCGGCCACGGGTTTTCCCCGACTCCCCGGAACGAAGCGGCCAGAACCGCGCCCCATCCCCCGCTGACCAGCCAGCCGATCGCTCCGGCCATGTCCCGCGGGCGCGGGATGATCGATCCGGGCACGCTCCGCACCCAGTAAACCCGCTCCAGGATGTAGTTATCCAGGGCGTTGATATCTTCGAGCAGGTTCCGCTCCGCCGTCTCCAGTTCCACCAGTTGCTCGGAGTACCGCGTGTACCGCTTGATCAGTTCGTCCAGCAGCTCTCGACGCGTGGTCAGAAGCCTGCGCACCCGGCGTTCGAGTTCCGCCTTTCCCATCGAGGTGTCGATCTCCTGGATTCGCCGCACCCGCTCGGCGACTTGTCGCTCGATATCGCCCGCTTCGATCCGCTGCTCTTCCAGAACGATGAGCTCGTGTTGGACATCGGGAATCAGCGTCTCGTGCCGGCGGATATCCCGCCGCAGGGAACCGGGCTTCGGAATATCCGCCGGGATCTTGGGCCACCACTGGGTCGCCACCCCGCGAAGGCGCACCGTCTCAAACTTGCGGCGCGTTACCTGGGCGATCTTCTGCACCTGAGAGTTGTACTTCCGCGTATCGGTGAGCTGTCGGGTCACCTTCTCCACCTGCATGACGACGCCCTCCGGTCCCCACAGCATCGCCGCCAGGCGTTCCGTTTCGTCGGCTACCTCCCGGAGCAAGGGAACTTCCTGCAGGGCCTCTCGGCACTCGGCGCGCACCCGCTCAAGCGAGCGCTCCCTCTCCGCGCGCCGGGCCTCCGAGGACCGCTCTTCGAGCAATTCGACCCGGCGCTCGGATTCCGCCACGCGCCGCTGCGCCCGCGCCCGCCGCAGCGGAGTCAACTCCGCCTCGGCATCCAGCGCCGCCTGCTCGGCCCGCAGGCTCGCGATCTGTTGCTCGACGGCTTGGCGGCGCGCCTGAAGTTCGGCGCGTTGCGCCTGCTTCCATTGCATCGTGGCCTCGGCTTCGGCCACCGAGCGAAGCTGGTCTCCGATCTCCTCGATCTGCTGGAACAGTGCGCCGATCTGGCGGGCGATCTCGATCCGGCGCGCGGCCTGGCTTTCCGAGAGCTTCTCCAGATCCCTCAGCGCCTGGCGCCGGGCCTCGAGCTCGGCCTGCTCTTGGGCCAGCGCCCGTTCAATCTCTTCCCCCGTCGCCGACCCGGGCAGCTTTATTCCGGGTTCGGGTACCGGGCGGTCCAGTTCTGCTTGCAATGCCTTGACCTGCCGGAGGGCGTTCTGGCGCTGGCGCTCGAACCGCTTGACTTCGTTTCGCAGCGCGGCTTCGCGCGCCAGAGATGCAAGCGCCTTGTCGTACAATTCGAGTGCCTGGCGCCGCTGATCCTCGGCCAGCGTCCGGTCACGTTCAACGCCCCGCTTCTCTCTCCGGACCGAATCCGCGGTGATCCTCACCGGACCGGTCGCGCCCGCCTCCTGCGCGCGGGCACACCGTGGAAGAACTCCCAGCAACAGGACCGCGGCCAGCGTCAGGCCAGCCGCCCGCTTTGCCGGAAAAAGCATTGTCCGCGATTTCAGACTCATCACTTCCTGTCCAGGTTCCTGTCTTCCCGTTCGTAACCAGACTAACAGGTCAGCGCCGGTCCGCCGCGGCCCTCCCTCCTGATTCTCGGACCGGAAACTCGCGGCTCGGCTGCCCGCCCGGTGCCGTCGGGACTGCTACCCGGATAAACTATCCTGCGGAGGCATCATGTCACCGGATTCCCGCCGCTGTTTCCTCAAAACCATCGGCGCCGCAACCGTGGCGCGCCGCACCGCTTTCGGCGAGAAACTCCCGCCGGTGCGCCCCATCACGCACGGGCCCCGGTTCCACTGGTTCGGCTACTACGACAAACTCGAGTTCGACCCCGGCTCTCGCTACGTCCTCGGAATGGAGGTGGATTTCGAAGGCCGCTCGCCGCGCCCGGATGACGTGATCCGCGTCGGCATGGTCGATACCGCCAACGGCGACCGCTGGACCGAGCTCGGCACCTCGTCGGCCTGGAACTGGCAGCAGGGCTGCATGTTGCAGTGGGTCCCCGGCTCGCGCTCCCGCGTCATCTGGAACGATCGCCGCCAGGGCCGCTTCCTCGCGCGTATCCTGGATGTCACCACCGGCCGGCAACGCACGCTGCCCGCCCCCGTCTATGCGCTCTCGCCGGATGGGAAGTGGGCCGTCTCCCCCGACTTCCGCCGCCTGAACGACACCCGCCCCGGCTACGGTTACGCCGGCATCCCGGACCCCAACCGCGATGAGCTGGTTCCCGAGGACACCGGCATCTGGCGGATGGATCTCGAAACCGGCAAGCGGCGGCTGATCATTCCGCTGGCCGCGGCGGCGCGGATCCCTTACGAGCGCGGCGACTGGACCGGCGCCAAGCACTGGTTCAATCACCTCCTCGTATCTCCGAACGGCGAGCGTTTCATCTTCCTGCACCGCTGGCGCGCCCCTGGCGACAGGACTTTCTCCACCCGGATGTTCACCGCCGCGGCCGACGGCACGGATCTGTTCGTCCTGGACCCATACGGAAAGACCTCGCACTTCATCTGGCGCGATCCGCAAACCGTCCTTGCCTGGGCGTGGCATCCCTCCCACGGGAACGCCTTTTACCTGTTTCACGATCGAACCCGCAAGGTCGAAGTAGTCGGCCCCGGTGTCATGACCGTGAATGGGCACTGCAGCTACCTGCCCGGCAACCGCTGGATACTCAATGACACCTACCCGGACAAGCGGCGTTTGCAGAACCCTTACCTGTACGAAGTCGCCACCGGCCGCCGCGTCTGGCTCGGCCATTTCTATTCGCCGCCCGAATACAAGGGCGAGTGGCGCTGTGACACGCACCCCCGCTTCAGCCCTGACGGCCGGAAAGTGGTCATCGATTCCCCCCATGGCGGCAACGGCCGCCAGATGTACCTGATTGACATCAGCCGGATCGTCGCCGGAGCCTAACTCCGGCCGGGCCTGCCGTTTATTTCCGGATTTGGAAGACTGCGATTTCCGCCAGCAGGTTCGCCAGCGCGCTCACCTGGCGGTGCGCGGTCAGGAAAATGCGGCGCTCCACCGTCCAGTGCTGTTGCTCGGCCAGCTCTTCGAAGTCCCGGATCGTGAGGAAGTGAAGGTTGGGCGAGTTGTACCAGTTGTGGGGAAATAACTTTGTGCGCGGCGCCCGGCCGCTCACCAGGTGTGACCACCGCACCCGCCAATGACCGAAATTCGGAAAAGCCACCACCGCGTGGCGGCCGATCCGCAAGATTTCTTTGAGCACCTTCAATGGCTGATGGGTCTCCTGCAACGTCTGGCTCAGGATGACGTAATCGAATGCCTGGTCGGGGTAGTCGCCCAGGTCGCAGTCGATGTCTCCCTGGTAGACGGAAACCCCCTGGGCAATAGCCTTCTGAACCTTGGCGCCGTCGATTTCCAGCCCCCGCCCCTCCACGTTCTTGTTCGCCGCCAGCCACCCCAGCAATGCCCCGTCTCCACAGCCCAGGTCCAGCACCTTGCTGCCGGTTTCCACCAGTTCGCTGATGATCGTGTAGTCGCTTCGTCCCAGAAGTTTGCGCAAGGCCGCCTCAGGCTCCTTTCTTCTCGATTGCCTGGTGCGTACTGGCCAGGAACCCCCGCACCAGCTCCGTCTGCTCGCCCACCTCCACCAGGAAGGCGTCGTGGCCGTAGTTGGACGGAATCTCGCAGTAGGCCACGTCCCGGTTGCGGCTCCGCAGGGCATTCACGATTTGCTGCGACTGGTAGCTGGGGTAAAGCCAGTCCGAACTGAAGCTGATCACCAGAAACCTCGCGTGGACATGTTCCAGTGCGGCGGCCAGCGATCCCCTCCCGTTCGAAATATCAAAGTAGTCCATCGCCTTGCTGATGTAAAGGTAGGAATTGGCGTCAAAGCGGTCCACGAATTGCGTGCCGCGGTAGCGAAGGTAGCTCTCCACTTCGAAATCAATTTCGAAGTCGAATCCGAACTTTTCCTTGTCGCGAAGCCGCCGGCCGAACTTCTCGCGCATCGACTCATCGCTCATGTACGTGATGTGCCCCACCATCCGCGCCACTGCCAGGCCCCGCGCCGGGCCCTTGCTTCCGTAATAATTTCCCCCGTTCCAGTCCGGGTCCGCCATGATCGCTTGCCGGCCCACTTCGTTGAAGGCGATCTGCTGGGCGCTGTGCCGCCAGGTCCCCGCAATGGGAATCGAGCAGGCCACCGCATCGGGATAATCCACCGCCCATTCGAGCGCCTGCATCGCGCCCATCGAGCCGCCCGCCACCGCCAGCAGCCGCTCGATGCCCAGGTGGTCAATCAGCATCTTCTGCAGGCGCACCATGTCGCCCATGGTGATCACCGGAAACTCCAGCGCGTACGGTTTCCCGGTGGCCGGGTTGATCGAACTGGGCCCGGTGGTGCCTCGGCATCCGCCCAGCACGTTCGAACAGATGACGAAGTACTTGTCGGTGTCGAAGCCCTTACCCGGTCCGATCATGTTGTCCCACCAGCCGGGCTTGCCCGTCTCCCGGCTGATGCCGGCCGCGTGAGCGTCTCCGGTGAAGGCGTGCAAGATCAGAATGGCGTTGGACTTGGTCTCGTTCAGCTCGCCGTAGGTCTGGTAGGCGACGTCTACCGGCGAGAGGGTGGCGCCGTTGTCCAGCGTCAGCGAGTCAAACCGGACATGTTGAGTCTCGACGATCACCGGGTTTCTTCCAGGATAGCAAAGGGGTCCGGTATGGATGCTTGCTTCCGCCGCCGGGCCGGCCGCTCGCGGCCCGTCCCCGTCCTGTTCCGCCCGCTCGCCGCTTTGCCCGCGGACATCTCGGTGTTACGCTCGGTAGCAAACCATGCTCTCGAAACCCATCCGCCTGAAACAGCTCCAGCGGACCGTCATCGCCTGCCGCCGCTGCCCCCGGCTGCGGGAATATTGCGCTAGCGTCGCCCGCCGCAAGCGCCGCGCCTTTCGCGACTGCGACTACTGGGGCAAACCGGTTCCTTCCTTCGGCGACCCCGCCGCTCGGCTGCTGATTATCGGACTGGCCCCCGGCGCCCATGGCTCCAACCGCACCGGCCGCATGTTTACCGGCGACCGTTCCGGTGACATCCTCTACCGCGTGCTTTACGCCACCGGCTTTGCTTCCCAGCCCCGGAGTCTCTCCCGGGACGACGGGCTGCGCCTGTCAGACTGTTACATCACCGCGGCCGTGCGCTGCGCCCCGCCGGCCAACAAACCCACCCGCGAGGAAATCGCCAATTGCCGCCCTTACCTGGAACAGGAGCTACACCTGTTGTCCCGCCTCCGCGTGGTCGTCGCCCTCGGCCGGCTTGCCTTCGATGTCTATCTCTCGATCTTGCGCAGCCAGGGCTGCATTTCCAGCCGTTCAGCGTTCCCGTTCGGCCACGGCCGCCGCCACCGTCCCGGCCCGGGCCTCCCTCTGCTGCTCAGCTCTTACCACCCGAGCCAGCAGAACACCTCCACCGGCCGTCTCACTGAGCCGATGCTTCGCGCCGTGTTTCTGGATGCGCGCCGCCGGCTCGAGGGCCCTGGTTGAATGTCTCTCCATTCTGCCCCTGGGGGTGGGGCAAATCCCTCTTTGCCCGGCTGGTCGGTACGGAATCCATACGGGCGCCGATGGCTCTTCTGCGCCATAACACGCTATAATTGAGGAAGAAACGGGCCGAGACTCAGAGGGCGGGCGCCTGGCCACAAAATTGCACCGGGGAAAGCATGGGGGAACGTCACAACTCCACGCGGTTCAGACCGCGATTGATCTTCTGGGAACTCACAACTGGCTGCAACCTAAGGTGCATTCACTGTCGCGCCAGCGCCACCGAGCTGATGTCCCCGGATGACTTGAGCTACGGGGCATCCTGTGACGTCATCGACCAGATTGCGGAATATGCCCCGTTCATTCTCGTGCTCAGCGGCGGCGAGCCGCTCTGGCGCCGCGACGTGTTCGATCTCGCCCGGCGCGCCACGGCCAGGAACATCCGCGTCGCTCTGGCCACCAACGGGACCCTCATCGACGAGGCGATGGCCCAGCGCATCGCCGATGCCGGCATTCAGCGCGTCGCCGTAAGCCTGGACGGCGCTGATGCGGCGACGCACGACACTTTCCGCGGACACCAGGGCGCTTTTGACTCCGCCATCCGCGGCATCCGGCTGGTCAAGGAAACCGGAATTTCCACCCAGATCAACACGACCGTCTCCCGCCACAACGCGCACCAGTTGCCCGCGATCCTCGAGCTGGCTCAGCAGCTCGGCGTGGACGCCTTTCACCTGTTCCTCCTGGTGCCGGTCGGCTGCGGGTTGACCATCCAGGACGAGCAAGCGATTCACGGCGAGGAGTCCGAGCAGATCCTCAACTGGTTCTACGACCGTTCGCTGGATGCGAATCTGGAATTGAAAGCCACCTGCGCCCCGCACTACTACCGGATCATCCACCAACGGCGGGCCGAGGCGCGCCGCGCCGGCGAAACCGTGCCGGAGTTGCCGCGGCACGGCATGCGCGCCGTCACCAAAGGCTGTCTGGCCGGCAGCGCCGTCTGCTTCATTTCCCACCAGGGCGAGGTCTTCCCTTGCGGCTACCTTCCGGTTTCGGCCGGTAGCTTGCGCGAGCGGACCTTCCGGGAAATTTGGGAAGGCGCCTCGATTTTTAACGAGCTTCGCGATACCGGCAACCTCAAGGGCAAGTGCGGGATCTGCGAATTCAAGAATGTTTGCATGGGCTGCCGCGCCCGGGCTTACGGGACAACGCACGATTACCTGGCCGAGGAGCCGTTCTGCATCTACGAACCGCGCCGGCCGGCGGCGTCCTCCCCGCCCGCCCGCTAGCCCGGCGTTCCTGGCTGAATTCCCGACGCGGTCTTTTGTCTTCAAGCATTTAGGCCATTTATCAACTTCGCTGTGTCGCCGCTAAGTGGAAATATTTTCTCTTAACATTGTTCGGTCCTATCGCCTATAATTGCGATGCCATCCAGAACGGGCCGGGTTCATGTGGCCACCACAACACGAAAGTACAAGGGGAAGGTCTACCGCACCCACCTGCTGCGGCGCACCTACCGCGTCGGCAAACAGGTCAAGCACGAGACGCTCGGCCTGTAGCCAGAAACGGGAAACTCCTTTCCGGCCTTTCACTCGTAGTGTCAATCAG